>JAVBPA010000001.1:0-126384 GCA_031549925.1 Eubacteriales bacterium
CGATACAAAGCTGAACGAAATAGGCGTTACCTCGCTTGCTTTTATATCTATCATAATCGGAATAGAGGACAAGTTCAATATAGAATTCCCCCAGGAATTTTTAATAATGGATTATGCCGGAACAATTGCACAGCTTTGCGAGATAACCGGGGAAGAGCTTGGGAGTTAATGTTTTTATATAAATATTAATTATGGAAAATGAAAGAAGTTGATGAAAGTGAAATTCGGGAAAAATATTGTTGCATATCCGTGAACCGAGCATTTTACGATACCGGCTAAAAATGCGGTTTCTGTTAGAATTAAAAGGGATTGAAAAACAAAAAATTAATAATTAGGAGAATTATTAAAATGAAAAACAAAAAAATAATTACATTGTTATGTATTGTCCTAAACCTGCTTATTATATTACAGGGTGGATTTCATTCGGTCGCTTTCGGCGGATCAGATGTTTTAAGGATTATCGTTGACGAAAACGAAATCACCGATGCCGATTATTCTGCGATTATAACTACGGAATTTGAAGAATCGGTAATAGAAGAACTTCAGCCAATGGCAGCGACTGGAAACTGTTATTCCCAAGCACCATTAAGTGGAACACCCGGAACTACTTATATTCAATATGATCAGGCTACCGGATTAATTAGATCTATTACAACTTATGGTGATAATAATTTAGTAGCAACAAGAACAGATTTTATGCACGCCCATTATATAGAAGGAATTGGATATGTCCAACCACATACACATCATTATTCATATAATTCGTCAAATCAACCAAATGGCAATTATGAAACTCCATATACACCATAAATTATAAATAATATTTTTTAGGAGTCTTTATGAGTATAGGAATAGCGGGTAATATATATCATAAATTCAACAACTATTTAAAAATAGAGGATTTTTCTTTTAATATTCAAAAAATTGCAAACTATAACAAAATAGGAATAAATTTAAACGGAAATATTTCAGCTAATATAAGAACAATATTAAATTTCAAAACAAAAAACTGTATCTTTTTTGAATTAACTGATTCCCCTCTGACATTTAATGCGGATATTTTATTCGGTTTGGACAGTATTGAGCATTATAATTTTAATGAAAAAGTCAGCAGGGATGAAAGCTTGAAAACAAGAATGGACAGAGTTCAAAATTTTTTGGAAGGAATATTGGCTAATAAAAATGTTCTTTATATTAATCTGTATATAAACTGTTTAATTGTAGACCAATCCGATATTCCGGATATAAAAATTATAAAAGTAACGGATTTTTGCACAACAATAGTTGAAATCTGCAATATAATGTATATTGTTGAAATTCCCGCTGTCAATTTATCTATATCTTTATGATTTATTATAATTAATAATTTTAATATACCTATTTATTAAAATTATGAAAAGCGTTGATGACAGCGAAATTAAAAATCCATATAACATGCATATTATAATTTCGAACTAAAGGAACGTAAAATGGGAAACAATTTATTTAAGTACAGAGTTGAAATAACATTAAACACCGAAAAAAACCGAGGATTTTATACACATGATATATGAAACTGTCATAACGGCGATAGCCGAGCTTGCTGTTATCAGCGAGGACGAGCTTAACGTGGACGAACTGCTCTCCGACATAGGAATAGATTCGCTCAGGACTGTCGAGTTGATAATAGCGTTGGAGGATAATTTTAATATATTTTTTGATGAGTCTGATCTTGATCCTTCGCAGCTTAAAACAGTGGGCGGTATTGTCGCGCTGACAGAAAAATATGTTCGAAATTCCAGGGAGGAAAATATATGATGCGGGCTTTTATATCCGGCTGCCTCAATAACAGCCGGACGGTTTTATGGTCGGATGATTATGAGACCCTGAGTTCAAAAGAAATCAAGGAACGCGTTTATTTTGCATGCGGTGATTTGATACAAATATCAGGCGGAAGAAAAATAAAAGCCTCCGTCCTTTGCAAACGAGAGCTTAACGCCGCGCTGGCGTTGCTGTCTTGTTGGTGTGCCGGAATTGTGCCTGTGCCGATGTCGGATAATTACGGCTCCCGCCATTGCGACGGCATTATAGACTTGACCGAACCGGACTTGTTGATTACCGACGAAATAAATTACGTGAGATACAACATTTCAGTTTATGATATTGTTAATAAAACTTCGGTCAATATAAAATCGGTTTACACCGAGGATCCCGCTCTTTCCGAAGCGGCGGCGATAATGTGCACCTCCGGAACTACCGGAGTTCCCAAAGGTGCGATCATAACGGAATCAGGTTTAACCGGCAATGCGTCTGCAATATCCGAATACTTCAGCGTAAAAGCCGGAGAAAACATATTGATAGCGCGTCCGCTTTACCACTGCGCCGTTTTGACCGGTGAATTTCTGCTGTCGCTGTATAAAGGACTTAATATCCGCTTTTTCAATGAATCTTATAATCCCGTTTCGGTTCTTAATAAAATCGGGAACTGCGAAATTGATATAATGTGCGCCACTCCCACGCTTTTCACTCATTTATCCGCTTTTATAAAGCGGAGCGGACGCGGTACAGCGTTGAAAACCATTGCGCTGAGCGGCGAATGTACCGGAACCGAAAACGCGCGCGCGATAAGAGAAGCTTTTCCAGATACCGATATATATAATGTATACGGACTGACGGAAGCATCGCCTAGAGTAAGCTGGCTTTCACCCGATTTATATGATCTTTATCCCGGTTCGGTCGGGATACCTCTCAGAGGCGTTTCGATAAAAATAACGGACGTTTCGGATACCGGCCGTGAGCTGCCCCGATGTGAGGAAGGACTGGTTATGATTAAGACTCCGTATCTTATGGGGGGGTATTACAGGAACATAACCCAAAATGAAAAAATATTATCCGACGGATGGTTTAACACAGGGGACATAGGTTTTATTGACAATAATAATTTATTGTACATTTTATCAAGAGCGGACGATATGATTATCAGGGCAGGAATGAATATCTACCCTCTTGAAATAGAAAACGCGGTTTTGCAAACCGGAATAATTACCGGAGCAGTCGTTTACCGGATAAGAGGGAAATCGGGCGAAAGTATCGGAATAAACGTAACGGTTAACCAACCGGTTAAACAAAAGGATTTGATAAAAATCATTTCCGAAATACTTCCTCCATACCAAATGCCCTCCGAACTGAACATTGTGGATAAAATCGATAAAAACGCATCAGGCAAAACAATACGCCCGAACAAATAAATTATAAAGAAACGGATTTTTTGATATTATGATAAAACAAAATTTTGACAGCACACTTCTCAACGGTATATTGGGACTTTCATGTATCGAAAATTATATTTTATACGCTTTAGCGGAACATGGGTATAATTATACGTTTTTGTACGGTAAAAGCTATGTTCCGTTTAATACTGTTGCGTTTGACTTTTTGTATAAAAATGCCGCTTATGCATCCTATGATTCGATCGAACGACTTCAGAAAAGCGTAAAAGATATGGGCGTTATAATATCGGAATATAATTTTGCTCCCGAATCAATACCGGATACGGACAGCAGCGAATATCTAGCCGTTTCTGTCAGCAGCGATTACATAACGCAAAAATACGGTTCGAAATTATGGCGTGACGATCACTTTATTTTACTAAAGGGTTCTGGTGAAAACGAATATTTTTATTTGAACGATATTCCGAGAGACTGCGGAACGATAAAAAAGGACATTGTAAAAAGTATTTACACCGGCACATATTTCAGATATTCAATAATTTCACCGGAAAAGGACGGGCACGAATATATTTTTACCGATATAGCCGAAAAAATAAAAAACGAAAATAGGCTAACAGATGATCTTCCGGATATTTTAAACGCGGAAATACTGCGCGATATTATCGGGATACTAAAAATTTCCCGCAAAAGGATATATGAATATTGCTCAAACAAGCTCGATGTTTCTTTTATGAACGAATATCTCCGGTATCTTGAAAAAACCTACAATTCGGTTGAATATATGCGAGTAAGAAACGAAAAACGAACTGTCGCGGAAAACAGATTTTTTGACAGACTCAAAGATATTTTTTACGCAGTCCGGGATAATGACCGCGCCGCGGCGGATTCCCTGCTTAAAATATTGCAAATATAAATAAACAAGAAATGCGGAGGTGATATTTTGGAACGTTTTTCGAAGTTTTATATTAAATATATAGTTAAATCAAGCGTAGTTTTTTATACTGTGATAGCGGTTTTCATATTTGTTTTTATATTTATTTCACTCACCATAAAGGTCGACCGGGTAACGATGTATCCCGCCAGTTTTTCAAATGACAGGGTCATCATAAACGATATCTTGAAAACACCGGTCGATCATATTTATATGTACAAAACGCAAAACGAGAAAGTGTACTTCCTTCCGGCTTTCGGTATGGAAGAGATTGAGCAGTATACGGTAATTTATATAAATACCGAGGGAAACGATGATATACACACGATTTCGGGAATAGTGAGCGTCGATATTGTAACCGATAAATATTCCCTTCTTGAACTGATATTTATAAAGGCCGGTCAAAAAGATGTCGAATAAAAAACTTTCATATTTTTCAACTATTAAATTCCTCTCAAAATACATATTAAAATACAAGCGGAATTTTATTATGTTTTATACCGGATGGTTTGCGGACACGCTTCTGACTATCATAATACCGGTTCTTTTTAGTATTATGATAAATGAAATTGTTTATTACCAGAACATTTCCTTGTTCCTAAAAATAAGCGGCGTTTTCGCATTTATGCTGGTGTTTTCCTGTCTGATTTATTTTTTAATTTACGCCCAACATCATTATCTGAACAGTATGTATGTGTTTGATATAAAAATGGATATATACGATCATTTTTTACGCGGAAATCCTCTTTATTTAAACTCTGTTTCAAGCGGTGATATTATAACAAATATACAGCTATATTCATCGGAATGCATGGCTTTTATAATAAGGAATGTAATCCATACCTCAAATCACATTATAACAGTCATCGCCGTTGTTATTTATTTGATGATTTTAAATTATAAAATTGGACTGCTTATTATAATAGCGGCTCCCCTGTCCGTCGCTATAAGCATAATATTCGGCGCGAAAATAAGAAAAAACAACGAAATATACAGGGAGCATTACGGAAGTTATATCGGCTGGCTTTATGAAATGCTTTCATCCCTGCGCGATATACGCATGATAAGCGCTCAGAAAAAGGTCAACAGATTATTTACGGAAAGTCACAGGAAACTTTTTAAATACAGTATAAAAAGCATTTATTCGGAATTGACAGCGCAGAATATAATCGATTTCGTTAATTTGTGTATACAACTCGCTATTTTTGCCCTGATAGGGTTTGAGGCTGTCAGCAATAACATAACTGTTGGTACATTTACGGTGCTGATGACTTTTTACAGTATGCTCGTTGGCAAAATAAAAATATTAAGCGAAAGTTATCTCAACGCTCAGCACAGAATTTCCTGCGTTCAGCGAATATATGATTTTCTGGCTTCACCTGCCGAGGGTAACGGACGTAATAAAAAGCTGTCGGTTACGGAAGGAAATATAAAAATAAACAGCCTTTCGTTCGGTTACGGCGGCGGAAATGATGTGCTGAAAAATTTTAACCTGACAATAAAGGGCGGAGAACGTATCGCGGTGGCCGGGAAAAGCGGTTGCGGAAAAACCACGCTTGCTTATCTGATGACTGGTTTTTATGAACCCGGCGGGGGTTATATTGAAATCGACGGTCAAAATTTGGCGGAGTGCACGCTGCGGTCTGTACGCGACAATATAGGAATAGTGCAGCAGGATATTACAATATTCGACGGTACTATAAAAGAAAATATTTTTATCGGAAACACAAAAGCAAGTCAGGACGAAATTATTCTCGCCTGCAAAAACGCCGGTCTCTGGGATTTTATCAGCAGTCTCCCCTTGGGATTGGATACAGTGCTAGGCAAGGACGGAATCAACATATCCGGAGGTCAGAAACAGCGAATTTCCATAGCAAGGATTTATCTGAAAAACCCCCGGATCATTATTTTCGACGAGGCAACCTCCGCGCTGGACAGCGAAACCGAAAGCGAAATTTTCCGGGAATGGGAAACGGTTCTGCGGGGCAGGACTTCGGTCATTATAACCCACCGCTTCAGTACGCTTGCAATGTGCGACAGGGCCGCGCTTATGGAAAACGGCGTTATAACAGAGCTGGGTCAGGCTTGCGATATGGCGGAAAACAATAAAAAAATATCCGAGCTTTTTGTGCTCAATCAATAGCATTAATACATATAGTTCGCACCGTATCTTTATATTTTTTATCCGGAGAAATAAAATGAAAGATAAAATTAAGTACAGGATAAGCATTATAGGAAGCCTTCTCAAATACGTAAACGGTTCGCAGTTGTTTTTGCTCCTGAATTTTGCGGCGGGCTTGATATTGTTGGCTGTTTCGTTTATTAATCCCGCTATATATAAAATTTTTATCGACGATGTAATCCTCAGCCGCAGCTCCGCGGGGATATACGATGTTGTCATTTGTTATATGGTTGTGTTTCTCATAAAAACAGCGGTTTTATATATAAAAAAATACGCTTCAAACAAATTGTTTTACCGGGTTATTTTCCGGGTAAAGTTTAATATATGGAGAAGATATTTAAATATTCCCTTTCATGAATATGAAAACTTAAACATCGGCGATATAAAAATGAAGCTTGAAGACGATACTTCCAGAATTGAAATGTTTATGGAAAATCAAAGTATAAATTATTTCATCTCATACATAACACTTATTGTAAGCGCAGTAATCCTGTTTTTTATAAACTGGAAAATGGCGCTGTTTTCCATAGCGGTTATTCCCCTGACCTTTTACTTCGATCACGCTATAAGCAAAAAAGAAAAAATTCTAAATGAAAACAACCGCGAAAACGACCAGAACATGACAGGCTGGCTTCATTCTTCCATAAACGGATGGAGAGAAATAAAGGCGTTAAACCTGCAGCTTTACCATAAACGTAAATTTGTGGGGTATATCCGCAAATACGCGGTTTATTTCAGCAAATGGATTAACTACTGGGTTATTCGTTCGCTTATCATACCGAAAATAAAAGATGATTTTATAATGAAGTTTTTTATATATTTTATCGGCGGCATACTTATAATGCGGGGAGATTTGAAAATTTCCGGTATGCTGCTTTTTATCATGTACTACAATATCCTCTGCTCTTCGATAAACTCCGTATCCTCCGCCGATGCGGAGCTTCAGGCGTCTTCCCCGTATATCGATAAATTTATCGGGGAACTGCGGGAGCTTACGCGGGAACGCAGCCTGACCGCGAAAAGAGACGAAGTTCCTGCGCTCGAAAGAATAGATTTCAGCAATGTGTGCTTTTCGTATCCCGATAATGAAGTTCTTAAAAATATAAGTTTCACCTTTTTCAGGGGCGACAGGATAGCTCTGACCGGAAAGAGCGGGTGCGGAAAAACAACGCTGCTGAAGCTTATGACAGGAATGCTGATACCGTCGTCGGGAAGTATATGTTTTTCGGAAAAAGATATAAATGATTTCAGCATAAACGATTTACATAAAAAAATAGGTTTTATAATGCAGGAAAACAAACTTTTTAACACCACAGTACGGGATAACCTGCTTTATTCGTGTCCGGGAGCTTCTGACGGGGACATAGAGCAGGCCTGTCGAAGGGCTTACATATTTGATTTTATCGAAACTCTGCCGGATAAATTTGAAACCGTGATAGGAGAGGGCGGAGTAAAGCTTTCCGGAGGTCAGAAGCAGCGGCTCGCACTTGCCCGTCTGTTTTTGCGCGACGTCGATGTTTACATATTCGACGAAGCGACAAGCGCGGTCGATCCGTACAGCGAACAGTTCATAAACGACGCCATACAGAATATCGGAAAGGGAAAAATTATAATAATATCGTCGCACAGAGATTCGTCGGTCAGGTACTGCAGCAGGGTTATAAATCTCGATTCCGGTCGGGTGGATTTAGCAGTACAGTCCTGATTTTCATCCTGATTATTTATATTATTTATACATTTTTCACCATCAGCATTATCGTTAAATAAGAATAATACATAATATTGCTCAAATATGTTGACATTTTTTATCATGTGATGTATTATTATATTTAACAAGTAAAATAATACAATAAATACATTAATTATTATCGTCATATATAATACCGGTGATAGCCGGGTGTACCGGTTTGTCATAGATTACTTTAATCGGGAGGAGGTGAAAAAGGCAGTGAAATTGCAAAACATGAAAATAAACAGGAAAGGAGGTAACAGAATGAAGACAAAAAAATTAATAGCGGTACTTTGCGTAATGCTGAACATAGCTCTTGTATTTCAACTGGGTATAGGTTATATCTTCGCTTACGGACATGAGGTTGAGTTGATTAAATTAGAGGAACTGATGGCTCAGGCGGCAAATCCATGCGATCCGCCACCGCCTAAATGTCCGCCTCATAATTGGAATAAAGGAATAGTTCGTGAATATGTAACATGTACCGGATTAGGCTGTGGCGCTCAACTTATTGTATATGATATGTCTTGCAAAGATTGTCCTTATACTAATACTATTACATCGTTTTGCGGTAATTGTTTAATATAAAATAATAAATTCCCAATTATAAATGAATAGCATGTAATACTTCGATTATTATTAATATTGCGAAGGGTTTTACAATAATACATTAAGTATAATATTGCGAATCCCTTCGCTTATAATTAATAAATTGAGCCAAAACCAAATAAAGGAAAGGATTATGATGAATAATTATTTGTCGATAGAATTTGGAAGAAAATCAATTTTAAATAATGAAATTATAGTAGAGTTTGCCAAATCAAGATATCCCGTACAGGATGTAAAAGATATTGAAACAGGAAATGTAATATTACTCGATAGAAAATCTCCAGGATATCAAATACCCGCCAAACCGAATGATATATCTTTAAAAATTTACATAAACGGATTTTTAGCAGCAACGGGTAAACCTTTTAAAATAAATAATAACCGGGGTACAGTTATAACTGAAATAATTGATGAAAAAAGCGTATCAACTGCTTTGGTTAATGATAATACTATCGAACTTGATAAAGAACATTCCGTAAAAATTCCTTTTATCTGCGACGTTTCTATAAACGGAAATATTATAGCAAGGGGTGAAATTGTTGTAGAAAGCGATGATGGTGAGTACTGTATTATGATAAGTGAAGTTTTATATAATTAAAACTTCACAGTAATAAAATGTATAATATAATGAAAAATCATATATAAAATGGCCGGTTTAAAAATATACATTCCGGGAATAAACCCGGGAATTGAAGAGCTGCAAAAACAAAAAGGATATGTTTTTCATGTTACCGTAGAAGATGAAAATGGCTATTACCTCGTTGAAATACGCGAATATCTTTCATTTATCAAAGGAACTTTTTTTCATGTTGAAAAACAGGGCTTTTTTATCCCTCCGAAAAATTTGATTCTTGCAAATGAATGTAGTTACAGCGAAATAGTAAAAACCATAAATTATTATTATGACAATTATTATTTTGAAGATATGAAAAGAACCAACGTTATTGACATCGAAAATTTCAACGGCGATTTCAATGCGGACATAAAATACAGAAAATCAAACGTGGCTGTCACAAACCTGTTGATTTATCGGGGACGTTTATTTTATTTCAATATAATGAAAATTTACGGTGAGGAAGTTTATATTTTAAACAACATTCATGACGATAAGGAGCTGCTCAAGCGTATACATGACGAGCTTGACGGCAGGGGCTGGCTGGATTTATACAAGCCTTACAATATGGTAACCATCACGGAGCTTCTGCAAATAATGAATTGAAATATATTACAACAAAAAAATATTTCCGGAAGCAGCGGATATTCCGGAAAGCTTCTCTTTTTAAGGGGCGACCGTGTTACCAACCCACAGCACTCTATACAGTATAGCAAATTACTTCATTCTTGGAAAGGAACGTAAAAATACTACTTTTATGTTATACGAGAGGTAACAAAATGAAATTTACAAATGTAGATGATAAAACAATGTCACGAAACTATAATTCCGGAATAATTAACCCAAATGGAACAAAAAGCGAAGTCAGTGAACATTTTTTTACTGAATAAAATAAAGGAATATTTATAAAATGAATCATGCCTATGAATCTACATATGTTAATTATAAATTTGAAAAACTGCCCGAAGCAGTTCGTTTCAGCGCACAACGTCTGATATCAATGTTTAAAGATGATTTTATTAGGGGAGAAACACCGATATGCTGGGATAATACTGTTTCAACGCTGATTGGTTTTGCAAATATGAAGGCGTATACTGTTTGGCACAAGGCAATTCCTTTAAAAGACTGCACGTCAATTACAGATTATAAAAAAGTATGGAAGCTGCTTGACGTTGAAAAAGGCGAATATGATACAAGTTATACAGTGTGTAATGAAAACTCGGAAATGAAAATATATGTCGGTATAAAAAGAATAACCGGCAGTGAATGCAGCGGACATAATTCGTCAAATGTTATTATTTATATTCCGTATTCATACGAATTTGATTTTAATCTGATATTTGAAAATTTGAAAGAAGGACAATATGATTTTTCTCCTTTTAATTATTCAGATGTGCTGTCAGGTATCGCAACCGATACACCGGGAATGTTCATACTGCATTATTCAGGATTATGCGGAACAGTATATCTTACTGTATATGGAAAAGACGTTGTAAAATACTTTGACATCAATATATGCAATACATTTCCCGAAAATTCTGAAAGCATATACAGACGCGGAATAAAAACAGAAATGTGAATATTTTATTGATAAAAGAAAGAGATAAAAAAATGAATTCAAGAATAAAATTACAAAAAATCCGATGTAATTCTTGCCAATAAAAACAATAAGAAAACAGCAACAAAACAAAGTTCTCCAAAACAAAAAAAATTAGGGGAGCAAATGCGGGGCGCATCAAACGGTCAGACTTTTATGCCGAGGATGTAATTGTGCCATTGCTTATAGGTATCATCGCCGCTTCTTCAGGTGGCTTTCTTTTTCAATTGACCGTGTGATTATTTCGCGGTTACAATTGTCCACGAATTGCGAGCGAACGAGTTACCAATGAACACGCTATCGGCTTCATCAAGCGTTTCAAAATCTTATCTGAAAAATACCGTAACAGGCGAAACGCTTTGGATTACGTTTTAATTTGCTTGCGGATATTTGTAATTTTGAATTCCTTTTTAGTTATGTAGGAAGTATAGTGATGTTCAGGGGATTTGTTATGTGTGAAAAACAAGCCTGAAAAGCCTTTTTTCAAACAAGTTAGCTTTTTCAAAGATTATACAGGTTGTTTACGCGGAAAATCGTAGAAATTTGGAATTGATAAAGAAGCAAAAAGCGCGGTTAGGGAACAGATACACAAAAAGCGACGGACAACCTGTCGAAAAAAATCTTTAAAGTTTTCAAATAATACAATCTTTCGGTATATGATTTACCATAGACAACGTAAAACGAAGTGATTTTATGTTGCATAGAATTTATTAATCCCAACTAGTATAATTTTTTCGATTTATGAGGATAATTTATACAAAACCATCATGGGGGATTTAATTTGGAAATTAACATAAACGAAAAAGATTGTATTGTTGAAATATGGCTAACCAGTACAGAAAAAAATAATCAAAAACTTCGTGATTCTCTTAAACCAAAGTACAAAAAATGGAAAGCACAAAACTATCTCCCTGTTGTTTATGAATCAGGTGAAGATGATTTAAAACAAAGTATTTATGGGTTATTGCGTCATAATCGCGAAATAATCGCAAAACAGCAGTTATCCGATGAAAAACATTTATATAAATAATTTTGCGGATATAGCCCATAAAACACTTTTATTTTCATCGATGTTGCGGTATAATGTTTGCATGAGGTGATAATTATGATTGAAAGGCCACTTTATACAAATAAAATTATGACATATGTAGATACGCCGTTTATAAAAATATTGACCGGAGTACGCCGCTGCGGTAAATCTACAATTCTAAAAATGCTGATGGAAGAATTGCAAAATCGAAGTATTCCCAATCATCGCATATTACACTACAACTTCGATTCACTTGAACATGAAGAAATAAAAAACTCAAAAACACTCTTTTCAGAACTCAAATCTCGCCTATCTGATGATGAAAAAACATATCTTTTTTTAGATGAAATACAAGAAGTAGAAGATTGGGAAAAAGTCGTAAATTCGTTGATGGCCGATTATAACGTTGATATTTACGTTACCGGTTCAAACTCAAAAATGATGTCGTCAGAAATTTCCACTTATCTCACAGGTAGGTATATTTCTTTTCGAATCTATCCTCTTTCATTCGCGGAATATCTGATATTCCGAAAAGCATATACTGATATCTCTCACATTCATTCCGAACTGGCTAGTTATCTCCGTTACGGCGGATTCCCGGCAATTCACCTGCGTGATTATTCGCTTGATGACGTTTATAATATCGTACGGGATATTTACAATTCAACAATCTTCACAGATATTGTCAAGCGAAACGAAATACGCAAGATTGATCAGCTTGAACGTATCGTTCGATTTGTTTTTGACAATGTAGGCAGGACATTTTCCGCCGCTTCGATATCAAAATATTTGAAAAGTGAAAACCGCAATATAGATAATGAAACCGTATACAACTATCTGGCAAAATTGGAAAGCGCTTATATCATTCACCGATGTTCCCGTTATGATATTCAAGGGAAAGAGATTCTGAAAACACATGAAAAATTTTATCTTGCAGATTCTGCGTTCCGGTATAGTGTATTGGGCTATTCACCCGACAGTTTGGCGGCAATGCTGGAGAATATTGTTTATTTAGAATTAAACCGCAGAAGTTATGATGTTTATGTCGGCAAGATTGATAATACGGAGATAGATTTTATTGCGGTTAAGCAGGAAAACAAACTTTATATTCAAGTAACACAACAAATCGGTTCACCCGAAACTGAACTGCGTGAATACGGCAGATTGCTTGATATTCGTGATAATTATCCCAAGTATGTACTCCGTACAGACGATTTTGCCGGCGGGAATTATGAAGGAATAAAGACAATGCATATCGCGGATTTTCTGCTAAGCGACGAATATTAAATATTATTAAATCAGTATATTATAATTAACTTGCATTTTATATCAATTCGTGATACAATGTTGATATAAAAATTATTATAAAGGAATGATTAATATTGACAGGAAAATTCAATATTGCAGGATATAGCCGTATTTCCGTCGATGATGATCTCGATCGTGACAACACTTCAATTGAAAATCAAAAATCAATCATCGAAGATTATGTCAAACACCATTTTTTTGATTCAAAACTTGATTTTTATGAAGACCGTGACCGCTCCGGATATACATTTGAACAACGTGAGGGATATCAGCAGCTGCGTCCGTTACTTATGAGTCATCAATATGATATACTTATCGTCAAAGATTTTTCCCGGTTTTCACGGCGTAACAGCCGCGGACTCGTGGAACTCGAAGACCTCAGAGATGTCGGTGTGCGTATCATATCTATAGGAGACTCCATCGACTATCCGACATACGACGATTGGACAGCGATACAATTCCGTTTCCTTGTCAATGAAATGCCGGTTACCGATGCTTCCAAGAAAGTAAAATCTGTAATAAAACGGCGGCAGGAAGACGGACGCTGGATATGTGCTGTACCTTACGGTTATGTAATAACAAATACTAAAACAATGGCATTTGAAATAAGCGAATCTGAAGCTGAGATAGTACGAAAAATTTATGAGCTTTACAATCAAGGTTGGGGATATAAGAGGATTTCCAATTACCTCACCGATTTGCACATTCCGACACCGCGTATGAATGAACGAGCACGCAAAGAAGCGAAAGGTGAAGATTGTAAACTAAAAACCCGCAATGAATGGAGTATTATCACAATACAAGGTATCCTGTCCAACGACTTTTACATTGGTACACTGCGTCAAGGAAAATATAACCGCAAGAAAATCAACGGCGTAGACATAAAGCTTGACGAAAGCGATCATATCGTTTTTGAAAATAATCACGATCCGATCGTTGACTTTCGCACATTTTCCGCCACGCAAGAGGGATTGAAAAAACGCACTACAGATCATTACCGCGGCATAAAGAAGAACGATAACGTCTATTCCGGATTCCTTGTCTGCGGCGATTGCAACAGCCCCATGTTTGCGATGGGCCGGACAGATTTACGCGACGCTTACCGTTGCGGAAAATATCACAGACGTGGACTTTCCGGTTGTACAAGCCATCACATACGCGTTGATATGTTGGACACAGTGCTGAAGAATTATCTCCGTTACATTAGTGAAATTTCAGCGGATATGATAACGCAACTGGAAGAATCGATCAAGAACGAATCCGAAGCGGTGAAAAACAATCAACAGACAGTCGACATTTTCGAAAAGCATCTGGACGACGCGAAAGAAGAACTCAAGGTCTTGATTCGCCAGAAAGCACGCGAACTCATGCGTAAGCCCGAATCAGAGGATATCATCGAAGAAACATACGAAGAATTGATCGCCGAATGTAGAAGACGTATTGAGGGATTGCAGAATCAAATCGCACTCACCTTTGACAAACGCAACACCATTATCCGTGTCAACCGAATCGCAAAAACTACCATCAGTATATTCGACGAGGTATTACAAAAAGAAAAACTCGACAAACAGGATTTAGAATTAATCATTGACAAGATATATATTTATGAAGATCACATAGAAGTAAAATTGAAAGCGGACATTGATTCCTTGTTTCGCTGCGGTGAGCTGACGGAGGAGACTGTCGTAAATTTTAACTCAGGCATCGTAGATATCTTACAGACTCAATTAATCCAATGTTCACCAAAACATTCGGACAAGGTTTACGATGTCAATGTTATCAGCAGTGGCGACCCATTGGAAATATATACAGACAGAGAAGGCGAAGTAATATTTAAAAAATATTCACCGATAGGTGAACTTGGTTCATTTGCATCTCAATACGCGGATACTTTGCATAAAACGTGCGATTTGTCTATAGTTATTTGCGACCGCGATGCGGTGATTGCCTGCTCGGGATTGCCTAAAAAAGATTTTTTGGAGAAGCGTTTATCTCCTGATATGGAAAGTGTTATTGAATCACGTAATATGTATACGGCAAAAAGCACAGACAAGCATATATTTATTACTGATGATTCCGGAAGCGGATATGTCGCTTCCTGTATCATGCCTATTATAACCGAAGGTGATGTTACGGGATGCGTAGCTTCGCTTATACCCGAAGGAAGCGCGGTAAATATGAATGTTTCCGATACAGAGCAAAAGCTTGTACAAACAGCCGCTTTGTTTTTGGGAAGACAGCTTGAACAATAAATATATCAATAATAAAAACTGAAAAACGATATTATTAAATTTAAATATAAAAAAATTAAAAAGCAACTGGCCGGAAATTCAACCGAACCAGTTGTTTTTTGTGTTTATATTATCAGGATATCTTTAAAACTTTAAATTATTTTAATGTGTTGCAAATTAAATTTGAAAATTATTCAGATAAATAAAAGCTTTTATATAAATAAAATTTTATCCGCATAATTAAATATAAAATATATTGTTTATACATTTAAAAAAATTATTACTTATCTGCTGTACAAATTGTAAGCACATATTCGTTTTCTATATCATATGTAGTGTATTTATGCGGATAGTTAAAATCGGTTTCAAGAAAACCATTCCCGGTCATTTTACCGTAACTTTCGCGTTTTGTCCATGCTTTTATATAATCTTTATTGGTGTTTCCCGGCAATTCAAACGGAGTAAGCCATCTTTTGGCAAGTTTATCGCTTACCGGTATAATCTTTTGTATATCAATACCAACAGGATATCTCGATACAACAGCAGATGTATATTTACCGGAGTGTGAAATGTTAAAATTTATTTCAGGATAAAGCAAAAAAAACGGTTTTCCTTTAGGTGTTATCGCTATATCGAAAGATTCCGCGTCCATTTTAAATATTTCGAAAACCATATCAACAACGAATTTCATTGCATAATGATGTGCGTCGGCGGTTTCGCAGATGGAAGCAGCAGCTATTGTGTTTTCGTCTATTATATATTTATATATCGGTTTCTTTTCCATTTAATTTTATTATCGGACCGCGTGTATGTGTTTTTCCGGACCATATAATTTTACGGGGGCAAACATCAACACATTTTCCGCATCCGGTACATTCGTTATATTTAATCGAAGCAACAAAATCATTTACTTTTATCGCATTTGAAGGACAGCTTTTTTCGCAAAGCTTACAGGAAATACATCCTACATCACACGATTCTTTTGTTTGTACAGCTTTTTGGTTTGATTTACATCCGACCCAATATGATGCTTTATATGGTATTAATTTTATTAAATATTTCGGACATTTTTTAACACATGCTCCGCAGCCTATACATAAAGCATAATCCACATAAGCAACGCCTTCCTTTACCGATATTGCGTTCTGTTTGCAAGAAGTTACACAACTTCCTTTACCTATACATCCGTTGGGGCAAAGCTTGTCTCCTCCGCCCATTTTTACCGCGGAAAGACAATCTGTAGCTCCCGCATATATATATTTTTTTCTGGAATATTCATTTGTTCCGCTGCACATGACTTGAGCGCGGTATTTTTCCACATCAATTTTATCGGAGTTTTTCCCCATAATTAAAGCGATTTCCGCTGCCGTTTCTTTTCCCCCGACAGTACACTTATTTATTTGCGCTTCACCTTTTACAACTGCTTCGGAATAAGAGCCGCACCCTGTATACCCGCATCCGCCGCAATTTGATCCGGGCAGAGCTTCACGGACTTTTTTTGTACGTTCGTCTTCTTCCGGAACTTTAAATATATAAGAGGCTGCCGCCAAAATTACGCCGAATACTCCTCCAATTATAATGAACCATAGAAATGCCCAAAAAATATTATCCATGTATTATATATTCACTCCTGAAAAACCGGAAAATGCCATGGCAATAAGTCCTGCCGTGACAAGAGCAATGGGAATACCTTTAAAACATTTAGGAGGTTCAGCCAATTCCACTCTTACTCGTATTCCCGCAAATATTAAAATTGCCATTGTAAAACCTACAGCTGAAGCAAAACCAAATATAACCGAATATAAAAAATTATATCCGTTTTGAATATTTAAAAGAGCCGCTCCTAAAATAGCGCAATTCGTAGTAATAAGCGGCAGGTATATGCCAAGTGCATTGTACAATGCCGGAACAGCTTTTTTCAAAAACATTTCGATAAATTGTACAACAGATGCGATTATTAGTATGAACGCTATTGTTTTTAAATATTCTATTTCAAATTTTACAAGTATATAAGTATAAACTAAATAAGTTAATGTACTGGAAATTGTCATAACAAAAATAACTGCGCAACCCATTCCCAGCGCTGTTTCGGGTTTTGACGATACCCCGAGGAAAGGACAAATACCTAAAAAACGTGAAAATATAAAATTTTCTATTAAAACAGCCGACAACATTAAAATTAATATATTACTTGCATCAGCCATATCAGTTTTCCCCTGTTTCTTCCGCTTCGGATTTTATTTCTCCGGTAATTTCAAAAGTGTTTTTTGATTCGGTTTCGATCTTTTCCGAAATATTAATATCAGTTTTAATTTCTTCCGTATTTTCTGAAACAATAACCTGATCATTATTATTGGGAATTAAACTTGAGTTTAATATTAAACTTGAGTTCAATATAATTTCTTTTAATTTATTATGTTCAGCCCGGCTTTTTGATTTCTCCATGGATAATTTTAATTGCTGTACAATAGCAACTAAAAATCCAAGCATAATAAAAGCTCCGGGAGGCATTATGAATATGAGGGCTCCGCGAAAATTTTCACCGAAAATCGGATAACCCGCAATTGTTCCCGTACCGATAATTTCACGCATTGAAGCTAAAATTAATAAAGCGGCAGAAAAACCTATCCCCATTGATAAACCGTCTACAACGGACGGCAACGGAGAATTTTTTGAAGCAAAGGCTTCAGCGCGTGCCAGTATGATACAGTTTACAACTATTAAAGGGATGAAAACCCCGAGGGATTTATCAAGCTCCGGGAAAAAAGCTTTGATTAACATTTCAATGGCAGAAACAAAACCTGATATTATGACGATATAGGAAGCAATTCTTATTTCCTTCGGAATAAATTTTCGAAGCAGAGATATAAACAAATTTGAAAAAATCAAAACTGAAGTTGCCGCTATACCCATACCCAAAGCATTTGTTACCGATGTTGTTGTTGCTAGAGTAGGGCATGTTCCAAGAACTTGAACAAGAATAGGATTATTATCCAAAACACCGTTTTTTAATTGGTTTAAAGCGGTATATATGCTGTATTTTTTTTTGACTGTTTTAGGTTTTTGTTCTATAGTATTTTCATTTTTTGAATTATTCTGCTTTTCCTGCTCCGTTTGATTCATAGTTTGATCCATTTTCCTCGCTCCCTCCTTCATTTGTTATTTGTACTTCCGTTTCAAAACTTTTCGTAAATATCGGAAGAGTGAGGGCAGCTTCGACGCCGTTATATACAGCTCTCGAGCTTATTGTCGCTCCTGCAACGGCATCAATATCTATTTTAAATTTTATGTTTGATTTTTCACCGACATATTGAGCTAAATAATCCGTATCAGAAATTTTTGAGCCAAGACCCGGAGTTTCTGCTTGTGAGATAATCTTTATTCCCAAACATTCCCCCGAAACCGTAGTACCCACTATAATATCTATATTTTCTTTAAAACCTGAAACAGTTACAAAAATACAATAACCAGAAACACCGCCGTTTGAATCCATTACATTCCAAACTTCCGTGACAGGCAGTTTTAATCCGTCAATATCCAAGGTGGTAAAAGTTTCGGATGAAGGAAATAATTCAATAATTGCGCTTTTTCTTTCATTGTAAGTGTTTTCAGCAATTATATCTTTGGTAAAATAATTTATTGTCGCAAGTAAAAGAGCGGTGACGGAAGAAATTACGAGCAGAATTGCTGCGATTTTTAAAAGAGATTTAGTATTATTTTTTTGCATCGACATTCCTGCCTCCGAATCTTTGAGGTTTTGTAAAACGATCAATATACCAAACCAATAAATTCATTATCATAATACCGAAAGAAACGCCCTCCGAATAACCTCCGAAATACCGTATAAAAATCGTTATAAGCCCGCAACCGACACCATAAATTATTTTACCCCGATTAGTAATTGGTGAAGTAGTATAATCAGTAGCCATGAAAAAAGCTCCTATGATTAACCCTCCGCTGAGTAATTCATATATCATAAAATCAATCGCTATAGGATATTGCGGAAATAAAAAAGTAACCAAAGCGACCGTTCCGATAAACGAAACAGGGATATGCCAGGATATAACATGCGTTACAATTAAAAATATTCCGCCCAAGATAAGTAATAATTTTGGAATTTCACCGATAACTCCCGCATGGTTTCCCAGTAATAAATCCATTATTTTTATATCAGGCAAAGTTCCGTTTTTTAAAGCTGTAAGAGGGGTTGCAGTTGCAACAGCGTCAATGCTTATTTCCGGCCATGGAAATTTTATTGTTTCCGCCGGAATATTGGCAATATCGGAAGTCCATGAAGAAAAAATAAATATACGAGCCGCAATAGCAGGATTTACAATATTTTTTCCGATACCTCCGAATAATTGTTTAACTATTACAATGGCAAAAAAAGCGCCGGCAACAGGTATCCACAAGGAAGCAGTGACAGGTAAATTCATTGCGATTAGGATACCGGTAACAACCGCAGACAAATCTTTTATCATAACAGGGCGTTTTAATAATAATTGATACCAAAGTTCAAATAATACACATGAAAAAACTGAAATTATAATTAAAGCAAGCGCTCTGTTCCCGAAAAAGCATACTGACCATATAAGCGCGGGTGTAAGGGCTATTATAACTTGAAACATAATAACCGCCGTAGTATTTTCCGAACGTATATGAGGGGAAGGGGAGACTGTCAGTATTAAATTTTCTGTAAATCCTGATTTTTTATCTGCGGAAGAATTGCTATCATCACGGGAATCTTCATTAAAAAATAATTTATTTTTTTCGGTTCCGTTTCGGCCGAAGAAAGATTTAAGTTTATCAATTATGTTTATCATTATTAATTACCCGCATCTTCTCCTTTCTCGGTTGCCGTTTCGGAATTTGATTTATTTTCATCTTTTGATATATTTTCCGATTGAATAGACTGCGAAAGCTGAATATTTTCATCTTTCACTTCATCTGCTGGTTTTGATATCTGTTCTGTTTCCGAAGTATTATTTTTTTGCTTTTCCGTTTGGTTTTCCTTGTTTTCTTCTGTAATTGAAATATCATTGGAGTTTGATTTTTTTAATCCGTTTAATATATTCAAAAAAATATTGCTTTTTGATCCATTTTTCATATCGGGTTCTGAACTTTTTTTAGATTCATTATTTTTAACAGACAAATCGGATTTTTTTGAAGACTGGGTTTTATTACCCGCCGCATTTTCATTTTTTACTATTTCATTTACTGCTGTTTTAGCAGCGCGTATCTGTTGTACTATAGGTACATTTCCGGGACATTCATAAACGCAGCAACCGCACTCGACACAGCTTAATATATCAAACTCACGGCATTTTTCATAATTACCGGAAGCTGCAAAAGAAGCTAAATACATAGGCATTAAGAACATCGGGCAGCGTTCGGCGCATCTTCCGCATCTTATGCATGCATATGGCTTATTGTACATTTTAACGCTGTTTGAAGAGAGAGCTATGATAGCCGAAGTATTTTTTAATATTGGAGTGTCAAGATCCCATATAGCACTTCCCATCATCGGGCCGCCTGAAATTATTTTATACGGCTTTTTTTTAAATCCTCCGCAAAATTCTATGACATTGCGGTAAGTTGAACCTAATGTAACAAGAACATTTTTAGGCTGTCTTATACAGTCTCCGTCAACCGTTATAATTTTATCAACCAAAGGTTTGCCTTTAATAAAAGCTGTAAATATTGAAGCGCAGGTTTCCGCGTTAAAAATAACACATCCGAAATCCGCGGGGAGTTTTCCTGCCGGCATTTCTTGTCCGGTTATGGAATATATAAGCTGCCTTTCGTCTCCCTGAGGATATTTAGTACGCATTACTTTTATTTTGATTAATTCGCTTCCGGCTGTCATTTCTTCAAATTTGTTAACAGCATCCATTTTATTATCTTCGACAGCAATCATACCTTGTCTTAAATTAAGCGCTTTTAATAATATTTTTAGTCCGTTAATTATAAAATCGGGATGTTCGAGCATAAGCCGATGATTTGATGTTATATAAGGTTCACATTCCGCGCAATTTATAATAAGTGTATTTACTTTTCCGACAGCAGATGATATCTTTGCGTAAGTCGGAAAAGCAGCGCCTCCTAATCCAACAATTCCCGCATTTTTAACTATTTCTATTATTTCTTCCGCGGTAGTTTCTTTTAAGCTTTTTAAAAACGGAGTTATTTTATCGTATATCCGGTTTTCGCCGTCGTTTTCAATTATAACATGTTTAACTTTGAATCCGCTCATATTATAACGGTCTTCTATTTTTGTAACTTTTCCCGAAACGCCTGAGTGTATAGGACATCCAAGTCCGTTTTTCGGTTCACCGACTGCCTGCCAAGCGTCAATTTTATCTCCCGGTTTAACTATCGGTTCACATGCGGCACCAATATGCTGCTGCATTGATAAATATAAATGAGAAGGGTCCGGCATTTTTTGAATTTGAAACTTACGTGTGTTTTTGTTTTCTTCAATGTGAACACCACCTCTGAACGAAAGAGACCGAGCCAATAAAATCACCTCAAAAATATGATTAAAATTAATTATTTAATAAATACATTTATTTTATGCGATACCCAGTTTATTATATAATAATATAATTTAAAAAACAAGAACTTTTTATGTAAGATTAAAATTATATTTCCAAATTAAATATTCATATTGATTTATTAATTGTTATATGATATAATGCCGTAGAGTGTGATTCTATGCTGAATTATGTTATATATTAAATTTTTACAAAAACATATGTGGTTTTGTTGTTATAATTATTACATAATTGATAAATAAAATTTGGAGGACTGACGTCTATGCCTCAGGACGAGAACAACGAAGGTAGAAATAATAAAATATTACATTTAAAAAATATTACTTTAACAGAAATACTGAGAAGTTTATGGAGATATAAATTATTGGTAATACCTGCTGTTATAATAGGTGCGGTAATGGGTTATATTTCTGCTGCGACATATTATAATAACGTTAAAGACATCGAAAGATATTCTGTGACTACATCCCTACTTGTTGAATCAAAACGCGGAGATACAAGCGAATATATTTCCGGCGGAGAAAATGTTAGTGTTAGCGATTTTAGTATAGCTAAATCTATTATTACTCAAGTTAAATTTATGATGAAAACAGATAGGATGTTAAATGATTTAATAGAAAAAACGGGTGTTAAAACTTCTCCGGGTACTTTGAAAGGCGCTATTGACATTTCTCAATATGAAGATACACAAATATTAATTGTCACTTTAAGATGGGTGGGTAAATCTGAGGATGCTCTTAAAATAATAAATGCCATATCTGAAATATTACCCCCTGTATTAATGGAAACTCTAAAAATGGGTTCCGTTTCCGTTATCGACTCCGCAAACACACCCAGTCGTTTATATTATTCCATGAATTATTCATCCGTTATATACGGAGCCGGATCCGGAATTGTAGTAAGTTTAATAATTTGTGTTATTCTCGGATTACTTCGTCCTACAATTTACAACAAAGAAGAAATACAAAGATATTTTTCGCTTGATACTTTGGGTGAAATACCTTATTATTCAAATATTGAAAAAAATAAATATTTTCTTATATCAAATGATGAAGCGCCTTTTGAATTGGTTGAAGCTTACCGTATGCTGGGGTCGATATTCAGACATGTAATGGAAACAAAAAATTATAAAACAGTATATGTAACATCTTCCATGGCGAATGAAGGGAAAACGGCGGTCACTACAAATTTAGCGGTAACAATGGCAAACTCTGAAAAGAAAAAAGTATTGCTGATTGATTTTGATACAAGAAAACCGCAGCTCCGTACAGCTTTAAATATTAAAAGAGACAGAGATAACCGTAATTTAAATGATATTATGGTTAATAAATCTAAATTAAATGATAATAAAAGCGGAGAAGAAAAGGAAGAACGCAACTTAAATAACGTTTTTTACGGAAAAATAACGCTTGAAGAAGCGATTATAAGTGTAAATGATTATCTTGATGTAATTTGCTCTGATATCTCCGATGATGTTATAATGACAAAAGAAATGGCCGATCAAATTAATGCCATAAAAGATAGATACGATTATATTTTCTTTGATACTCCTCCGGTAGGTATAGTTTCCGACGCTCTTGCTTTAAACAGCTGTGTTGACAGTGCTATGTTCATTATGAAATACGATTTTGTAACAATTGATTTAATATCATCCGTTATTAATAAAATCCGTCAATCGGGTATTGATGTAATAGGATGCGTTTTAAATAATATCAAACAAAACAGAATTGCTCGTTATTACACATCCCGCTATTATAATAAATATGGATATTACTCATATGGATACGGATATAAACAGGGAACCCACAGAAGCAGCGGCAGGAGATATGGAGGAAACGATAAAAAATACGGATACGGTTATTTAAAAAATACAAATGTATCCGATGAAAATATAAAAATAAAAGATACTGAAACAAGCGTCCAAAATAAAAACACTAAATAAGTTATAATAATTTGTAAAATGAAAAGATAAAAAACAACCCATTTAAAAACATAGATTACTTGAATTGCATTTTACTGTATAATAAAAAATCAACTCGTCAAAAGAGTTGATTTTTTTGTCTTTATTTTCCATAACGCATCACAAATAAAATAATTGTAATTGCTGCTGCTGTTATCAGTACCATTGTGACTGATTTAAATGTAATACGGGGAGAATCCGTATCGGTTGATATAAATTCTAAAAATTCATTTTTAGTTACCGTATTGTTTCCGTTAATTTCTTCATCCGACATATTTTCGATTGGTTTATTTGAAACTGTGGATTCAACAGAAGTTTTATCCGTTAAATTTTCATTATCCGCGGGTATTATTTCTGCAACACTTTCAGCTATCGTTACTTCTGCGGTTGTTGAAACAGTATTTTTAACCGAAGGTTTTGCTGTTTCAGGAGGGATTGACGCTACGGTAGATTTATTTATAACATTATTTTGCAATTGCTGGGTTACAATAGTTGGAGCTTTGGTTTCTCTTTTTTCGGTTTCCTCCGATTGGGATTCAATAATTATTTCGCTTTCCGCATTTGATTCTTCTGAAGTTGTTTCCTGTTCAAAAAATAAAGTTTCATTGATTGATTCGGGTTCTAAATAAGGTTCTGTTGATTCATCTTCAAATATTATAACGTTCGTAACTTCATTATAAAATATTGTTTCTTCAAAATATGAGGAAGTTTCCGATGTTGTTATAATTGTTTTGATTTCTTCCGTTGTCGTCACAGGTTTTGTTATATCAAAAAATTTGGTAGTTTCAACAACGGTTTCTGTTTTTGGTTTCGTCTGAGCTGCCGTTGTTTGGGATTCCGTTTCCTGTATTGTTTCCTCTAATTCGAAAGGCCGTAAAATTAATCCTGCGTTTTTTTTAATTACTTCGGAATTTTCTGATTCTGCGGCATTTGAGAAAATTGACAGCAAAACTATTATAAAAGCAATTACAGCACATGAAACAGATGCTGCTTTTTGTTTCATAGTTTACCTCGGAATATAATGATTATATTTCGTAAATTTTAGGATCGTCAAGACGAACCCGTCTTCCTTCCTTTGCGGATAAATAGCAAGCGAGAACCATGCGTAAAGAATCGCGTCCCTCATATACAGAACAAATGGGTCCGCGTCTGCCGTAGAGGAAGTCAGCGAAAGGTATGTATTGTGATCCTATACGTTCTCCGTGACCGGCAGGACTGGGTATCTGGCTGTCTGTCCAATTTGATTCGCCTTCCATAAACCATTTAAGCCCAACTTGTCCTTCAGCTCTGGGAAGACGCGTACCGGGTCCGTCGCCGTAATACTGTTGAATTGAGCCTGTTCTTCCGTAAACTTCGGTTGTTATTTCTGAAGCAGAGCAGGAAAACGGACACGAAATTTCTGCAATCATACCATTGGGATATTTATATAAAGCTATACCGTTATCATTCGGTACTTTTGGATTTGCCATTGTTGACATTTCAGCCGAAACACTTTCAGGAACACCAAAAATCCAGTTTAACATATCAATCGGATGCGACGAATCATCGGCAAATATATCGCGGTTATAATCCGGATTATTATGCCAGGTGTTTTCAAATCCGTTCCAGTTATGTATTGAAAGTCCGTGACGGCGGCGGTACATAAATATATCACCAATAGCTCCGGTTGTTATTAATTCTTTTATTTTTATGTTTTGCGGATCTACACGCATTTGATAACCCATTGTAAAAGGAACATTATATTTTTCAACAGCCGCGACTATTCTATCAGCATCACATAAACGGAGTGCCATCGGTTTATAACAAATAATTGTTTTGCCTGCTGCGGCAGCTTTTTCTATCAAATCCGCATGCATTGATGTTTCAGAGGATACGACTACCGCGTCAATATCTGAAGCAAGAAGCTCCTCGACCGTTTCCGCTTTTGCAATACCGCCGAGTTGAGCGGCGCAGTTGTCAAGACGCGCTTTGTCATGATCCCAACCAATAGTTACTTTTACGCCAAGTTCGGGATGATTAACCCAATTTCCGCCGTAACCCATTACATGTCCGTGAGCAAATCCTAAAATACCAACTTTTTTACACATAATATACCGCACCTCATTTTTATTTTATAATATTTACTTATCATTTTATAGTAGGACAACATTAAAATAAATTTCACAAAAAATTTAAACATATAGTTTTTATTCTCTTTTATTTAACATATTATTTTAAAGTTGGATTACTATAGCTTCAGCTAGATTATAACTCATATTGTTAATTACATTGATTACTAAAGTGTTAATTTTTTTATTTGTTGTCTTATATATGTTAATTGTGATATAATTATAAAAAATTATTTTTATAATAGAACAATTTTAATGATTTTATAAAAATTCGAATATATATTTTACATTAAATTATTTGTTTTAAAGTTTAAATGCTATACTAATCTATAATCAAGGCGGTTGTAATATAATGGCGTATTTTAATGAAATTATCCCGATATCGAAAGAAAAAGACGGATTAACTGTATTATGCGGACTTACAAACCGTGACAATGCACATAGAATGAATCCTGTTTTAACACAAATAAAAAGTTTTCCTGATATTAAATCTTTTTATGACGAGGGGAGCGATAAACTAACCCATCCTGTGGTATCAGTAATTCCGATACTGAGAGATTATCATAATGAAATATTAATAACAGATAAATTTCAAAAATCATATATAAAAGCTACGATAAGAAGCGAAATATATTCGGGTCCTAAAATAAAATATGATTTTGCCGCAGGGGGGCACATAACTTTAAATGATTTATCAAAGACAGATTTAGAAAGCGGTATTTTATCATTTGAAACGGTGAAAAATTGTTTGCTTCGTGAAATGAAAGAGGAACTTCGGAGTTTTGATAATAAAATTCTTGATTTTGACGAAAACAAATTGATTTATATAGATAAGTTCGCATATGATAACTCATTTTCAAGAGAAATATGTTATACATTTGTTTATCCTGTCAGAGGGAAAGCTTCCGATTATTCGGTTTGGGATGATTATAATGACGAAAATAATAAAAAACGCGAAATAATTCTTCCTGTTATATCGATGAGTTTTGAATCGCTGCGTGAATGGGCTTTGCGACCCGATTGTGATGATGTAATAAAATGTCTTATTGGTGAAAATTCAAGCTTGATTTACGATAAAATAAAAAAAGAAATGAATATTGAAATTTAAACAACTATAATTTTATAATAAGTTTTAAAAACAAGGTAACTTTAAAATTAAATAAAAATTTTTATTTGCTTTTGCATTACCGAAAAGACTATTTTTAAGTTGAACTACTATATTTAACAAATATCTGTAGAATTTATTTTTTTTTGATATTAAAATATAAAAATACTATATTGAAACTACGCACGAGGTTTTTAATGGAAGTTAAAAGAAAAAACGGATTAACAAAAGGAATATTTATAGCTGCCGTATTTATAACGGTTTTGTTTACCGCACTACAAATAATTTTATCTTTTTTATATTATGAAGAAGAAGTAAATCTATATATATCCGGTACATCGCTGCCGAATTATTTTAATATAGCATTCGCTGTTGTGTTAATAGTTATATTTATAATATCATTTTTTATAAAAAAAGATTCTATCCCCTCAAAACTTCCCGCAGCGGACAGATTGACTTGTTTTTTTGCAATGTTAACCGGATTTATATTTATTATATCAGCATTTTTTTCCGTTTATTATTATCACAGCGGGAGATATACATCGATCTCTGAGCAAAGGATAGCGGTTATTATTTTATCAGTTACTGCTTCGGTTTATTTTATAATCACGGCGGTAGCGGCACACCCGCGCCGTACACCATATGTGTTCTGCGGATTTTTTGTAATTATCTGGGCTTGTATTTATTTAATTTGTATATATTTCGAAATGGATGCTCCGCTAAACAGTCCTATGCGTATTTCAAATCAAATTTCATTGCTCGTTATTATGATTTATTTTTTATACGAATTACGTTATATGCTTGTTTTGAATGATTCTCCTTCTTCCGCGCTTCCTAAACCGAGATTGTATTTTGTTTTTTCAATAATAGCATTTGTAATTGTTCTTCCCGTTTCAATTAACGACATTGTATTGACTTTTTCAGGATTCCGTTCTTCCGGAATTAACACATATTACCGTATAGCGGAATTTGCTATCGCTTTATATATTTTCGCGAGATGCAGATCTGCTGTTTGGGATGAAACACCGATACTTGTCGCTTCTGTACCGGATGAAGCAAATGAAATCGAAGAATAAAATCATACCATAAATTATATAATTTAAATAAATAAAAAACCAAACAAACCGATAAATTTTTAAATAATCTCCCGTTTTTGATGTTATTTTGGGAGATTATTTTTTGGTTGTATAGTATGTTTTAATTTATCTGATAATCCATGTATTATTTTATTTTTTTATGTAAATAATAACTGTAACACAAAATATTTAATATATAAAAGGGGATTTAATATAAAAATGCTCCGTGGATGTCAGAGAAGAATGATTGTATTAAAAAATACAGGAAGCAATATTTTTGATGAAGCTTATTTTTTGCTGAATGAAAAAGCTGCCGAATCATATACTTTAACAGAAACGGATATGATACGGGAAGCTAATCGTATCATATCCGAAAGCAGTTTGCTGCCGTATAATAATTATAAAAAACCTAAACCGGCTTATATATCCTGGATTTTGGTGAGTTTGTTTTTAGGCACTTTAGTATTTTTATCAATTTTTTTAGCGCTTAAAATGGTATCATTTTAAAATTTATATTTTTATTATAAATCGTCGGCGTCTTGTGTTGGCAATTCGTATTGATTAACCTTTGGGTTATCTTTATTAAATTTCATATATATCTTACCGCCGGAAACAGCCGCGCTTGCGCTTGTAAATCCGGTATACATCCCAAGCGGATCTGTTTCGCTGACCGACGAATATGCCAAAACAGCCTGACTTGCTCTTTCTGTGTTGTTTTTTTGGTTGTTTTCTGTTTTATTTATTTTTCTTTCCATTTTTGATTTTATACCTCCGTTAGATATAGTATTAATATATCACCTATAATTAATTCATTTAAATAAATTGTACTTTTTATTTTATTTGTATAATATTGTATTAAAAATAATCATGCTGTATATAACAAAATAGTAATAAATTATTTTATATAGGTTAATTTATTCTCCATATTTTTATAATATACTATAGTAGTATATTGTGTTTGTACGCCCAAATTATACTATTTATCTTCACGTATAATCGGAATTTTCCGGAACGTAATGGAAATAAATTCGGCGGTTATACATAAACAATGACATACATTGATTTTTACTTTTTGTTTTTCTGAACGCCTGACGAAAAGATCAAGATAAAAATCATTGTTACCTGTTGATATTTTTTAAATATAATCAGGTTTTGTTTTGTTGTAATAATTTTTATACCCTTAAAAATATAAAAGAACAGAAAGGCTGAAAATGGCAAAGAGTAAAAACAACGGCGATAAATTAAAAGTTATATCTCTCGGCGGATTGAATGAAGTCGGTAAAAATATAACAGTGCTTGAATATAATAACGATATTATAATAATAGACTGCGGATTGGGTTTTCCGGATGATGACATGCTCGGAGTTGATTTGGTAATACCGGATATAACATATTTAGTAAAAAATGTAGATAAAATTAAAGCTATAATTCTTACGCATGGTCATGAAGATCATATAGGCGCACTTCCGTATGTATTACGCGATATTAATGTTCCCATATACGGGACAAGACTCACACTGGGTATATTGGGGAATAAATTATCCGAACATTCGTTTTCTAAAAAACCTAAACTTATTTGTGTTGAAGCCGGAGATACCATTTCTCTCGGTGTGTTTTCTGTTGAATTCATTCATGTTAACCATTCGATAGCAGACGCTTGCGCTCTTGCTATAAATACTCCGGTAGGTCTTGTACTCCATACAGGAGATTTTAAAATCGATATAACGCCAATTGACGGAGATATGATAAATTTAACCCGGTTCGGTGAATTGGGTAAACAAGGTGTTACCCTGCTTCTGGGAGAATCAACAAATGCCGAACGTCCCGGATATACTCCTTCTGAAAGCAAAGTCGGTCAGACTCTTGATAATATATTTCTCCGCAATACGGATAAAAGAATAGTTATAGCTACATTTTCATCAAATGTGCACAGGGTGCAGCAAATAATCGACACAAGCGCGGAGTATAACCGGAAAGTAGTAATAACCGGGAGAAGCATGTTAAATGTTATAGGAGCTGCCCGTGAACTCGGTTATATGGATGTTCCGGACGGTGTTCTTATTGATATAAATGAAATAAACCGATGGCCGAAAGAACAGATTACGATTATAACAACGGGAAGTCAGGGCGAGCCGATGTCAGCATTGTACCGTATGGCTTTTTCCGACCATGATAAAATAGAACTCGGCCCGAAAGACTTGATTATATTAAGCGCAAATGCTATACCCGGAAACGAAAAACTGGTTGACCGTATTATAAACGAATTGTTTAAAAAAGGAGCAACCGTATTCAGAGATGCTTTTGTCGAAGTGCATGTATCAGGCCATGCCTGTCAGGAAGAATTAAAAATGATGCTTGCTCTGACAAAACCCAAATATTTCATGCCTGTACACGGAGAATATAAACATCTGGTTCAACATAAAGGACTTGCGCTGTACATGGGAATTCCGGAGACGAATATATTTATATCGGATATCGGAAAAACTCTTGAAATAGGAAACGACAGTATAAAATGGGGAGCGACAGTTCCTTCCGGCAGAGTGTTGGTAGACGGAACCGGAGTAGGAGACGTAGGAAATATTGTATTGCGCGACAGACGCCATTTAGCTCAGGACGGACTTATAGTTGTTGTTGCAACGGTTGATATTGATGATATGTCGATTATATCAGGACCGGACATTGTTTCAAGAGGTTTCATATATGTCCGTGAATCCGAAGAATTAATGGATCAAATGCGAATTATCGCACAGGATGCTTTAAATGATTGCCTTGAAAATAATATCAGCGAATGGACACAATTGAAAACAAAAGTAAAAGAAGATCTATCCAAGTTTTTATATGCGAAAACAAAACGTAAACCTATGATTTTACCTGTTGTTATGAACGTTTAAAACGGAATTTTGAAATTTGCAACGATTTCATTTAGTAATACTTTAAATTATATACAAAATAATTATTTGAAAAGGGAAGAAATTTATTTTCGAGTTTCTTTCCTTTTTCTTTTTTGATGAATAAAAAATAATAATCAGGTAAACAATTAGGATACAAATTAAATTTTTACATATGAAAACGGAGTATTCTAAATGTTAAATACTAAAATAAAGGACGATAATTTTTTTCGACGCTGGCTTGTTATATTTTCTTTTACAATAATCATTTTTGTTTTTCTTTGCGGATTATTAATTCCTTCTAAAGCGCAAAAAAATTTATATGACGGTTTTATTCGTTTCCATGTTATAGCTAATTCAAACACGGATGAAGATCAAAATGTTAAATTAAAAGTTCGTGACGCGGTTATCGATGTTATGGCAGCTCTTACCTCCGATTGTGATGATGTTCTTTCGGCACAACAAATATTCCATGAAAATATTGGTTTAATAAAAGAAGTTTCTAAAAAAACTTTAGAAGAAAACAATTTTTATTATGATGTCAATGTTACATTCACAGACGAATATTACCCGGAAAGAATTTATGAAATGCGAGACGGCAATGTAACTCTGCCCGCCGGAACTTACCGTTCGGTGCGGATTATATTGGGGAAAGGGGAAGGGTATAACTGGTGGTGTATATTATTTCCCCCCATGTGCACCGATGCTGCAAAAGCTAAGGAAAAGCTAGCCGCCGCTGGATTTACACAAAATCAAATCCGTATATTAACAGAAGGGGACAAAGTAAAATATAAAATAAAATTCAGAGCTTTTGAATTAATTGAAGAATTTATTGAAATGTTAAAAACCAGTTTTAATTAAACAAAAAAAGAGATTCGATAATAAAAATTGAATCTCTTTTATATTGAGGTTTTTACAATGCAGCAAAATAATAAAATATTGTTTTTCAAAGAAAAGTATTTTTCCAAAAAATAAAATTTTATCTTCTGAAAAACTATTTACAAAACTTTTGATAAAAATTCTATAGTCCGAGGTTGTTTAGGAGATTTAAAAAATTCTTGCGGATTATTTTGTTCGATTATTTTTCCGCCGTCCATAAATAATATGCGTGTTCCGACTTCACGCGCAAAACCCATTTCATGGGTTACTACAATCATTGTCATACCTTCCCCCGCAAGCTCACGCATTACATCAAGAACTTCTCCTACCATTTCAGGATCAAGCGCGGAAGTAGGTTCATCAAAGAGCATTACATCCGGATTCATAGCAAGTGATCTGACAATTGCTATACGTTGTTTCTGACCGCCGGAAAGACTGGAAGGATAAGCGTCAGCTTTTTCTTCCAGCCCTACCCTGCGAAGCAAACGCAACGCGTTTTCATTAGCATGCTCCTGATTTTGCATTTTCAGCATAACCGGAGCTATCGTAATATTTTTCATTATAGTCAAATGCGGGAACAAGTTAAAATGCTGGAAAACCATTCCCATGCGGCGGCGAATCAAATTTACATTATATTTCGGAGCGTTAATCATTTCACCGCAAAACCATATTTCTCCGGATGTCGGTTCTTCTAAAAGGTTTAAAGTTCTTAAAAATGTACTTTTACCGCTTCCGGAGGGACCGATTATAACAACCTTTTCTCCTTTTTCGATATGTTCATCAATATCACATAATACATGATTTGTAGAAAAGAATTTATTGAGTTTTTTAACGGTTATCACTTTTACGAAGTTTCCTTTCCGCAATAGAAAGCAATTTTGTAAGTCCTAATACTATTACCAAATATATGAGAGCGACAACAATCAACGGCGTAAAAGGGTCATAGGTTGAAAACCTTATCCGGTCGCCGGCTTTCGTCAAATCTTGAATTGCGACATAACCCGCAATCGAAGTCTCTTTTAATAAAGTAATAAATTCATTTCCTAAAGCCGGAAGAATATTTTTTATCGCTTGGGGAAGAACAATACTCCACATAGTTTGCATGCTTGAAAGGCCGAGAGAACGTCCGGCTTCTGTTTGTCCGCGGTCAACCGCTAAAATTCCCGCTCTCATTATTTCCGCTACGTAAGCTCCGGAATTTAATCCGAAAGAAATAGTGGCGATCAATATGGCATTTTTAACCGATACAAATATAACAAAATACATAATCAAAAGCTGGACGACAACGGGAGTTCCTCTGATAATGTTTATGTAAATATTGCATATAAAATCGATAATTTTAAGCAGGCGTGATTTTTTATTCATCACGGCGGCAACTTTTATTATCGCCACGATTATTCCTATTACAACCCCGATGATTAAAGCAAAAAGTGCGATAACTAGAGTGTTTTGAAGTCCTTCGGCAAGCATTTTCCAGCGGCTGTCTTTTATAATTGAATTATAAAATTGATTCCCGATATTTAGAAAAAATGTTTTTATGCTGTCTAATATAAACATATTACCTTACAATACTTTAAAAATAGATTTTTTCAGGTTATAAATAATTCCGGTACAAAAAACAGGCGGGTTTTTATGCCCGCCATGACATTATACATGTTTTAATTTATTATTCATTTGCTGTGTGATTATATATAAATTCTTCGATTTTTCCTTCATCCAAAAGACGGGTTAATGTTTTATTTATAGCTTCGAGGAGAGTTGTATTACCTTTTTGAACGCATATTGCGTAACGTTCCTCAGTCAGCGGTTCAGCTAATTTTTTGAGATCGGTATTTGCGGCGAGGATTTCATCGCTTGTCATTTCGTCAACGACAACAGCTCTTACTTTTCCGCTCTTTAAAGCGGTGGCTGCGTCAAGGAATGTTCCGAATCTGCTTATTTGAGCGTTTTCAATATCCGATGCGAATATATCTGAAGTTGTTCCTGTTTGTACTGCTATAGTCATATTAACAAGTTTATCAGCGTCTGTTATTTCGGTTTCATCGTTTTTTACTAAGATAACAAGTTTAGATGAAACATATTCTATGGTAAAATCAACATTTTCCTTACGGTCCTCTGTTATAGACATTCCCGCAACTCCGATATCGCCTTTGCCTGATTTTATTGCGTTTACAATACCTTCGAATGCCATATCCTGTATTTCAAGTTCAACGCCTAAATCTGCGGCAATTTCTTTTGCGATGTCAACATCAACACCTGCTACATTTCCGTTTGAAGTATATTCAAATGGCGGAAATCCCGCGTTTGTAAGCATAACAATAGATCCGCGTTCTTTTATAACATCGACGGTAGGAGTGGGCGCACATGAAAACATAACGGAAACCAATAATGAAATAACGATTAACAAAGCAAATATTTTAAATGTTTTTTTCATTTTTGTTAAAACTCCTTTATTTTATTTTAATAATAAACTATTTATAATATTAACATAACATACAACTGTTGTCAAGGAAAGTTTTTAACATTTATTTTATAAAATGATATAAAAGTATAGACATATGATTAAATTTATGTTATATTGTGCTTAAATAAAAAAAGCGATGCTCAGGCAGTAAAATATACCGGGAAACCCGAAGAGCTGTAATAAATTATTATCGGCAGCCGCACCGAAAAATGTAATAAAAACGCAAACGCAAACTTTTTATCTCAAAATTATGGCAGGGACAAAAGATTTTCTATAAGCAAAAATTTTACCGAAAATTCCCGATATAATATTCACTTCGGTTATTTTTAGCGTCGGTTTTCATTTTTGCAATAAGTAAAAATAAATAAATTAACCTGCGCAAAAACTGTATTGTAACATATAAACGTTTTATACAAACAAAATTCCCGTATCATTTTTGAAACTCCGGTTATAGCCGGAGTTTTATATTCAATAATAAAAAATAAACCCATGCGGAACGTTTTGCTTTTTTGAAAATAAAAGATTTTTTCGGAATTATTTTTACCCGATTATAGTATGTTCCGAATGATTTTTTTGAATTAACGATAAAATATTTATTTCATATGTAGATTATTTAATCAAATCGTACTCGCAGGAGTTTTAATGGAGGTTATATGAGATATTTTTCAACGGACGAAACAGACAGCGGTTCAATTCACGCAATAGGAAACGGAAACTTCATTGTTTACGGAAAGAGTTTGAATATGACAAATATTCAAGGTCCTATGTATACAAATCCTTCATATGGTTCGATTAATCTCGTTTCGGGTATTAATTTAACTTGCCGAAGCGAAAGAAAAAATAATACAAACACATGGGTGCATCATATAAATGCTGATAACAGCGAAGCAGAATTTATTGACGCAATTGATCCGGAATTTAATATTTTTGTCCGAAAAATAAAGAGCGGCTTCAATTTTGAAATGAAATTAGATACATATTCAAATGTTTTTTGTGTTCATTATGAAAATTATCAAATAACAAACGATGTAAAAATCGATTGCTCAATTGTTTGTATGCCTAAAGGCACACCTTATTTTACGGGTGAATGTACTCCCCGGGAAAACCGGATGATTATTTATTGTAAAGGGTGTGTTTCGTTTAACGCTTTGACAAAACTGATAAATATAAACCGCGGAGAAGGCGAACTTATATTAATTTCAAGCGAAACGCCTTTTCTTATCGGTCAAGCCGAAAAAATATTCGAAAAGAATTTTGATGTATTTGCACGCAGCGAAAAGCATTGGAATAATTATTTGATAACAGCCGAAAAAGTCAAGAAAAAAATTCCGTCAGATCATCCGGAAAAAATTCGTATAGAAACTGCGATTGAAAGCGTATCAATCGCTATCGCGGCTCAGCAATCAAAGGACGGAGGAATCATGGCTGGACATTATTATCCAATGGCTTATGTCAGAGATCAGGCGGGAACTGTCCGCGGCTTACTTGCCCTCGGTTATATCGAACAAGCTAAAGCGGTGCTTGATTTTTGGTACAATAAATGGACGCGTTTTAAAAATTTATATAACGCCGAAAGTATGGGACATGATAATTCGCGTCTTATGTTTACGTGTGATGAGGTTGAAGTACCGGCTTATGTAGTATTTTCAGTTTTTGAATATTACGATAAAACTTCTGATATCGAATATGTAAAAAAAGTTTTTCCGATGATAATCTGGGCGATGGATGCACAAATAAAACATTTAGCACACGGTATGACATGTTTCAGCGGAGACGAAACTTATATAGCCGGTTTTACTTTTCCGCGTGAATTTATATATCACGGTTCTGCCGAATCTACTCTTTTGTTTATTGAAAGCGGAAAACGAGCATATAAATTCGCATCTGAAAATAAAATATTAAGTATTGAAAAATTAAATGAATATAAAACCGCATTAGAAGAATCATGTTCGCTATACAGCAAAAACTTTATTTTTGAAGGTATTCTTTACGGTAATAATCCGGAACGGGAAAAATATGCCGCCCCTCCGCGCTTCCATTTCGGATATTGCGTTGTCGATCAATTAATGAATCGTCCCTCTCCTCTTATGTGGCTTGAAAAAGGAGAACACGGATACCACCGCTGTCCTAAATGTTATAACGAAAAAATACCGCTGGTCAATGAAATAAAAAAATATATGCTAGGTTCTCTCGGATTGCTTCCTCCTTATTACCGCAGCGATATATTATCCCGTGAAGAAATTTTGATAAATATAAAACCATACAAGGAAACCTTTGAAAAAAACGGATATATTCCGTCCCGTGAAAACGGAACACGTTCTCTCGGTTATGACATGGGATTGCTTTTATATAATCTTACATACATAAATGATCCGAAAAAGGATGATGTATTAAAAGCTATGCTTGATTTTCTTGACGAAACCGGAGTATGGGTTGAATATTATGATAATAAAATTCCGGCAAACTGCCGCTGCCGTCCTTGGGAAAGCGCCATAAATATGGAAGCTTTAATATATTATTTAGATAATCAATAAAAAGAAAGAGGTATATTTATGAAATATTTGGATTTCTGTCATGACTGGTATTTTGGGTACGCAAAAAATTCGTATGAAAACAGGGATTATATCCCCGTAACGCTTCCGCATGATTTCAGTATAAACCTCCCCATAGAAAAAGATTGTCCTACAAACCGTTCCGGAGGATATTTTCCCGGCGGACACGGAATATATGTAAAAGAATTTTATATTGAAGCAGCGGAAATTAATAAAGTATACTATATTCTTTTTGAAGGAATATACCAAATATCCGAGGTTTGGTTAAACGGTAATATTTTGGGATGCCATCCGTATGGATATACTTCCTTTTATTATAAATTAAATGATTATATAAAAGAAGGGAAGAATGAATTAAAAGTATTTGCGGATAACACTCAATTACCCAATTCCAGATGGTATTCAGGTTCCGGAATTTACCGTCCGGTTTGGTTGGTTTGCGGTTCTGAATTACATATAAAACCCTGGAATGCCGCTGTTAAAACAATAGATATTTCAAAGGGTATTATTAACGTAAATGCGGAAATAGAACCGGTGAATATACAATATAAAATCATTTATAATGTAATTGATTCGGCAGGTAAAACAGTGGTTAATGTAGTATCTGATGATAGCGAAATAGAAATTACAATTCCGGATGTAAAATTGTGGAGCTGCGAAAATCCCTATTTATATAAGCTTCAAATAGAATTACTTTCTGATTCTGGTATTGCCGATGTATATGAAACAAATTTCGGTATACGAAGCGTTGAAGTTGATGCGGAAAACGGACTTTGTCTGAACGGAAAATCAATAAAAATGAAAGGCGGATGCGTTCATCACGATAACGGTATTATCGGTTCCGCTTCGTTTAACCGTTCAGAAGAACGTAAAGTTGAACTTTTGAAAAAATCCGGATATAATGCTGTACGCTGCGCGCATAATCCCCCCGCACCTTCATTTTTGGATGCTTGTGACAAACTCGGAATGCTTGTAATAGACGAAGCTTTCGATTGCTGGAAACAACCTAAAAATCCGTATGATTATCATTTGAATTTTGAAACATGGTGGCAAAAAGATATGGAATCGATGGTTAAAAGAGACCGCAACCATCCTTCCGTCATTATTTGGAGCATTGGAAATGAAGTTGCCGAACAATACGGAACTTCTGGATGTTATGAAACTGCTAGGATTCTTTCGGATTTCATCCGTTCCATTGACAACACTCGTCCTATAACCCAAGCGATAAACGGAACAGGGCGAAACACGGACAAAACATTTGAACCGCTGGATATTGCTGGATATAATTATGATTTCACTAAATATGAAAGCGACCATGAATTATTTCCGAACCGTGTTATGATGGGTACGGAAACTGTCGCCAAAATGGCTTATGAAAACTGGTCAAAAGTTGTTTCTTATCCATATGTCATAGGTGATTTTGTTTGGACTTCCATGGATTATTTAGGGGAAGCCGCTATAGGACGCGCATTTTATTCCGAAGAAAATGATATTTGGAACAAATTAAGTGAATTTCCGTATAATAAGGCGCATTGCGGAGATATAGATACATGCGGTTTCAAGCGTCCGCAGTCATACTATCGTGATTTTGTCTGGGATGTATCAGATACCCCTTATATTGCAGTAAGGCGTCCGAATTTTAATGAAAATTATAAAACTGAATGTACAACATTTTGGGGATGGAATGACAATCTTCCCTCATGGAATTTTCCCGGCTGCGATGATAAAACAATGCTTGTAGACGTTTATTCTGCGGGCGAAAAAGTTAAACTTTACTTGAACGGTAATTTAATAGGTGAAAAACCTTTATACGACACAGAAGAAAGAAATCATGGTTTCGATTACGGTAAAACTCATACAATGCCGCGTTATGCCGCTTTGTTTGAAGTGCCTTATCATGAAGGAGAACTGACCGCGGTTTCTGACAACGGGAAAATTTGCAAAATAAAAACTGCCGGCAAACCTTCGGTAATACGTTTGACGGCCGACAGGGATTCAATAGGTTTTAATAACGATTTATGTTATGTTACAGTTGAAATTACAGACAATGAAGGTATTATAAATCCTGCGGCTGATAATAAAATATATTTTTCAATCGACGGAGGAATATTATTAGCGGTCGGTACTTCAAATCCGCGTGACGCAGAACCTTATACAGGTTATAGTCATACTGTTTATGACGGCAAAATGATGGCTGTAGTACGTTCATCCGGAAAAGGTATGATAAAATTAAAAGCAATGGCAGATAATTTATGTTCAGCTGAAATAGTAATCAATGCTTCCAAATAAAATTTAAGGGAATTATTAATAATTACAAAAAAATTGATATGTTTATTTAAATAAAAAGAACCGGAGATTTGAATCTCCGGTACAAATAACGTTTTTTGCGGAGTTTTTTTTCGTAAAAAAGCGACCGTAATTCCTTCCCTTGTACTTTTTCTACAATCTGAACCGGAGATTTGAATCTCCGGTATTTTATTATATTTTTTTATAAAAAACAAGCTTTGAATCACGTGCGTTTTGTATCCGTAAGTTATATCCGTTCTTTTCGATAAAACAACCGTTGAATACTATTGTCGTATGGTCATCTTTATCAAAAAAAGAATAGTTATAATCTTTATTTAATCCGCAAAGTCTGAAAGAAGCTTCTGTCATCGGAGATTCGGGCCTTCTGAACGCTAAAATAATTCCATCATCATTTTCAGGCCGGTTAAACTGCCAGGCGCACCATGATGTATCGCAGAGTGAATTTCCGGTAAGCGGATAATAGTCGCAGGTTAAATATTCTCTTACCGATTTGTATTCCGAAAAAATTTCGCTTAACATTTCAAGCGGCTGATCATCTGAAATTTCCGAATCATCGTACATCCAGTATGAAGCGCAAAGTGAAGGACCGTAAGAGCTTCGAATACGATATTTATCTCCGATATACGGACCGAGTCCGGTTCCATGGTAAGGAAGCCACCAAGATATACCTGTATTATGAATTTGTGCGGTTTCGGGGTCGCAATTAAATGTACATTGATAATCCGAACGCCATAGAGGGAATGAACGGGATAACATTTCAAAGTCGTTTCTTCTTCCGCCGGAAGCACAGTTGTCAATAAAAATGTCCGGAAATTTTTCCAGCAGCATATCCCATAATTTATATAAATTATTTATATGTTTTATTTCCGTTATTCCGAAACGGTTATATTCGTCGTTTTTCTTCCAGAAAGCGAGAGGATCGCAATTGAAATCCTGACGGTAGCATTTTAATTGCAAATTTTTTATATGCTCCGCTATCATATCAAAAGTTCCGTACATTGCTTCGTCAATTCCTAAATTCAAAAGCCATGTTGGATTATTATCACCTAAATCGATAAACCATTCGGGATGGGCTTTCGGAGTATCTGTATTTGCCAGTACTCTTTCAGGTTCAATCCATAATAATAAATCCATATCGCATTCTTTTGTTTTATTTGCGACATCAAGCAATTTATCCGGATGATAATTTTCGTTTATATTCCAGCTCCCCGTGTGTGAACCCCAATCTCCGACATGTTCGTTTGGACACGACCCTGATGAATAACCATACCAGCCTGCGTCAATCCAATACATTTCTGCTCCGAGATTGTGCTTTTTAAATTCATTCAATCTATGAATCATTTTTTCGGTAGATAAAGCACCCCAAGCGGTGAAAGACAAAGGACCGTTTTCGGGACGTCCGGGTTTACCCATAATAGAAAAATATTTTTTTATCAAACGGCGGAATTTTACATGCCCTTCATTTTGCCCGTTATCATAACTTGTCAATATAACAGAAGAAGTTCTGAACTTTTCACCCGGAAGCATATAGAATTTTAAATCTTCTATACCTGTACTAAGCAAAATATTATTTTCTATTCCCGTAAATGAAGCGTTCCATTGCCCGGTCCATCCGATTGCGGCGAGATATCCGTATTCATTTCGGTTTATATCAAAATACGGAGCCAAGCCTTGTGCGCTTCTTCCTCCGGAACAGGAATATTTCAATGTTTGATCAGGACGGCAAAATTCCGGAACAGCTCTGTATTCATCTCTTGCCCAATTTGAACCTACCGTACGGAATACTTTTGCGCAATCTTCATCGAGCATCCTATGTCCGGGTTTTGAAGGTTTATAATTTTTATTAACAGGGAATAACACTTGACAGTCAACTAAATTTTCAATTACGGAAGTTTCATGATTTGCTATATTTTCAAAATAAAGAACCCATTTAACACTGTCATATTCATTATAAAAATCAATATATTCTGTTACTTTTAATTCTCCGCAAAAAATATATGTATTTTCATATTTTTTTACATTTTCGTCACTGCCGGACAGCAAAACGGTGTTTTTTATGCACTTCCCTTCATTATATAATTGTTTTGCTTCAATTCCTCCGTATGTAAAATTAAATCGTAAAGTATTATCGCCGAAAATAATATTGAACATAAATTCCCTCCTATTTTAATTTCAAAAATAAAATTAAAAAGTCAAAATAAATAATATAATCTTTTTTCTTAAATTGCTTTTTGTTTTGTGTATTTTATTAAAAAACTCTTTTTGTTATTATAAAAGCTGATAATTATAATATAAAAGCAATATTATAATTATACTCCGAATAAATAGTATAAAGTATCAAGTATAATATTATTAAAATTGGATAATATTTATTATATGGAAACACTTAAAACAAAAAAATAAAAAAATCAAGTATCAAGTATCAAGTAGATAGATTTTATTTGTTTTGTAAAAAGATGTTTTGAAGCAATTATGTCATATTGTGAATGTTAATATAAAAATAATGAATATTATAATCCGGAGGATTTTGCGTTTATGTACGCAGTTATTATGGCGGGCGGATCAGGCACCAGACTGCGTCCCCTGACAATGACAATGCCTAAACCATTAGTTCCTATAGCTAATAAATCGGCTCTTTTAAGAATTGCAGAGCATTTATCAAAGCATGGGATTAAACGCGCGGCGGCAACTACATTTTATTTATCGGAACAAATAGAATACGCGGCTTCTCAAATAAATAATCTTGAAATAAAATGTTTTAGAGAAACAAAACCGCTCGGAACAGCGGGAAGTGTAAGAGGAATTTTACCTTTTTTATCAGAAGATAACGAAGATTCATTTTTAGTTATCAGCGGAGATGCTGTTTGCAAAATAGATTTAACATCCGCTTTTGCTTTCCACCGTCAGCGTGACGCTGATATTACGATAATACTTTCAAAAGCGGAAGATCCTTCGGAATACGGCGTTGTGCTGTGCAGCTCTGACGGAAGAATAGAAAAATTCATCGAAAAACCGGGCGTTTCCCAAACGTTTGCAGATACTATAAATACAGGAATATATATAATAAAACGCGAAATAATCGAAGCTTTAAACGAAGGCGAACCTTATGATTTCGGAAGAGATTTATTTCCGGCTGCTCTCTATGAAGGAAAAAAGCTGTTCGGATGCCGTGATAATAATTATTGGTGTGATGTCGGGGATTTAAACGCTTTTTATTCTTGCAATATAAAAATTGCTGAAGAAGAAGGTAAACTTGATAAAAATTATAATATAATAGGCGAAAATTGCTTTATATCTAATAATTCAAACATTAAAAACTGTGTTATTTTCGATAACGTAAAAATCGGTGAAGGCTGTTATGCGGAAAGTTCAATAATATGCGAAAATACAAATATCGGAGCAGGAGCTGTTATTAAAAAAGGTTGTGTTATAGGAGCCGGAAGCTTAATCGGAAACAATGCCGTATTAAAAGAAGATTCGATAATTCAAAACAATACTGTAATAAAAAATGGAGCAGCGGTTATGGGTACTATAGCGTTCGGTGAAATAAAAGCCGATATCTTTTCTGACAGCGGAATGGTATTTGATATTTCATCTGTCACAACGGAATACATCGTCCGTATAGGAGCCGCGGTCGGCGGAGCGGTAAAAGAACCGGTAGGAGTAATGAATAGCGGAAACGAAATGGAAAAGCATATCGGAAACGCTTTACTTTGCGGAATAAGCTCTTGTAATATTGCAATGGATATAAAAACAGAAAACGGAGGCTATCATTCACTTGCTTCATTTTCCGCATGGAAGTTTAATTTAGGTATAGTTTTATTGGTTATTTGCGAATCAAAAACTGTTTCGATAAAAATTTTTGATAAGAACAGTTTATATCCCGACAGAGCATTTGAAAGAAGCGTTGCAGCTTCAATGATTACCGGAAATACAAAAAACTGTTTAAATATCAATTATTCACCTTCAGAAATAAAGGTTCTTGACGGAGTTGAATTTTTATATAAAACAGATTTGCAAAAAAATATTTTTTCATTTAATAATATGAGTTGTAATATTTTGGAGGAGAGCAGAGCCTCAAAATTATTATGCGAAATATTATCGGAAAAAGGCTGTACTGTAACTTGTGAAAGTAATATAAATATAAAAATAACGGATAACGGAGCATCATGCGTTATATCAAATAACGATACAATATTTGATATGTGGCATATAATAGCTGTTATTTTACAAGATGAAATAGCAAATAGTGCTATTCAAAAAATTGCTTTTCCGTATCATGCGCCTCCGGAACTTGAAAAAATAGCAAAAAACGGAGGGGTCGACGTAATTTATTATACGAGCTGTCCGTATGACAACAGTGAATATGAAGCCAGAAAATTAACGGCTGAACAATTATGGACAAGAGATGCTTTTGCAGCTGTTTTAAAGTTTTTTTCGGTATTGTATAAAAGAAAAGTTTCATTGTCCGAGCTTTATAATTCCTTACCAGTATTTTATAGCACTAAAACCGAATATCAAGCGAATAAAATTAAGCTTTCAGATCTAGGTATACCGGCACAGGAAGGTGTAGTAATAAATTATACCCTGGGTATCGTTAAAGTTATTCCAAAAAGAAACGGTGTTTATCGGTTATTTGCTAACGCTGCGGGAACAGAAGCGGCAGAAGAAATACTTTCTCTCACAAAAAAGAAACTGGATATGATAACTAAAAATAAAAATAATATTTAAATAGATTTATAAAAAAATTCATGTTAAAAATTTAAATTTTATTTCGAAAAGAATTCTGAAAAAACTTGTAAAAATTAAATAAATAATAAAATAAAGGATAAAACCAGTTAGTATATTACCGCCAACTGGTTTTTATTTTTCGTAAATAAATTTTTTATAAATGCTATCTTGCGGTTAAAGAAGAGCAACTTCCGCGTCAATTCTATCAGCTATAGCTTTTTGAGTTCCGATATATTTTAAATAATAACTGTTTCCGTTTTCATCGGGATAAAAATTAGCGACACCCGCGTCGTCAATTTCAACCCGTCCAGCTTCTGTTATATCAAAAATTCCGTCTGTTCCGAAAACCGCGTATAAAGCTGTTGCGGGATCCCACGAATCACGTCCGTTTTGAGAACCGTGAACTATAAAGGAAAGCGAATCTGCGTGTTCGCGCCCGCCTTTAGCGGTCATTTCAACGCCTGTAAGCATTTTATAACCGAGTTCAAAAGGACAAAAAACAAGCTTTACGGGAGATGTGGAAGCTACGGTTTGCGCTGCCGGAATATCACAATAAATATTCCATTCGGTAACAGCTCTTACAGTTCCGTCTTCATTTACAAATTCATTAACCGGGTTTATATTATTTTGGTGACTGAAATTACATCCCATAATCGCAATTTCATCAACTTTTTGTTTAACTAGCTCGCGTCCGCTGAGAGGGGATATTTCGTCCGGCTGAGAATCAAACAAAGCCGCGATATTTGTCAAAAATCCGGTAACTACCAAAGTTATATTATCATATTCATTTAAAAGTTTGCGGTAAAAAGCTACGGCACAATCTGTAGTTTCATATTTCGGAGTATCGTCGTTTGCAAAAGCGTTTGCTACAGCCGAAGCATATACATCAGATCTTGTTACAGTACCTTCCTTTATAGGAGCTCTTCCTATCGGAATGTTTCCGTAACCGTGTTGATTCAATATACAATGAATACACGGAACACCGCTCATAGCGTCGGCGGAATAAGCAACACCTACAAAATTTATTATATTGCGTTTATGCGCGGAAAGCAATAAATCAAGAGCCATGACGTCATCACAGTCGCCGCCTAAATCTGTATCAAAGATAATTGTTTTCATAATTCGCCCTCAAATATTAATTTTTATATAGTTGACTTATATAACATCAGATTGTACAATATCATATAAATATTACCGCAATATTAAATAAATATATTTTTATAAAACAAACGGAATAAAAATCAAAATGAAAATTAATTGGAACAATAAATATACCACAATAGCCATTTATGCTGCGATTGTATCTGCCGTTACAATTATCTGCATATTTATCGGAATTAATATTTCAGTTTTTTTATCATATTTAGGTAATATATTAAATGTAATAAATCCCTTGATTGTGGGATTTATTATCGCATATCTATTTAATCCTATGATGAAAATGTTTGAAAATAAAGTTTATAAATTTGTTGAAAAAAAGAAGCCTCATCCTAAACTTAAAAGAGCATTTTCTATTATAACAACATATTTGATATATGCAATAATTTTATCTCTTGTAATTGCTTTAATTATCCCGCAAGTTGTTGTCAGCTATAATGATTTGCTCGGTAAAATGGATATATATATAAAATCTCTCGGAAATCTTTTGGATGATATTGACGGTAAACTTCCGTTTATAAATACAGATGAATTAATCGGTTATATAAACGAATTGCTTTCGGATTCGTATTCTCTGATACAAAACATTACTCCCTATATAACCGGATTTTTTTCGGTGCTTGTTGATCAGCTGAAAAACGCATTTTTGGGAATTATTATTTCTATTTATTTTTTAAGTTCAAAAGAAAAGTTAATAGCAATTGTAAAAAAATCAATGTTTGCTTTTTTAAAACGTGAAAAGGGTGAATCAATAATATCTTTTTTAAAATTTACTGACGATACATTCGGCGGATTTATAATAGGAAAACTGCTTGATTCATTGATTATTTTTATTTTGACTTTTATTGTCCTAGCTCTTTTTAAAATGCCTTATTATCAATTAATAAGCGTTATCGTGGGCGTTACAAACGTGATACCGTTTTTCGGACCTTTTATCGGAGCAATACCCGGAGCGTTTATTATATTGATAGCCAATCCTACGAAAGCTCTTTGGTTTATTATAATCATAGTAATTATACAGCAGATAGACGGAAATATTATAGGACCGAAAATATTGGGCGAAACTACGGGATTATCATCTCTCGGCGTAATTGTTGCAATAACGGTTATGAGCGGATTGTTCGGAATTGTCGGAATGTTTATCGGAGTACCGATATTTGCGCTTCTTTATGTTTTTGTAAAGAAATTTATAAATTATATGGCTTACAAAAAGGGAATAGCCAGCATGGAGGATACGGAAACGATTAATCATGAAGGCGGAAATGTTTCTGATGAAAATGAAAGCGCGGAATAATAATGAAAAATTTTAAATTCAATGAAAATTATAATACAATCGCGGTTTATGTGCTGCTTATTTTATTATGGAACGCGTTCTGCGTTGTTGTATGTATGAATATAGGCAACATCATATCAGGTTTATTCAAACTGCTTGATATTTTAAAGCCATTGATTTATGGTTTGGTTATAGCGTTGATATTAAATCCGTTATATAAATTTATTGTAAACCGGGTATTTAATATTTTTGATAAAAAAATGCGGCATATGAATCTCAAACATATATTCGGATTAATTATAACTTATTTATTAATAATTTCCGCTGTTACATTGCTTATTTTAATCGTAATTCCGCAGGCAGCGAAAAGCTATACCGATCTTCAGTCTAAAATAACCGTATATATTAATGAAGCGCAAAATTTTATCGACAGAATTCTTTCCAATATACCTGCTATAGATATTATGTTTAAAAGTCCTTCGGCGGGCACAATAAAACCTGTTCCGATAAAAAATCAGGACGGAAGCATCCCCTCTCTCATATTTTTTAATGTTGAACAAGCCGTTTCAAGTAAAATGTATAGCGAAATAATAAATCAATATAAAAATTCAGCGCATTTCAATATAGCGGGATTTTTAAATAAATTGATTGTAAATTCATACGAAATATTTACTAATATAACTCCGTATATATTTTCTTCGGTTATGTCTGTTTTTACCGAAGTAAAAAATATTATTTTAGGATTAATTATATCAATATATTATCTTGCCGCACAAAAAAAGTTTACAGCCTCTATCAAGTATATAATGAAAATATTTTTACCTTCATCTCTTTGCGAAAAATTAAACGAATCCGTGATAATTATAAACAGAATTTTTATACAGTTTATAAACGGTAAAATAATTGATGCGATAATTATCGGAATACTTTGTTTTATATTTATGACTATCATAGGTATGCCTTATGCTCCTTTGATTGGGCTTATAGTCGGTATAACAAACATAATTCCGTATATCGGTCCGTTTTTGGGAGCAATTCCCGGAGTATTTATAATTTTTGTAGCCGATCCTTTTATGGTAATATGGTTTATTTTATTGATAATAGGTCTTCAGCAGCTTGACAGTTATGTTATTGAACCGTATATCTTGCAAGGGCAAATAAGCCTTGATTCTATTTGGATAATTATATCAGTGATAATTATGGGTGGTTTTTTAGGAATACCCGGGCTTTTGATAGGAGTTCCCGTATTTGCGATAATATACACATTTTTTAAACAATATATAGAAAAACGCTTGATAAACCGAAACCTCCCCAATAAAACTTCCGACTGGATTAATATAAATACAAAAGAAATGCTTTAAATATTTTTTATATTTTCAAATTAAAAATGACCGGTAGACAAGAAGTTTACCGGTCATAGTTTTAAAAAAGTATATTGGGTAAATTTTACAGCAAAAATATCGGGAATGACTTGTTTTCAGAGTTTTGCGGAGCTTTTTCAAAAGCTACCGCGTCTCCGTAACTCCCTATAATCAGACTGTAATTTAAAATATATTACCGCCTGTGTTTTATATTGCGCATCCTTGTATGAATGTACAAAGTACTTAAATATAAAATAAAAGCAATTATAAACAATCCAATTGAAATACTTATTATAAAGTTTTTTATATCCATTAACAAAATCGCCTTGTAAGCATTGGAAGCCGCAATCGTAGCATAAATTTCACTGTTTGAAAAAGGTTGAATTATTACATAAGCTACGCATATTACTCCGGCTGATAAAAATACTTTTATTAATAAATTAATCATTTCATACAGTGATTTTCCGGAAATATAATTTAATACTGCATATGTTAAAACAGAAACATTTATTAGCACGAATAAAAATGTAAAAACATTCGGAATTTCTTTATATAATCTGAATATTTTGATATCATTTGATAATCTTGTTATAACAATATCTCTTCTTGTCATTGATAAACCGTCTTTTGAAACAGCTTCAATGATAAAATTGTTTTTCCCTCTTGATAGGGAGACTGTATGAGAATAATCTCCGTCTATATTTTTTTCGATTTCTAAATTGTTTATATATATTTTCGCGTTTTTATCGGTTTTTCCGTTTATATGTGTATTAATGTCATAAATAGGTTCAATATTCGAACTTATATTAATTTCCGGAGGGTAAAATATATCAATATTTTTGTATATTATAGCTACTTCAGGAAGGATTGCTTCTGTTGATATTTTAAAATATACAAAATCATTGTTTAAAATTGTTGTTAAATTTTTTGAATTTGTCTTAATTTTTGAACTTTTTGTATTTAACAATTCTTCTGCCGGAATTGAATCATTATCAATAGATGAGTTACCGTTAAAAAAGATTTCAATATGATCGGGTAATATAAGAATTTCAGGATTTTCCAAAACAAGCTGTCCGATGATAATTTTATCTATTGTGTTTTTTTCACCAAGAATGATATTTCCGTCAAAAATAAATTCCACAAGATTTATATATTCGCTTTTATAACGTATATATGCGCTATCCGATGTTGTAATCGTATATAAATTTGTTTCCTCTGAATAATTATATTCGATATTTCCTTTAAATATTAGGCTGTTGAAATTAACATAATCATATAAAACGTTTTCATCTGCGGAATATGAGTGAAAAGTGTAATCACCCAATAAGGTCGCTTTTTTATTTTCGTTTTGTAAAAATGTTTCTGATAACTTGTTTTCGGTTATATTTTTTTTGACATCGCTAATACCTAGATTTATATTTATAGATTCGAGCAGAGTACTCATTTTTTCTATATCTGCGTTGTTTTCCGGATGAGAATCTTTTATTCTTCTCCATAATTCGGCACTTGTTGTGTTTTTATATTGAAGTTCCAACATATTCTGCGCGTAAGGATTATTTTCAGTATAATTTAACAGCCGTTCATAATCTTTCGTTTTTACATTAATTAATTCATCTTTTAAATAACTCGTATTATTCAAATAATTTTCAGTTGATGTAATAACCTCATCAATTGACATATCAATATAATCATTATATAAAAATGAAGCCGAAAAAAATACTATTGTAAAAACCACAAAGACCGATAATAATATCGTCAGAGAAATTTTTTTCTTAGTTCTAAGCAGTTTTATAATTATTAAAATTATAGGTATTATGAGACCTGCTGCTATCTGCAAACATATTGTTTTTGTCATTTAATAAATTTCCATGTTTTTTGTCTTTAATTTATTGAATCTATTATATTGTTAATAAAATTTTTTGAGTTAACAAGATTTTTATACCAATCAGTATTTTCGTTATACCAAATTTCGGCGTTGAAAATTCTGACGCCTAATAAATATAATGTTTTTATACTGTTATAAAAATCAACATGACCTTCCCCGAATTGTAAATTACGGTATATACCGGGGGCTGTTTCTTTTATGTGCGCCGCTGCTATGTGACCTGCGCCGCAAGATAAATCATCAATTACATCAACTTTTGAATTGGTAATGTTCCCGATATCCGGATATACCTTGAGAAAAGGAGAATTTATTCTATTTACATAATCCATCGCTTTGTGGGTTGTGTTCATAAAATCGTTTTCCATAGTTTCAAAAGCCAGTATGACACCGTATTTCGCCGCGTATTCCACACAGATTTTTAAATTTTCCAAAAAACAACTGCGTGTTTCAACAGTAGATTCTTCATACCAAACGTCATATCCGGCAAGCTGTATTATCCTTATTCCTATTTCACACGATAAATGAACAGCTTTTTTCAATATTTCAACCGATTTGGTTCGTGTTTCTGTGTTTGCGCTTCCGAGAGGATATTTTCTGTGTCCGCTTAGACACATCGTCATAATATTTATGCCAGTATCCTGTTTTGATAAAAATATTTCATTTGACAAAGCTTTTATATTATCAAGACGGGATAAACGTTCATCTGTTTCGTCAATAGATATTTCAATAGAATCATATCCGGCTGATGCTGCATGTTCAAACTTTTGCCGCCAGGTTAAAACCGGCGGCATGGCTTTTTCGTAAACCGAAAGCGTAAAATTTTTATTGTTCATTTGCTGGTTTTATAACTCCCGGTGTTTGTTTATTGGCAGGGAAATGTCTTAGAATAACCAAAGGTTCCCATTCACTGCTGTTGGTAATTGATACACCGGATTTTGCTGCTTCTATTCCGATAAAATATTCATCTGATGATAATTGTCCGTATCGAAGAAGCGTCGGAGTTTCACATTTATAATTACCTATTATGCCGTTTCCCTGAATTAATATACATCCGTATGCGAAATCATCTTTTAGTACGATTGATTTTCCGGGATTTATAACAAGCTCACGGGCAGCTACATAATCGTTTCCGTAAGAAACCCATTTTTCCAAATAATTTTCATTCGATATTATTTCAACCGGAGGACGGAAAAATGTTTTTCGGTAGTGAGGATCAATGTTTTTTTTCCAGTCAAGCAATGATAAAATATAATCCAAATCATATTTTTTATCATCGGGACAATTTTCGCTTAAAAAGCTGTAATCATATATTTCATTGTCGGTTATGTTTTCATATACAGAATTAACGTCCGAATTCCATTGAGGTTCATATGTCAAATAAGAACCCGGTGCGTGAATGACTCCCGGAGGAGTATACCATCCTGTTCCAAGCTGTATACGGTATGCTCTTGATAATTCTGTTATACGCGTATCGTTTTTTACATAATCCGCCAGACGTGCTTTTATTTCTTCTTTTGTTATATCGGGGTCAAAACCGAAATAAGTATGCGGAAATTTTCCGGGATAGTTGTTATACTGCGGCGGATAATAATACGCCTCGGGTTTTCCGAGTTTTCCCACGCGGGCAGCCGCTTCAAAACCGAGATGTAAATGATGGAACAGAGGTCCTTCATAATCAAAAAATTTTGAATACATCGGCCAGGTACCGTATTTGTCAAATAACGAACCTATTAATTTGCTCCCTAATACTTCAACAAAACTTCTGAGCGATATTTTATTTTCCGGTTTGGAATCAACATTAACATAGCTAAGTCCTTCGTCAGGAGCAGCTAGAGGACCGTTCATAGCGCATATGACAGACGAAAACCAACGTTCCTTTATCGAACCGCGTTCTGTACCGAGTGCAAAGTAATCATCCGGATGAAGCTTTAAACGGTGTCCGGCTGAACCGAAACGCCGTGGTACAAATATTGGTATCAAACGCAGTATTCCGCCGTTAGATTCGAATAAAGAATTTATTATATCGGAATTATTCATATTTGAAATAACCTCATAATTTTAATTTAATCATGATGACATTATCCATGTGTAATTGTATACTATTTATTTACAAAAATCAACACATAATTATAAAAATATAGAAATATTAACTTGATTTTACTAATTTGATAAAATTGAGTATTAAATTTAAAAATAAAAATTTAAAATTTCAGAGGCAAAAATTGAAAAACTTTAAAGCTTCCATCCAATCCGAAGTAAAAAAACGAATAGATACGGAATTTATTTTTTCAACTCCGGTATAACATAAGCGTGAAGTTGCAATTGTATGTCTTTTGTATGTGACATCGATTGTAAAGCTATCGGGTAATTTGAGCATACATTTAGTAACATCCGCTTCCAAAGCCGATTTTACACCTTCTTTTATCAAACGTTCGGCAAGACGGGGATTTATGGATAAAACAGCGTTCCCGAATCCTTCGTTTGTCGCGACTGTTGTTATATTGGGGATAAATTTTTTGGCTTCTATACAGAGCGATTTATCACCAGATAAAAAACAAACGGGAACATTATAGTAAGAAGCTGTATAAGAATTTATTAAAAATTCTGAAGCGGTAATACCGTTTATTGTTATAAACGCTACATCGGTGTTCATCGTATGAGAAAGCGGATTACCTTCATTTGCCGCACCCGAATGATAACCTGTCATAGCAACCGCTTCAAAGCCTTCTGCAGCTAAATTTATTCCGCCCATCATATTGTGGGTATCGCCTATCCATCCGCGCAAAATTTTAACGTTTTCGGGAAGATCACGCGGATTTATATTGCGTCCGCTGTCATGGGCGTCTTTTACCCAGATTTCGTCATATCCGGCAAGGATCGCACCTTCGCAGGCGGAAGCGACTTCTCGTGTCATTTGTTCTTTAAAATAACCGCTTCTGGGGTCTGTCCATTCGGTTTCATCCCAGCTTGTTATTCCGGTCGTACCTTCAATATCCGATGATATAAATAATTTCATAATAATATACTCAATTTTATAATAAAATAATCAATCCGCAAGAGTTCCCATAGGATCCCACGGTTTTAAATGTATGATTTCACTTTCAAGAATTTCTTTTTTATTATCCAGATATTTTTTATTTATGACAGCCTGATAAACATAATCATCAAACCAGGCGTCGCTCATAAAATAATATCCCTCGTTTGCGCCGTCAGTTCCCCAGCTGTTTTGAATCTTCCATCTAACAGGCTTATCATCGCTTAAATGAACTCCGGTGATAACCATAGCGTGATTCATCGCGCTGTTTAAATAATCAAGCTGCTGCGCTTTTGTCAGTGATATATCAAGCCCGGTAACAGCTTCATATTCATATAAAGCGGGATCCCATAAATTCTTTGTGCGTTCTCCGAATTTCCCGCAATCCGAACCAAACCAAACTATTTCACCGTCTTTTAATTGGGTTATAATAAGATTTTTAAATTCTTGCAATTCTAAATTCAAATATTTAACCGGTTCAGCTTCGCAAACGTTACCGAGCATATCGACAGTATACAGTTTGTCATAAGGTTTGTCCGCAGTCGGCCCGTTTATTATCGATATGTAATCCGAAAGCATATTTCCGATGTATTTTTCTTTGAAAGAAGCCGGCGTATAATCTTTTTCTATAAAATAATTACCGTCTTTGTCTTTGCCTTCAAAATTAAAAGTTTTAGGTATCGCACCGAAACAGGTTACAAGAAATTTATATATTTTTTCAAGCATATTATTTTTTGTGTTCTGTATTTCTTCGGCTGTGATATTATTTTTAAACATATCTCTTAAAATTACGGCGTTGTGTTTTAAATTGCGGTTCAATTGGTCATTCATCGGCCAAGTACCGGAAGACTGCGCGGTTTCGGGATAAGCGGATTTGGGAACTATTCCGTATTTATTTACGATGTTTACAAACATATCCCATTGCCCGCCGTCCTGAACTCCTGTTGATAATATAAAAGATACCGTTCTGTCATCGGTCGGGAGTTCGGCTGTTGATATTATCGATTCAAGGTAATAATTGCAACGTTCAAATTTATCCCAAAAAGCAAGCCAGCTTTGGGAAAGTTCAAAATCTTCGATATTTTTTTCTTTGGCGATTTTTTCACGGAGTACATTTGTCGCAGCAAAAAGCCAGCAGCGTCCGGAGCCTTTTTGATTCGTGGATTTCATTGTTTTTATATCTATTGAAAATAAAAAATTTTGCGAATTTAAAGCTTCTCCGCAAAAAGCTAAGTCGTTGATATTTAATTTATACAGAGCATTTGTAAGTAAACGGGAATTCGGTGAATTTTCATAAGAATTATTAAATTTTTCAAGATCGCAGCATGATATTTTATTCATAAAAATCATCCTTTCACAATAATGATACAATTCTACATTATAAAATATATTTATCAATATATCAAGTAAAAAAATAAGAATTTATTTACAATAATAATATAATGTGATATAATTTTTGCAAATAGAAATAACGGAAAAGGGGAAATATAAATGGAACAAATTATTATAAAACAAAGACAATTTGAAAATGCTTTAGATGTGTACACTGGGGAAAATTTATTTACAACTTATGTTTATGACAAAAAGTTTGCAAAACCTTATCTCGGTCCGGTGATATTATCAAACGGGGAAAGTATCACGCGTTTGGATTTCGAAACAAAAGAACATCCGCATCAAAGATCGATATTTATTGCCGTGGGAGATGTCAGTGCAAACGGATATAACAATATAGATTTTTGGAACGAACCTAATGACAGAGGGGAACAAAGACAAACATCAATTGTTATAAATGAAAATTCATTTACCGCGTGTAATGTTTGGCAAACCTGCAGCGGAGTTCCTTTGGTTTGTGAAAGCAGAACATTATCTTTTAAATCAAACGGATACACGCTTCGTGAAATATACATGGAAATAAAATTTACAGCTTCTTATGGTGAAGTAATTTTCGGAGCGACAAAAGAAGCGGGTCCTCTCGGTATACGTATAAATCCCGAAATGCAGGGTCAGGGAGGAAACGGATTTATAATTAATTCATGGGGCGGAAAGGGAGAGGGCGAATGTTGGGGTAAAAATGCTGCCTGGGCTTCTTACTGCGGCTCTGTTAAAGGATTAAATTGTTACCTGACAGTTTACGATGATGTTTTAAATGAAAGATATCCCACTTCCTGGCATTGCCGTGATTACGGACTTTTTGCCGTAAATAATCTTTATTTTAAAGGTCCGCTCAAAATAAAAGAAAATGAATCTTTGGTTTATAGGTATAAAATTGCCGTATCAGAGATAGAATAGTAAAGAGTGAATCGGAAACGGATTTATTATTATGTTTCACTGTTATTAATAAAAATAACCAAAAAATGCGCTTATAAAGTGTAAAAGATTTGATACCGCAAAACGACATAAAATCCGAAAACATCTTGACAAAAGCGCTAATATTTGATATAATAACACCGTTTCCACGAATACTGCGGAATTGTGTAAGGGTAGCACGACAGACTCTGACTCTGTTTGTCTGGGTTCAAATCCTAGTTCCGCAGCCATGGCAAAAGCCCTTGATTTTACAGTGTTTATACTGCTTTCAAGGGCTTTTTTATTTTTGCGTTTTGATAGGATGCTAAAATAAGAATGGCAATAAAGCGGGAGTTGATGGAATCTTTTAGTCGTCAAATAGTCGTCATTTTATATCTAAATGATTCCGCAGCATATCCGGATTGTCATGTACATAATACCTTGTTGTTATTTGCACATCCGCATGCCCGAGATATTTTGAAACCGCATATATATCTTTTGTTCTTTCATACAGCAATGTTCCGCAGGTGTGCCTTAGTTCATGAGGAGACAACATTTTTGGTGTTGTACGTGCATTTTGAGGTATATCATTTTCGTCTATAATATATATATTTTATACTAAAAATTAGTAAAATTTAACAAATATAATATTATTTTATAATATATATTGACATATTTTTACTTAGTGTTATAATAATATCAAGATCATTAAGAAAATATTAGAAAATAAAGATAATTATTGAAAAATATTTAATAAAATAATACAATTAATTATAGCATGCAATAATTGATTATATTATAAATAATTAATTTAAAATATAAACATATTAAAAAAATTGGCTTTATTATTAACATTGATGCTTGTTTTTTCCGCGTTAGCAGTAGTTTATTCCACGGCACATGAAATAGAACACACTTCCAATGTTGTAACTGAGCATTATAAATATACTTTTGACAAGATAAATAATATTTACACGCAAATCGTTTGTATTGCAAGTGTACCGCCAAATCAAATCTTTTCTTTTTCCGTTGTGTGTCCGGGAAAGAGTTATCCTTATTTACATTCAGGTGTGCTAAGAAGAAATACATATGCTCCAAATTTAAATGTAACAGAATACGAAAATGAGTACACAAGAATTTATAATAGTTATGCTTTTTTTCAATATAAAGGTACTGTAAATCTTGTATAGTTAAAAGTATAAATTCAATCATTTACCGGGGTTTTATATATTATATTACCCCGGCTTTTTAATAAAATTCCAAAGGTGAGTTATGAAAAAATGTATTAATATAGTATTATTATTTATTTTAATATTTCAGTGCTTTTTTATTAATTCCTGCAACAAATCTGTGGATAATATTGAAAACTCTTATATAATTGCCGATTGCATATATGATATTAAAAATTACCAAAAAATATCTCATATAAACGACAATAAATATTTGCTTACAGAAATAAATCGTGACCGAAATAACATTGCTTCATATTCACTTTCTATCATCGATTTAACATCAGGCGAAAAATCCGAATGTATGTACAACTTGCCCGATGGTGCGACATATAAAAATGCATGCTGTGACGAAAATGGAAATCTTTATATATTAACAAATAATTCCGGCAATAAAATTTATAAATATTCTCCTGCGGGCGAATTAATATCCGAATACGAGTATAGTGAAATAGCTAGTTCAATAATTCTATTAAATATGTACGCGCATAATGATGAAATTATATTGATATTCGATAATGGAATAAAAAATATTACCACAAACAAAGAAATATTAATTAATAAAGAATTGTTATTGTCATGCATACATAGAACAGAAAATAATTTCTATATTTATTTTACTTTAGTAAATGAATATGATGACAAGCCCTCAGATAACTCCATAGCAAAATATGATGCAGCAGAAAATAAATTTACATGGGATGTTGTTGTTCCTGAAAACATCTATTCTTATAATATTTGCTACGATTATACAAACAGTCTGCTTATAATTGCATCAGATTCAAATATTTATACAATAAACCCAGAAAACGGCAAACTTATAGAATCGATAGTAAACATTTATGATTATACATCGACAGAAAATGTAGAATTTTTATTGAGCGGAAGCGAAAATATTTATTTATTGACCAAGGACGTTTCTGAGGAAACAGTCTATATACGCCCTATAAGGATTGCCACTGAAGAGGATATCGCAGTATTAAATAATAGTAAACAAACAACGATAACTATAAGAGCATTCTCCTGGGATAAATTGATGACCATCGCTCTAAAAAAATATGCTTTGGATAATAATATAAAAATAATATTCGATTATTACAGTGACACAGAAACAAATGACACTACCGGGTATGTTCAAAATACAAATGCAGCTCTATTATCAGGAAAATCAAGTTGGGATATAGTAATGCTTTATAAGCTTGATTATAATCTCTATTCATCAAAAGGTTATTTTGTTGATTTATACACCCTCGGCGCGAAGGAATTAATCGAAAGCGATGAATATTTTGTTAATATAATTAATGCTTTTGAAAAAGAAGGAAAATTATATTCGTTTCCAAATAATTTTCAAACAAGTTCTCTTTACATATATAGAGATATGTATGATAAATTAATAAAAGGATCGAAATCTTGGGAAGAAATATTCGAAAACTTTGATAAATATGCTTCTGAAAATGAATATTTATTTTCACCGCAATATTTATTTTACATGCATGCTTATTCTCTTTATAATCTGGGCGTGAAGGTCAATAATATGATGAACGAAAAAACTTCAAAGAATGATGTGATCAATGAAATAACACATGATTTAAATATTGTTAATAAAATTTTTGACTCAAGATATACTTGCCCATCGGATAACAGTGAAAACCATAAATATGTTTTTGAATTTAATCATTCGTCAAGTATCTCATCCTTAATATCATCAACATTGGATTTGACAAATATCAGTATGATAAATTTACCTGCAATAAGCAAAGGCGATTCTTATTGTTTTAATATGCTAAATGGTATGGCGATATTAAATACTTCGAAAAATAAAGAAGAAGCTTATAAAATATTAAAATACATAAGTCAAAATGAAGTAAGTTTCGCAAATTATACATACAAAGAGATGTTTTATAAAAAACAAGACGACGAGTTAAATGAATATATTATTAATGGATCAAATAAAACCTACACTTTAACGGAATCACAAAAAGAAGAATTAAAACGTATTCACAGCGAGTCATTGCAAGTAATGGAAAATGTAACAGTACAGATTCCTGCAATGGGAGGTGCTATATCCATAATAAGAGAAGAAACCGATAAATTTACAGAAGGTTTACTCACCGTAGAGGAAACTGCCGCAAATATTTATGAACGCTTGTGGCTGTATTATAATGAATAAACAAAAGCAAAAAAACCGCAATAAAGCATTCCCGCTGCGCGGTCGTATGCCTTGGTTGTATATTGCACCGGCAGCCGCGGGATTTGTTTTGTTTTATGCTTTTCCTATGCTTTATTCGTTGGTTTATCTCTTTTTTGAACCGGACGGCTCCGGAAGGTTTCGTTTTGTAAATTCTTTTTCAAGACTTTTTGCAAGTTCCGCTTTTTCAATGGCGGTAAAAAACACAGCAGTTATATTTATTATATTTATTCCAGCGGTCGTTTTGGTTTCATTATCAATCGCTTATTTCATATTCATTATGGGAAAGAAGTATTTCCGAATCGGAAAGGTAATTCTTGATACTATTTTAATTCCTTATTTAATTCCTTCATGCGTAGCAGTTACTTTCTGGTTTTATATGTTTAATTCAAAAGGGTTTATCAACCGTATAATAAATATACTTACAAGTGTTGCAGGTCTTGATTGGAAAAGCGGGTATTCCTGCTTTTTCGCAATGTTTTTATTGTTTATATGGAAATATTCGGGGCTTAATATTATAATATTAACAGCTGCTTTTTCATATGTCCCGCTGGAAACAATCGAAAGTGCAAAAATAGACGGAGCTTCAGGGGTATCTCTTTTTTTGCGTGTTATTATTCCGCAAATAAAGAAACAATTATTTTTCGTCGTTGTGCTTTCGGTGGTCGGTGTTTTCAGCTTTTCAAATGAAATTTATGCTGTTTTTGGTTTATACCCTCCGCAAGTATTGTATACCTTGCAAAATTACATAGGTAATACATTTCTTAAAATGGAATTTTATAAAAGTGTAGCCGCATCCGTCGTTTTTGCAGTTTTTACCGGAATTTGTGCCTATCTGTACGTAAGAGCAGAAAAGAGGTGGAACAACTGAAGGAAGTTAATCTGAAAAAAATTTCCATTTCAATTTTGGCAGCAATTATTGTTGTTTGCATACTGTCCGTTGTATTTATTCCAATCGTTTTTAATGTAACCGCATCGTTTTTAATACCGTCATTTTATGAAAACTATATAAACGTAAAAGATTTGAATTATTACAAACTTTTCGCAAGCGAGTTTTCATTTACGCAATATTTCGATAATGTATTGAATTCGTCGTTTACACGTTCGTTTGTCAATACGCTTTTTTATGCTTTTTCAAGCTCTATATTATCGCTAATAATTTCACTTCCGGCAGCGTATGCAATTTCAAAATTTCATCCACGTTTTGAAGGATTATTTATTATAATATCAGTAGCGGTGATGATGACTCCGGCAATAGCCGTTTCTGTGCCGAATTATTTAATTTTCGACAAAATCGGCATTTTAAATTCACCTGCTGCAATGATTCTACCGGGGATATTTTCCGGATTTTCTATCTTCATATTCCGTCAATTTATGGCAGATGTACCAGATGACATATTGTATGCAGCTTCGATTGATGGTGCGGGCAGTTTTGTAATATTTGTTAAAATTATGATTCCGCAAATAAAAAATTGCATATTTTCAGTATTTATACTTATTTTTTCGCAGTCCTGCTCAATGACGGAGCAACCGGCGATTTTTTTAAAAAACGATATGTGGAAGCCTATTTCGATATATTTAAACCAGGAGTTTTCGCTTAAACCTGAAAAAATAATAGCTCCGGGAGTCATTGTTATCACTTTGTTTTCAATTATTACAGTATTATCAAGAAGAGTGTTTACCATTTCCGGATACGAAATTTTAAAAGACGATGAATTTTCGTTCAAGCAAGAATAGTAAAACCGATTTAATAAATTATATAAAAAAATATATAACTACAATTGAATCCTTTAGTAATTATAATATTCACAATAATAAATCTTTTAAACAAGCAAAAGAATATTTTGGAACGTTATATAGACAGTAATATTTATAAATAAGTTAAATAAGGTACATGATATAAAAAATATTATGTACCTATTGTTTTAAATATATATGGAGAAAATTATGACATCTAATTTATATAAAACTAAAATAAAAATTTATATTTCCATAATTTCATTGTTTATTATTGCGTTTTGTTTTTGTTCATGCAAACAAAATGTAAAAGAAGCTTTTATAGAAAATAGTTTTAAAATAGATCACATGATAAATTTACCTGCAATAAATTATTTATGCAGCAATAATAATTATTATATAGCAAAAGAAGAGGACAAATCAAAAACTTCTGTCGATATATTAATATATGATTTGTTTTTCAACAAAGTAAACAATTTTAATGTTGAAATTAATAATAATATAATAAGAACAACAGAAAACGAACTATTGATGTTTAAAGACAAATATATTGAAAATAGTCAAAACCCAATAAAAATAATAGAAAAATATGACATAAACGGGCAAATTTTACATTCTAGTGAAATAAAAAACATTAAAAATAATGATAATTTTTATATTTTTAATTGTTTTGAAAAAAATGATTTTTTATATTTAATAACTGACAAAGGTTTTAAAACATTAAATAAAAATTTCGAAATTATTAATGAAACAGAATATAATATTCAAAATTCTTGTATTATAAACAATAATAAAGATATTTCTGAATCCGTAATTATTTACACAAAAAACAACGGAGCTTTTTGTATAGCAAAAATCAACAACGATAATTTGTCTATTGTTTGGGATATTGAATACGGCTGGATTTCCGGTGTTTCTTCTTTGGTTTTTTTACCTGCGGAAGAATGGATTATTTTACTTGACAGAATGCAAATTAAAGCAATTGACGTAAATACAGGTGAATATTTAGGTGTATTATGTAACATTTCAAACGAAATTGATTATAATATTGAAAAAGCCTGTTTGGGTTTAGATAATGAAAAAAAATTAATTTTTTATACAATTCCTATAGATATTAACCAAAATGAAAGTATTGTATATTCCATAAATAAAATGTCTTCTGATGAATATAATAATTATATTTATAAAAAAGAAAAAGAAAAAGATAATATAACGATAAAAGTATACATGGATGTTAAACCTGATCATTATGATGAATATGAAGCTGAATATAAAAGAAAAACAAATATCAATATTATAAGTGATGTTTTTAGTGATATGCCGTATTTGACAGACCCAAGCCGTGACGATTTTATACAAAAATTAAACGCATCATTTTTATCCGGTACTGCAGATTGGGATATATTATTGGTAAGAAATTTTGATTATTGTAAATATACCGATAAAAATATATTTTATGATATGTATTCACTGGAAAAAGGATCTGATTTAAAAAATGACGATAAATATTATACAAATATTTTTGATTCCTGCAGTTCAAAAACCAACGGTAAATTATATATATATCCCTCTGATATAACATTAAGTCTTGTTTTAGGTAAAAATAATTTAATAAAAAAGTATATACCAAATATTGATTTTAATTCATGGAAGTGGGAAGATGTAATAAACAAAATATATCCTAATTTAGATGAAAATATTACTGTTTTCGAAAAATCTATAATTTCATCAAAAGAAGAAGAAACAATAAAATCCATAATTCAACGCGAAGCTATGGGAGTAATTGAAAATTATATAGTTTTAAAGAAAAATAAAACCGATGTAATAAATTACATAAAAAAATATATAACTACAATTGAATCCTTGAATAACGATAATATTTATAATAAAAACGGAAACGATGAAATTTTTATCAGCGATACATCATTAAGTTTATTTACATTATTTGTTCAATCTATTGAAAATAAAAATATAATTTTAGTACCTGCTCCTTCAATGGAAGATAACAAATCGAATTTTATTTTTTACGTTTATGAATCTTATCTTATAATGGAAAAAAGTTCGGTAAAAGAAGAAGCTTTTGAATATATCCGTTTTTTAGCTGAGGAATGCGGAAATATAAAAACTTCACCCTGTAAAGAAGTTAATAAAAGAACAATTGAAGATTTAAAAAAACAAAATATCGGTTATTATTTCAATGAGAATTTATATAATTCTTATTTAAAATTTTTAGAAAAAGCCGATAATCATTATACATTATTATCAAACATATATTCTCATTTATACCAAACGACAGAAAAATACTTAGAAGGATTGCTTGATTTAGATAAAGCTTCAGAATCTATATATGATAAATTTTGGATTTACTACAATGAATAAAACCTTAAATTATGTTTAATTTAAAAATAATGTTTATGTGATAATTATACATTATTCATTTTCATACAAATTATTTCATGATTTTATTGACATACATGAAAAATTATATATAATACATTTATAAAATAAACAAAGGGGTGAATCAATATGGAAAAAGCTATTGACCATTCAGTTTTGACAGGTGATTATATAACTTGGGCTGAAAATGAATATATAAAATTAGGTGTAAATTTAGGTCTCGGAGGAGCTGTTACATATTTAGCTGAACACGGGCAAAAAAACTTGATTAACAGCGCGGATTGGGGACGTCAGGTACAGATGTCTTTTTACAGCCATCCTGTTCCTTTTCATCCGGAAGGCCATGATATGCGTGAAAGCTGGAAATATATCGGTTGGAATCCCATACAGTGCGGAGACTGCTACGGTAATCGTTCTCAAATATTGGAATATGAAAACAAAGGTGATTCCATATATGTAAAATGTATTCCCATGCACTGGCCTCTTGATAACTATCCGGGAGAATGTACATTTGAAACATGGTATAAACTGGTTGGAAAACGCGTTGATGTAATTGCGAAAATAAATAACGCACGTCCGGATACAACAAAATACGAAGCTCGCCATCAGGAATTACCTGCCGTTTATACAAACGGGGAATGGTATAAAATTATATCATATATAGGAAACAAACCGTTTTCGGAAGATAATACAAAGGTTTTGATTGATATCGACGATGGTAAAGGCTGGCCCTGGATAACTTTCAGACCCACAGAAAACTGGGCGGCTTTATTAAATTGCGATAACTACGGACTGGGGATTATGAATCCTATAACTAATAACTTTTTAGGGGGCTTCGCCGGTCAAAAAGGTTCAGGCGGCGAAAAAGACGGTCCTACCGGTTATTTAAGTCCCACTCTTGCGGAAGTTCTTGATTATAATATAGTTTATGATTATAACTACAGTTTAATTGTGGGAAATGTCGAAGAAATACGTAAAACAGCTTGCGAAATTGCTCCGCCTACAAAACGTAAATTTTCATTTGACGGTACACGCGACCATTGGAGTTATCGCGGTATAACAGATAAAGGATTTCCGGTTCCCGGCTTTCTTGAATTCGATTTCAACGCCGGTAATTCGCTCGCTGCTCCCGAGCTGTTTTGGAAAAATCTAAGCGGTATAAAATTTGATGGTATATTTACTTCGGACAGCGAAATAACGGGTAAAGTTACTGTTGTTTTGTACGACGGTCAATGTCATGAAAGAGGATATCAGTATCCAACCAAATCTTTCCCGTTTTCATTTAACGGTTCAAATGAAAGAAAAACTTACACAGCTTCTATAGGAGAAACCGGAGAATTCGGAATTGTCGGTCTTTATGTAGAAGCCGGATGTGCGGGACATGCGAAAATATTCGGGATCGAGCTTGTTTAAATAAGAAGCCGCAAGGAAACGGTCGCTTTTGAGAAAAGCAAGGTCAACAAGTAGACCAAAGTCAACAAGTAGACCAAAGTCAACAAGTAGACCAAAGTCAACAAGTAGACCAAAGTCAACAAGTAGACCAAAGTCAACAAGTTGACTAGCCGCAAAACTTTTATATAAATTATTTTTGATTTTTCACTGTAATATAAAAGCCGCTGAACATTATATGTTTTACGGCTTTTTTTATGATTTTAATAAAAAATATTTTTTTCACCCGTAAATAATTTGTAATATTTGGAATAAAAAAACGCACATATCATTTGTGAAACCGGAACAGATAAAAGAAGCAAAAAAATCGGTATTTTTCCTATAAGAATTCCTATAATCGTTGAAGCTAAAGCACTTCCCGCGGTAGTCATTATCATTCGCCACGCATTATAAATACCCGCGCTTTCCTGCGGTATAAACTTATAAACCATACAGGGAACCGAATAGTTTACCATCATTATTCCGAAAGCGGCAGCGGAATAAAAAATTAAAAAAATTTCGGGACCTCCTAATATTGACAATGGAAAAAGCGAAGCCATGATACTCCCTATCATATTAACCGCGTGTAAATTCATACGGCGTGTCAAAAAGGCATAAACGATACTTCCAAGCACATTTGCCGCAGCAGCGAAAGCGGCTATATAAGGACCGTTTATATTGGTAAATCCAGCTTCACGCAATCCGATAACCGCAGCCATACCGATAATACCCATTGCGATTCCTCGTGTAAAATTCGGAATTATAAACACATAGAAACATTTCATTCTAAAAAGCGCGGTGATACTGCTCATAACTGATGTTTTATTTAATTTTATATCCGAATTTGTATTACCATTTATTATTTTAAATGAATGATTTACATATGCCGCCGCTCCCATTATAAGAGCGGATATGATAAAACATATGCTCATAACGCTAAAATAGGAATATTTTTTTAAGAATGCTGAAAGTATAATACCCGGAAATATTCCTACAATACCGATTAAAACTCCGTCAGTTGCTAATATTGAACTGTAATTTTTCATTTCGAATATTTGATATGGAAATTTATATTCGTATATCGCGCGTAAAGCTAAGATAAGCGCTTGCACCAGTCCGATTAAAAGAACAATGTACAGAAGTAAATTGTGAGATATATTTTCATTAACGAAACATAATGGGATAAATCCAAAAGTTATAGCTGACGCTAAAGCTGTATACAGAGTTATAGGTTGTTTTATTTTTTTTGCTTTATCGGATATATTTGAAAAAATAACAGTGATTAATACATTTATCATATTAACCGCTGTTATATAAATACCTATCTCAAAAGACGAAAGTCCTATTTTATCATAAAAAGTTTGAATTATCGTACCGCCGGTAAAAGCGATAGAAGTATTAATTAATATATCACGTATATACAGCTTTATCGGATTTGACATTTGGCACTCTTTATTTATATAAATTTAAATCATAGCAATCTGCATATTATCATTACTTTTTGTTTTTGTCAATAATGGTTTGGTTTTTCGGTATTTTTCTTATATAAAATATATTTGTTAATTTATTGTTCCAAAAATTATCAATCTTTCTTTTTTTATTAATAATTTTTGTATATAATTATAAACAAATATATAATATCTTAATTTTTTAGGAGGAAGCAATAATGGGACCTGGCGGACATTGGGGACCTTCACATTCGGAAATGAACGAAAAATTAAAAGAACCGAAACCGCAATCTATCAGGGAAGTTCCTGATTATTTATGGCGTCTTATATCAAAATTTTTCTACAGACTTTTTTATATTTTTGTTCTTGTATGGGAAACGAATCCATGGATTCTGGCTTTAATGGTATTTATGGCAGTTTTTCACGGAGTAGTTCCGGTTATAAACGCTCTTATATCAGCTAACCTAATAAATTCATTGGTTTCAGCTTATAACGCGGCTCAAGCAGGATTACCGGATCAATTTAATACGGTTTTATATGCGTTATTATTACAATTCGGAGTTTTGTTTTTTAATGGATTAATTTCAAGTGTTAACGGTATATTGGAGAGAATTTCAGGTGAACTGGTAGTTAATCATGTAAATATTAAAATCATGAATAAAGCACGTGAAATTGATTTGGCAAGTTTTGACAGGCCTGAGTTTTATGAAAAACTTGAAAATGCGAGCCGTGAAGCCGGAAATCGTCCGATTCAAATAATGAACTCCACTTTCAGGATTTTCAGTACTTTTATAAGTATGATATCATTTATATTAATTCTTTGGGCTATAAGTCCTTTCGCTCCTTTATTAATTATAATTATGTCTGTTCCGTCTGCTATCATAAATTTTACATACCGCAAAAAGAATTTCAATTATATCCGCCGCCGTTCTAAAGACCGCCGCCGCATGTCATATTATAACGGTCTTATGACAAACAAAGACATAGTAAAAGAAGTCCGTATATTCGGTCTTTCCGATACCTTCATTAACAGATACCACGAAACATTTAAACGGTATTATTCCGGACTCCGAAAAATTTTTGTAAGCGAAGGAGCTTGGCATATTTCAATTTCGTTGGTTACCACGGTAATAAACTGTATTCTTTATCTTTACATTGCCAAAATGGTATGTACTGGTTCTATAGAAGTTGGTAATTATACTTTATATACAGGAGCTTTACATTCGATAGCCGGAGGTATTGCAACACTGATTTCTACGACAGCCACAATTTACGAAGGTACTTTATTCATTGATAATATGATAGTTTTTATGAATGAAAAAAAGACTGTCGCTCCAATACTTGATAATCCGGTTCATGTAGAACGTCATACCGGTCATGTTGTTGAATTTAAAAATGTGTCTTTTCGTTATCCGGGTACGGAACGCGATGTTATAAAAAATATTAATTTAAAACTGAATCCCGGCGATACCGTTGTTCTCGTCGGTTTAAACGGAGCGGGGAAGACAACTCTCATAAAATTATTAACACGCCTTTACGACCCTACGGAGGGGGTTATTTATCTCGACGGAAGAGATATCCGGGAGTATGATATTGATGAATTATACCGTGTTTTCGGAATTATATTCCAGGATTTCGGAAAATATGCGGTTACTGTTACAGAAAATATAGATTTCGGACAAATAGGTAAACCAATATCGGAAGAAGAAATTAAAGAAGCGGCAAGAAGAAGTAACAGCGCTGACTTTATTGAAGCTTTACCTGATAAATACGATACTCCTTTAATGAGAAACTTTGAAGAAAACGGAATAGAACTTTCGATCGGTCAGTGGCAGAAACTGGCTATAGCCCGCGCTTTTTACAGTGATTCGGATATATTAATACTGGATGAACCCACAGCTTCGCTGGATGCTATTGCCGAACAGGAAATATATAATCAATTTGATGAACTTCGCCAGAATAAACTTACGATATTTGTTTCACACCGTCTTTCAAGCGCGACTGTAGCTTCTAAAATAATAGTTTTACAAAACGGCGAAATTATAGAAGAAGGAAATCATGCGGAGCTTATGCGTGCCGGAGGGCATTATTATGAACTGTTTTCGACTCAGGCTAAACGATATATAACGACTATGGATCCTGATAACAATTTTATCAATATGGATAATGCTGAATTTGAAAAAGATAAATCAGTTGACAAAAATAAAAATTTTTACGATGAAAAAAGAAATGAACTTAAAAATAAATTATTAAAAGAACGCGGAAAACAAGATACAAAACCGCCTTTTGATGATAAAATAACTCAGCATTAAAATTATATAAAATACATTTTATAAAGGAAAACAAAAATTATAAATCATACATAAAATAAATTTTTAAATCATATAAATAATTGTAAAAACAAAAATCGCAGTCTGCTTGTTTAAAAGTTGACTGCGATTCTTAATTATTTTTCCGAATAACTGTTAAAATTAAAACGATATTTCCGAAAAAACTGTTTTCGCTAAATTAAATAATTCTTTTAATTTTGCGAGAAGTCCGTTAATTATTCACTTAAAGTATTATTTATACTTTCTCTTACGTGCCGCTTCGGATTTTTTCTTGCGTTTTACGCTTGGTTTTTCATAATGTTCTCTTTTACGGAGTTCAGTTAAAACACCGGATCTGGCGCATTGTCTCTTAAATCTGCGAAGAGCACTGTCAAGCGATTCATTTTCCTTTAATCTGATTTCTGCCATTGTACTTATTCCCTCCCTTCGCTATAAGCAAAGAAAAAGATGATCTTAAAACTGCCGTAATAAACGACAGCCCTCGTTAGATTCGCGCATATTTCCTACGATACCATCTCTGTAATATTATACAACACAATTTATTGCATGTCAATATAAAATGGAAAATTTAGAATTTAATTTATTTTTAATCTGTTCGTTATTTTACGACAATATTAACTAATTTATTTTTAATATAAATTTCTTTTACTATAATTTTTTCGGATATAGAGTTAATAACGAAATCACATTTTTTAACTTCATCCAATACATCTTTTTCGGCGGAATCTACAGCTATTCTTAATGTTCCGCGAAGCTTACCGTTGATTTGTATAGCTATCTCAACATCTGAATCCAATGTTTTTAATTCATCATAAGAAGGCCATTTTGCGAGAGATAAAATATTTTTATTTCCCAAAATTTCGTTAATTTCTTCGCTGATGTGAGGAGCAAAGGGACAAAGCAAAGTTATAAATATCAGAAGTTCATCACGGGTCAATTTATTCGCTTCATAAATTTCATTTAATAAAGTCATTAAAGCTGCGATTGCCGTGTTAAATTTCATTGTATCGATATCTGAAGTAACTTTTTTTATTGTCCGGTGGAAAGATTTTTCAAGTTCAGGTGTTGTTCCGTTTCCTTTTGTTATATCTAAAAGACCGGAAACACGATCTAAAAATCTTTTGCATCCTCTGATAGCGGCTGGAGACCATGGAGCGGATTTTTCAAAATCACCGATGAACATTTCGTATAATCTCAGTGTATCAGCTCCGTATTCCGATATTATATCATCAGGATTTATAACGTTTCCTTTTGATTTGGACATCTTTTCGCCGTTTTCTCCCAATATCATACCGTGAGCCGTACGTTTTAAATAAGGCTCCGGACATGAGAGAATTCCGATATCATGTAAAAACAAAGCCCAGAAGCGTGAATATAATAAATGAAGTGTTACATGCTCCATACCGCCGTTATACCAATCGACCGGCATCCAGTAATCGAGAGCTTCTTTTGAAGCGCACACATCATCATTTTTAGGATCGCAATAACGCATAAAATACCATGAAGAACCTGCCCAGTTAGGCATAGTGTCTGTTTCGCGTACGGCGGGTATTCCGCATTTGGGACAAGTTGTATTAACCCATTCTGTTATTTTCGCAAGCGGTGAATCTCCGTTTTCCGTAGGTTCATAATGTTCCACATCAGGCAGCATTAAGGGAAGTTCGTCTTCTCCGAGAGGAACCCATCCGCATTTTTCACACCATATCATCGGAACAGGTTCACCCCAATATCTTTGACGCGAAAATATCCAATCCCGCAATTTATAATTTATTTTAGCTTTTCCGAGATTGTTTTCTTCCAGCCATTTTATAATTTTTTGTTTTGCTTCAGGTACATTTAAACCTGTGATAATACCGGAATTAATTAATATACCAGTTTCAACATCGGTAAAAGCAGCTTCGTTTACATTTACGTTTTCGCCGTCAACGACTTGAATTATGGGTAAATTAAATTTTTTCGCAAAATCCCAGTCACGTTCATCATGAGCGGGAACTGCCATTATAGCACCGGTTCCGTATGAAGCGAGTACATAATCTGATATGAATATAGGCATAAATTCACCGGATGCCGGATTTATAGCACAAACTCCGTCAAGACAAACACCGGTTTTATCTTTTGCAAGTTCTGTGCGTTCAAAATCAGATTTTTTTGAAGCTTGTTCTCTGTAAGCACAAACATCAGCAGTATTTTTTAAAATAGGAAGCCATTTATCAACGAGTGAATGTTCCGGAGAAACCACCATATATGTCGCTCCGTAAAGAGTATCGGCACGGGTAGTGAATACTGTTATCGTATCGCCGGAGGTTGTTTTAAAATCGATTTCCGCACCCTCGCTGCGTCCTATCCAGTTTATTTCCTGTGTTTTTACACGTTCAATAAAATCGAGGTTTTCCAATCCATCAATTAATTTTTGAGCATATTCCGTTATTTTCAGCATCCATTGGCTTTTGATTTTTCTGACAACTTCACTTCCGCAGCGTTCGCAAACGCCGCCTACTACTTCTTCGTTTGCTAAAACAATTTTACAGGAAGTACAAAAATTAACGTTCATTTCACGTTTGTACGCAAGTCCGTGCTTATAAAGCTGTAAAAATATCCATTGAGTCCATTTATAATAACAGGGATCAGTAGTATTTATTTCGCGTGACCAATCAAAAGAAAAACCGATGGCTTTTGCCTGAGCTGTGAATCTTTTAATATTATTTTCGGTTACAATTTTCGGATGAATTTTATTTTTTATCGCATAATTTTCAGTGGGTAAACCGAAAGCATCCCAGCCCATCGGGAATAATACATTATATCCCTGCATTCTTTTTTTTCGTGAAACAATATCCATTGCTGTATAAGGACGAGGATGACCTATATGAAGTCCTTGTCCTGACGGATAAGGGAATTCAACGAGCGTATAATATTTCGGTTTATCAGAATTATTATATGCGGCAAATGTATTGTTTTTTTCCCAAACATCCTGCCATTTACGTTCAATTTCTAAAAAATTATATTTCATATTATCAAACCCTAACTAACTATTATCATAGTTTTATTGTTGTGTGGTATCTGGTGTCAAATAAAGACTTATATCTATTTCTTCCGCGTCATTCCACAATTTTTCCAAGTTATAAAAACGCCGTGTTTCGCTGTTGAAAATATGAACAATAACGCTTGAAAAATCAAGGAGAATCCAAGTGGCGTCGTTAAGCCCTTCTTTATGATAAGCAGCAATTCCTTCTTCACCGAGTTTTACATCGAGTTCGTCAGCCAAAGCTTTTATTTGAGTTTTGGAATTTCCCGTACATATTAAAAAGTAATCGCTCAATACCGTTTTTTCTTCAACGCGAAGCAATCTGATATTATGCGCCTTTTTAGCATCTAAAATTTTTATCATTTTTTTTGCTATCTCAATTGAAGGCAAATATCCTATGGGATCTGTTTTTTCGTTTGCTGTTTCTAACTTTATTTCTTCCATCTATTAATCCTTTTTTGTATATTAAAATTCCTGCGGAACATGTTTTATAAAATTATATCCAAATGAAAAGAAATAATTTATAATAATGTAAAAGCGGTTTCAGAAAATCAAAATATTTTTGAAAATCTATTTATTCCGCAGGAGAGATATTGAATAAAAACAGAGAATAGCGACGAGCGAAACCGCGCCGGCCGCGCAAGCTTACTTATCGCTATTCGTTTCGTTTTTGTTTTGGGAAACAGTATGTTTAAAGCGCGGCTTTTGCTTTTGATACGAGCGCTGCAAAAGCATCTTTATCCGAAACCGCAAGCTCAGCCAGCATTTTACGGTTGAGTGTAATCCCTGCTATTTTTAAACCATGCATAAACTTTGAATAATTTATACCGCAAACTTTAGCTTGTGCGGAAATACGGGTTATCCAAAGAGAACGGAAGTTTCTCTTTTTTAATTTTCTGCCGATAAAAGCGTAGTTTCCGCTTTTCATTACGGCTTGTTTAGCCATTTTAAAATGTTTGCTTTTTGAACCCCAATATCCTTTTGCGGCTTTTAGTATCTTATTGCGTCTCTTGCGAGTCATTACAGCTCTTTTAATTCTTGCCATTTTTAAATCTCCTCGAATAATCTTTCTGTTTTAAAAGCCGCTTTTAGGCATTCGGCATCATGCTTCTTACGGTGGGAGCCATAGATTCGCTTAAATAACCGGCTTTTCTTAAATTTCTTTTGCGTTTCGGTGTTTTAAGACCTAAATTATGGCGGCGGTGCGAGTGACTTAATTTAACATTTCCGCTTTTCGTTAATGTAAAACGTTTAGCGGTTGCTTTGTGTGTTTTGATTTTTCCCATGATATCCTCCATGAAAATAATGTTATTTGTGCGGCAGTGTTTTTGCTTTGCGAATCAATTTATTTATACGGTTGTACGTTGTATTTTGCTCTGCGGATAATTTTTTCACAGTTAATATAATTACAGTAGAACAACTTTAAAAAAAAAATATTAAATATGATCATGTTTATTAAAATATAAAAATGAATTTGAATCTAAGATTTTATTTGATGCTATTTGTTTAAATTATTTCAAAGTTGTTTTATATATTTTATACTGTAAGTTATAACTCACAGCGCAATTTTTACAAACAGCCGGAATAAAACTTAAAATAAAATATACGCACACCCAAAAGACCGTATTATAAAACGGTGCAAAAAAATTCAATGAAATATAAAATGAAATTATTTTTCCGGATTTTCTTTTTGCGTTTCTTTTTCGGGTATATTTTGAGTTTCTTCGGAAGGCTTCGGAGCAGGTGCAGTTTTTACTGCGGGAGTTCCCTTATCAGCGGTTTGTTTTTGCGGAGCTAAAAATGTTGTAAGGGTTCTGCCTTCAAGCAAAGGTGCTTTATCCTGTACGCTTATGTCGGCACAAATTTCTGTAAAACGCGCCAGTAATTCGCGTCCGCTTTCCATATGGCTCATTTGTCTGCCTCTAAATTTTACCAATACCTTAACTTTATCTCCGTTTTGCAAAAAACGGCGTGCGTGATTTACTTTTGTGTTAAAATCGTTTGTATCGATATGGCAGCTTAATTGTATTTCTTTTATTTCAGAAATCTGCTGTTTCTTTTTAGCTTCCTTATCTTTTTTGTCGCGTTCAAATCGGAAACGTCCATAGTCTATTATTTTACAAACAGGCGGTTCTGACTGAGGAGCTATTAAAACAAGATCCAATTCACGGTCATAAGCGGCCTTTTGCGCGTTTGCGAGCGAAAGCAAACCCAGCTGCTCGCCTTCCGGTCCGATAACCCGGACTACTTTTGTTTGGGTAAAACCCAGTGTACGAATTTCTTCATTGATGTAATGTTCTTTTGCGGAATCTTTCTTTATTGGTATACACCCCCGTAAAAAATTATGAAAAAAAATAAACGGAGCAATGCTCCGTTCGACAAATCAACCATGTAACACGCAAAAAAACGATGCGTATTAAGTAATTAATATTGACCCGTGCGATAAAAAAACACACAAGGTGAGAACGGATGTTCTGCTTAAAATACCATGACAGTATATCACATAATATATAATTTTGTCAATACATTTTAAAAAAGTTATTATTTGTTTTATGTACATTTTTTATTTCACAAAATATTTATTATTATTTATCATTTGCTAATATTATATATAGTATGATTTTATATTTTTATATTTGACAAAATGAGCAATATATGATAATATCAAATATAATCTTATACGCGGAAATTAAAAAAAGGTCAGGTATATTATGAATATTACAGAGACCATATTAAAGGCAAGGGAAGGCGATTCGGACGCTGTTGCCGCGTTATTTAACGAATATAAAAACGATGTATATTATCTTGGAAGAAAAATTATAGGGAATGACCGTGACGCGGATAATATATTACAATACAGTTATTTTCAAGCTTTCCATAAACTTGGCGTACTTCGGAATCCGGAAAATTTTAAAGTATGGCTTTATATTATAGCGGCAAACCGCTGCCGCTTTTTGATGCATGAAAAAAATCCTTCATTGTTTCCTCCGCCTGAATCAGGTAAAAAAATACCGCGGGCGAATTACGATATCAAAAACGATATGGATATCCCCTCTGTCGCAGCTGACGATGTTGAAGCCAGAAACGCAATAAGTTCACTTGTTGATAAGCTTCATCCGATGCTGCGTACCGCTGTTATGCTTTATTTTTATTGCGGGCTTAATTTCGGGCAGACAGCAAAAATAATGAACTGTAATGAATCGGCTGTAAAATATTTTTTAGCCCGTGCTACGGGACAATTAAATAACGAAATAAATTCTCTTGTCACAGCCGTACCTTCTCTTGTTTCATATTCTGGAATGGAAGAAATCGGAATTATATTAAGACGTGCTTGTTATGATTTTAATTTATCCGATTCTTTGTGTGATGAAATAATTAATACTTCGGTGACACTTGCACTTTCATCGGCTGTTTCACGTGAGGAAAAAGAAAATATTCCTTCCGAAAATGACCAAATAAAAGATTATGGCCAAGATATTAAAATTAATTTGGAAGATGAAATTCCGAGCAATACAGAAAAAAAAGCCGCTATCCGCAATATAATTATGATTACTGCGGTTATACTTATAGCGGCGGCAATAGTTATCGGATCTGTTTTTGCGATAAAGAATGTAATAAATACCGACAGCGGAATAAAAAGCACCGATAAAAACACGGAAAATGAAAAAAATTCGGATTCGCTTGAGTCCGAAAACGATACATCGTCTAGCGAAGCGGCAAGCTCGGATACAACCGATACTACAGCTGAATCCGAAAGCCAAACAACAGCCAAAGAAACCGAAACTGAATCCGATATGACAACAAAACCGGAAGAGACAACAACAGAAGCTGCTGAAACAACCGTTCCCGCAGAAACACAACCTCAGAATACAATGACGGCAGAAGAAATTACATATTCTTTTGATGTTCAGCTAGCGGATAATGCGGTTACTATAACAAAATACAAAGGCGAAGCTAAAGAAGTTGACATTCCATCAATGATTCAGGGAAAACCGGTAACCGCTATAGGCTGGAAAGCTTTTGATAAGAGTTCAAGTATAGTAAGTGTTATAATTCCGGAAACTGTTACTGACATAAAAGGATATGCGTTCAGTGAATGTGAATCGCTTGTTATGGTATCGCTTCCTTCTTCCCTTGTAAATATTGACGCTTACGCTTTTTATAAATGTAAAAACCTTACTAATATAAAAATTCCGAACGGAGTTAAGTCGGTAGGAGCTTCCGCTTTTTCCGAAACAGGCTGGCTCATTTCACAGAAAAACGCTTATATTATCGGCGGAGACGGTATTTTAATAAGATATAACGGTGCTGATGTAAATACAACCGTTCCCGAAAGCGTTAAAAAAATCAGCAATGCGTTTTATTATCACAGTAAATTACAAAAAGTAATCATACAACCCGGAGTCACAGAATTAGGCGTTTATTCATTTGCTTCCTGTCCCGCTTTGATTTCGGTTTCGATTCCGGAGAGCGTTACAAGTATTGATAAAGACGCGATATATAATTGCCCAGCGCTCACGGAAATAAGAGTAACGGAAGGTTCGTTTGCTGATTCTTGGTGCCGTGATAACGGATACGAAGCCGCAATTGTCTATAATTAAAAATTTTTACATCCGGTAACCCATTCGGTTATTTTGAAAATATAATATTCTTAAAAAGATACAAAAGAAAAAAGGATTAAACTGTTAAAATATTTATGCCAATTACCGATATATTAATAAAAAACGCCTCTCTTTTCGGAGATGATATCAGTCTGGTTGAAGTAAATCCTGAAATGCGTGAAAAACGAGCACTTACATGGAATGAATATGATTTAGTTGAAACGATTCCGGCACACCATTACCGCCGTGAAATAACCTGGGCTTCTTTTAACCGCAAGTCTAACCGTTTTGCAAATATGCTTCTCTCCCGCGGAATAGGAAAAGGACAAAAAGTTGCTATATTATTGATGAACTGTTTGGAATGGCTTCCGATTTATTTCGGGATATTAAAATCCGGAGCTGTCGCTGTTCCGATGAATTACCGTTACAGCGCGGATGAAATAAAATATTGTTTAGAGCTTGCCGAATGCGACGCTTTGATTTTCGGACTCGAATTTATCGGACGTGTAGAAGCTGTTATAAATACAATCCCCCGCTGCAGTGAGGTATTGTATGTAGGAGCTGACTGCCCGGCTTTTGCCGAAAGCTATGACTTGTTATCAAAGCGTTTTTCAAACGAAGAGCCGGAAATAGAATTAAATGACAGCGAAGACGCCGCGATATATTTTTCATCGGGAACAACAGGATTTCCCAAAGCTATTCTCCATACTCATTTAGCATTGGTTTCATCTTGTATAACAGAAAATAAACATCACAGACAAACAAAAGATGAAAGTTTTTTATGTATTCCCCCGCTTTATCATACGGGCGCGAAAATGCATTGGTTCGGTACATTTTTAGTAGGAGGACGCGCTGTTATACTTCGAGGGATCAAACCCGAATGGATTATCAGGACTATATCGGAAGAGAATATTAATGTCGTTTTTCTGCTCGTTCCGTGGGCGCAGGATATACTTGATTCAATCGAAAACGGAAGCATAAATCTTTTAGAATATAAACTTTCTCAATGGAGACTTATGCACATAGGCGCTCAGCCTGTTCCTCCGAGTCTTATTAAAAGATGGAATAAAATTTTCCCCTCTCATCAGTATGATATAAATTACGGCTTAACCGAATCTATAGGACCCGGTTGTGTTCATCTTGGTATAGAAAATACCGAAAAATTCGGTACAATCGGTATTCCCGGATATGGATGGGAAGTTAAAATAGTAGGCGAAAACAAAACAGAAGTAAAAGACGGAGATGTCGGCGAACTGGCGGTTTACGGATCCGGTGTTATGAAATGTTATTACCGCGATAAAAAAGCAACAGACGAAGTATTGCGCGACGGATGGCTTTATACCGGAGATATGGCTACACGCGACAGCGACGGATTTATTTATATGGTTGATCGTAAAAAAGATGTCATTATAACAGGCGGAGAAAATTTATATCCGGTACAAATAGAAGATTTTTTAAGAACTAACGATCATATAAAAGATGCCGCTGTTATAGGGCTTCCCGATAAGAGACTTGGGGAAATTGCCGCCGCTATAATTGAATTGAAAGACGGATGTTTTGAAACGGAAGAAGATATAAATAAATTTTGTCTCGGACTTCCGAAATACAAGAGACCGCGTAAAATAATTTTCGATAAAGTGCCGCGCAATCCTACGGGGAAAATTGAAAAGCCTAAATTACGTAAAATTTATTGCACCGAAGGATTGATTGAAGCGCAGCTTAAAAATTAAAAATATGAGGTATTTTTATGATACGGATAGGAGTAATCGGAGTTGGGAATATATCCAGATCGGTTCATATTCCGTCCCTTGCAAAACTTCCGGATGTTTTAATATCTGCCGTTTGTGATACAAATCCGGATTTGTTAACGCAATGCGCGGAAAAATATAATATAAATGAATCCAAACGGTTTACAGATTACTCCGAACTCATTAATTCTTCCGATGTTGACGCCGTAACCATAGTAACACCTAATAATAAACATGTTGATATAGCGATGGAGGCAATTCGTGCAAAAAAATCTTTTTGTGTGGAAAAACCTCTCGGGATTAATTGCTGTGAAACTCAAAAATTGATCGATTTTCACAAAAAAAATCCGGTTCCCAATATGGTTTGTTTTTCATACAGGTTTAAAAGTGCCGCCAGATATGCAAAACATTTAATTCAATCAGGTTCTCTGGGAAAAATTTTTCATGTGTATGTACAATATTTTCAAAGCTGGGGCAACAGCGATTGCCCTCGGGTTTGGAGATTTTCAAAAGAAGAAGCCGGATCGGGTTCCCTTGCTGATTTGGGTTCGCATATGATAGATATGGCGAGATTTCTTACGGGGGAGGAATATGTTTCAGTAACAGCTGACAACGGAACTATTAAAGATAAAAGAAAAGCCGTACCCTCTTCATACGACGGTGAAACAGCACCGGTTGATGTGGATGATTATTCGCATTTTTGCGCGAAAATGACCGGAGGAATTTCCGCTGTTTTTAATATAACAAGATTTGCATGGGGTTATGCCAATTATCAGCGCATTGAAGTTTACGGAGAACGCGGAGGTTTAATTTACGGGCATACGGCCGATGATGTTCCCGCTACCCTTGATATTTTTAGTGAAGGTAAATATCAACGGGCTGAAATACCGCTTGAATTTGAATCTGATCAAATGGAAACCTTTGTTTTTGTAACAAAGGGCGGCGAAAGAAACGGCTCGGCTGACATTTATGACGGCCACACAGCGCAAATTATACTCGATGCTGTAATTGAATCGGATGAAACCGGCAAAAGAATAGATTTAATTTAATAAGGAAAAATATGAGCGGAGATAAGCTTTTTGGAGCTGCACTCCGCTCGCGTTGATTTTTTATAATTTGATTTTCAATATTCATTTTTTTCGTATTTGTTGATTTAAAATGTTCTGTCATATACAATATTGAAATACTGTTTAATTAAAAATCAATAACATAAAAAAACTAATAAATAAAATTACAAAAACAGGAAAACCAAAAATGAGTTTGTATATTTTGATTTTGTGGCCCGCTTTCAGCGCATTGGCTATATATTTTATCTCGCGTATTAAAAACTTAAAAATTAAAGAAAACAATTTATACGAAACATTTGTCATTATTTCTGCGGCAACGGAATTATTGCTTGTTTCATTTTTAATAACCGAGAGAATAAATGTAATAAATCCATATTTTACAGCTTTCGGAGTTAGTTTTACATTTGAGGGATTAGGTTCGCTTTTTTGCGTAATAGCATCATCATCATGGTTGTTTGTTATTTTGTCCGGACGCAAATATATATCCAAAATCGCCAATCCGGAAAGATATTATTTCTTTTTAATGTTTACGCTTTCGGCGGTTATAGGAATATTTTTATCTTCGGATTTTTTAACACTCTTCATTTTCTATGCAATTTTAACAATTGTATCGTATCCGCTCACTGTACACAGCGGAAAGAGAATGGCTCTTTTATCATCGGCAGAATATTTTATTTCTTCGATTGCCGGCGGATTATTTATAGTTTTCGGAATGATTATAATATACAGGCAAATCGGTTCTCTTTTATATACAACGGTATTTACATTCTCGTCTTATACAGACAGCAGATATATTTTAATCGCAGGTATATGCATGCTTTTGGGTTTCGGAATAAAAACGGGTATTTACCCGTTGCATTTTTGGCTTCCCGGAGCATACAAGGAATCTGTTTCTCCTGTCGCAATACTTTTATCGGGAATAATTTCGAAAACAGGACTTTTCGGCATTATATATATAACAGTTTTAATGTTCAAAAACAATGTAATATGGGGTAATATAATAACTGTTCTCGGTGTTATTACAATGATTTGGGGTGCTGTAAGAGCAATATTTTCATTTGACATAAAAAAAATGCTTGCTCATTCATCGATGTCTCAAATCGGTATAATTCTGTTGGGACTCGGCATATATTCTTATTCTCCTTCTCCTTCATCTGCTGCGGGTGTTGTTCTTCATATGATAAATCATACTTTTATAGAGCTTTTGCTTTTCGGAATAGAAAGTGTTATTTATTATAATACAAATTCAAGTGATTTAAATGAAATTAAAGGTTTCGGCAGAGGAAAGATTTTTTTAAATGCTGTTTTTTTGTCCGCTATGCTTGGTATTTCCGGAATTCCTTTTTGGTGTAACTATATATCAAAAATATTGATACAGGAAAACATCTATCAAAAGGGCAATGTTATTATTGAAGGATTGTTTATTTTTTGCGGAGCTCTTACCGTGGCTTATATGTTAAAGCTTTATAATATAATATTTATGCACAGACCGGAAATCACAAACGAAATAAAATTCAAATCAGAAATAAAAAATTATATAACCCCACTTAACAGACTCCTATTATTTTTAGCGGCATCGATTTTGCCTGCTATAGGATTGTTTCCTAATAGTTTCACATTAATTTTGGTAAATATATCACAAATTACTTTCCGTGTGGAGCAGCTAAAAAGCAGTTTTTATTTTTCAGGAGAATCACTTTTCAATGCGTTTATTTCTTTTTCCATAGGAGCTTTGATATATTTTGTTTTCGTGAAGCAATTCCTTTATAAAAATATAGGAATATATATACCGGAATTAAGAAATATATTGTACAGACCGTTGTTTTTATACGGACTTCCTGTTATAATAGGTTCGTTGAGCCAGTTCCTTGATATTATATTTGATCCTGTAGAACTTTTTGGTTATATAAAAAGTTATAAATTGAATTTAACAGACAAAAAACGTAAAAATGATAAAAAATAAAAATGGAGGTTTTTATGCTTCGTGCAGATTTATCGTGCTTTGACATTGATATCGAAACATTAGAAAATCGGATCGAACCGCAGGGAGCAGTACTTTTTTACGGCAGTTCCACTATAACTGTATGGGGCCACGACCGTTTAAAAAAACAAATGAAAGATATAACCGCAGTAAATTGCGGATTCGGAGGAAGTACTGCGGAACAAGCGCTTTATTATTACGTAAGAATAGTAAAACCTCGAATACCCAAAGCTCTTGTTTGGTATGAGGGAGATAATGATATAGCGTGCGGATATACTCCGGAGGAAACATTTTTTTTAACCGAAAGATTATTTAGCTGGGTCAAAAAAGATATTCCGGGGATTTCGATATATATATTGCCTCCTAAAAATTGCCCTTCCAGATTTAATCTTATACCGAAATACAATGAATACCGTTTATTGCTTGCTGATTACGCAAAACATAACGAAAGAGTTTATTATATCGATTATTTATCCATGCTTTATGATAAAAACAATGAAATAAGAAAAGATATTTTTATGGATGATATGCTCCATTTCAATGATTTGGGGTATATAGAATTATCCGAAATAGTATATAAAAAATTAAAGGAGAATTTAATATGAATATAGTGAAAATTTCCGCCGAAAACGAAAAAATACGGTTTTATCTGGATACGCAATGTGATGCTGAATTAATATTAAATGTTTATTCTCCGTCTTTGCGCGAAATAGTAAATTTATGCGGATCTCAGCCGATATCTTTTAAGAACGGCATCGGTTGTATTGATCGTTTCGCAGCAGGAAGAGACGGATTATATTTAAAATATGTATTTGATAATACCGGCGGTATAAATTATTGTGATACATACGAATTTACATCAATAAACGATTATCCGTATCCGGAATGTGATACTAAAAAAGGATTGCAGGTCGCAATGATTGAAGACGCTATTGAACTTGGCGTAAAACATGCGGCACTCAATGTATGTATCGGTGATTTAATGCGCCGTTTTGACGGTGATGATGTATATACTTATATCCATGACGGAAGAGAATATTATTTTGATAAAAAAGCTACTGCCGCATGTGACAGGCGTATTAAAGAATTATCAGATCATGATATAATAATTACATTGATTCTGCTTTGTTCAAAGCATTGGACAATAGATACACCGGAAACCATGTATGATATACTTCTTCATCCCGATTATGTTGATGACCGTAAAAACGGAAGAGGATTACTTTCCGCTTTTAATATTATGACAGACGAAGGTGTTCGTCATTATGCTGCTTTCGTTTCATTTTTGTCTGAACGTTATACAAATCCCAGTCGTGAGTACGGACGCGCCGTAGGACTTATAATATCAAACGAAGTAAATTCGCATTATATTTGGGGTAACGCGGGAGAAAAAAATGTTGTTGAATATTCTGCGGAATATACAACCGCGATGAGAATAGCATGTCAGGCTTCTTCGCGGGTATATTCATTCATGAGGGTATATGTTTCCCTTGACCATTTCTGGACGGGAGCTTTAACAAAACAGGAACCGGAAAAATATACAGGTTCCCGATATTTACTTGAGGAACTTAATAAAAAAGCCAAAGCTGAAGGCGAATTTTATTGGAACATAGCTTTCCATCCGTATCCCGAAGATTTAAATTATCCGGATTTTTGGAATGACAAAACAGCGGAATTTAACAATGATACTTACCGTATAACATTTAAAAACCTAACTGTATTACGTGATTTTATATATGCACCGGAAAATTTATTCCGCGGAATCCGCCGCCGTGTTATATTATCAGAACAAGGTTTTAATTCCCACTGGACACCTGAAAGCGAAATGCTTCAAGCTACGGCATACGGCAGAGCATACCGTGCTGTTATGGAAATACCGGAAATAGACAGCTTTATATTACACGCACATTGCGATAATAAACACGAATTTGGTTTAAATCTCGGTATATGGAGACGTAAAAAAGACGGTGAAGGAATGGATGCTCCGAAACCGATATACCATGTATTCCGGGCAATAGACAAAAAAGACGAAACCGGAAAATGGCACTGGCAAAGATATTAACCCCCCCCAGCGTGACGCTGGACCCCTTAAGGTCTCCCGGTTTATGTGGCAAAAAACAAATAATAAATCGAACCACAGATTTCCGGTTCATATACATTGGAAATGATACAATACCCCAAATGGTCTCCCGGTTTACGGAATACAAAATAAATAAAATTTCATAGAATAAACCACAAATTTTTATAATATGAATATTTTTAAGAAATAAAAAATAGGTTATTTTAATGATTTATATAAAAAGTATTTCTATAAATAATGATGTGCCGGAAGGTTATGAAACAAAAATACCTGCTATAGCAGAAATAATATCAAAAGGTGTATTAAATTTCAATAACGCGGTTACATTTATTACAGGAGAAAACGGAAGCGGAAAATCTACTTTAATTGAAGCAATAGCTGTAGCGGCTGGATTTAACGCAGAGGGCGGAAGCCGTAATATGAGATTTGAAACATATTCTTCGCATTCGCCATTATATAAATATATTGATATAAATAAAAATTATATTCTTCCGAGGGATGGATATTTTTTACGTGCCGAATCTTTTTATAACATTGCTTCATACATTGAAGAACTTGATTCACAACCCGCTGCTTCACGTCCGATTAAAGATTCATACGGAGGCAAAACACTTTTCGCATATTCTCACGGAGAAAGTTTTATGGCTCTTGTCAATAACAGGCTCTTAGGTGAGGGATTGTATATTTTTGACGAACCGGAAGCGGCTTTATCTCCTTATCGTCAGCTGGGATTAATATCGAATATTCATGAGCTTGTACAAAAGGATTCACAATTTATAATAGCTACACATTCACCTTTTTTAATGGCATATCCCGGTGCTTCTATATATGTTTTATCGGAAGATGGAATAAAGCTAACCGATTATAACGAAACTGAACATTATAAAATAACACGTGATTTTATAAATGATTATAAAAGAATGATAAGTTATATAATTTCGAATCAATTATAAATTGGAAATAAATAAAAAGATTTAAATAATTTTTATTATAAAAAGCGGAGGATTAGCCTCCTCCGCTTAAAATTATAATTTTTTATTTGCTATTACTGATCAACCGCAGCTGTTACAGCCGTTACAGCCGTTACAATTGTTACAATTATTGCAGCAGCAATCGCCGCATACTACGCAACGGACTTTTCTTCTTATACAGCGAACAAAACGAGCTATTGAATTATTACATGGATTGCATCCGTTGTTACAGCCGCAGGATGAATCTGTTGAATAAGTAGAATAATTGTTGTTGCATCCGTTGTTACAACCGTTGTTGCAACCGCAGGATGAAGCAGCCGAATAAGTAGAATTGTTGGAGCATCCGCAGGGAGTTGTTGTTTCATTAGCGCAACCGCAATTGCCTGTGTTTGTTGAATATGCAAGAGGATCTGAGTAGCCGTTGCAAATAGAACATCCGCTATTGCATCCATTACATTTAACTGCCATTTATATATATCCTTTCAATGATAACGGTATATTACCGTGTTTATGTTAACTTTTTTAGTATAAATTAATCCGATAAATGCAACGGCCTAATTTGTTCTTATACCGTTGTTTCGGTTTTTAGTTATAAAGGCGTCTGTTTTAACGCTTACTATATTATATTACATACTAAAAAAATTGTGCTATTAAAAATATATACAAATACACGGATACAAAAACACAAAAAAATTTTTTACTAATTTACAATCTCAATTAATAATAATATGCGAATATTTATTTATCTTCCTATTGGTATACCTTTTATATTAAGCATTATAACCTTGGTTTTGGGCGAAAAAATAAAGCGTAAATTAATTAACATACTTACTTTGTTATCAATTTTATCGGCTTCAATTGTGTGCTTATTATGTTTTGTATCACCTGGAAATTATTACAGCTCACTTTTTTATTATAACAAATTAAGCGGTTATTTTTTATTGACCGCGGTTATCGGATTAATTACAACATTAATTTACCAATATAATACAAAAGAAAACAACCGGCAAAATTATTTTATCAATTTGTATATGCAGCTTGGTACAGGATTGCTTTGCGGAGTATTTTCCGCGCGTAATAATTATGTAGTATATATAATTTTCGCTATGACAACAGTTCTTTCATACCTGATAATAATATCCGGCGGTATAAATAAAACAAATGAAGATAATACGGTAAAACCCGCTTCTTACAAATTTATTTACTGTTTTTGTACAAGTATTATATTGCTTTTTATCGGTATATTAATATTATATTTGCAATCGCAGAGCGGTGATACGGAAATAAATAAGGATATTTTCGGAGCAGGATATTTTTTTGTAATCTTAGGCTTTTCTGCGGCGGTTTGTATTTTCCCGCTTCATTCATGGAATGCCGAAACCGGATACCGCAAAAATATAATAGAATATACCTTGATAAATACGATTCTTTCAAAAGCAGGGTTTTATTGTATTATAAGATTTTTTTATTATAACAGCTTTCCGTTTCAAATAAAACAGACTTGGGCATATTCGGCTTGGATTGTCCTTGCTGTAATATCGGTAATTATAAATTCATCTATGGCATATAGAGTAAAATCCCAAAAAAAGAAATTCGCTTATTTGACAGCGGCTCAGTTATCATATATTATGATAGGTTTAGCTATCGGAAACGATCAAACCTTTACCGGAGCTTTATCTCATTTGTTATTCAGCACGGTCATTTTTTCGGGTCTATTTATTTGCAGCGGAATATTTTTTGAAAACAAGTCAGACAGTGAATTATATAATAAAAACGGAGTTATAAAAATAAAAAGCAATCCTGCGGTTTTGTGCTGTTACATTTTATTATCTCTTTCGGCTGCTGGTATGCCTCTGTTTTGCGGATTTCAAAGTTTATGGCAAATAGCATACGGAGCTTTTGAATCCGGTTTCGGTATATTAAATTGGATTACACCGGTTTCACTTTTGTATTCTTCGCTTGTGGTTATTATTTGTCTGCTTTCACCGCTTGCTAATAATTTTTTAAAGGAAGATAAAAAAGAAGAATCGGAAACAAGTCAAAATAATATGTTAAGCAAATCCGTAAAACCGGTCATGTTTTTGCTTATAATATTGACTTTATCATCCTTGGTATTGGGAATTAACGGAGGCGTATTTATTACATTTATTAAAAATATTATATAAATATTAAGGAGGAAACATGCAGAAAAATCAAAAAAATATATTATTGGTTTTTTGCGATCAATTAAGATATGATACCCTGGCTTGCAACGGAAATTCTCTTATAAAAACGCCCGCTTTGGATAAACTCGCGGAAAATAGTGTTGTTTTTGACAACGCCTACACCCCTTCTCCTGTTTGCGTTGCGGCTAGGCATTGTCTTCATTCGGGAATTCCCACATTTGAAAGCAAATGCACAGAAAATCAGTTAATGCCTTATTATCCGTCATTTATGGAAATATTGAATGAAAATGGGTATCAGACGCATGGTATAGGCAAAATGCACTTTACTTTTAATTCTGAAACAAAATGGGGATTTGAAACTCTTAAATTAAGCGAAGAAGGTGCGGGAGCGCGCGGAGATTCTTTCCGCGCATGGCTTGACAGCAACGGATATGATTATGTAAAAGATATGCACGGTGTACGCAGTGAAATGTACTATATACCGCAGGTTTCGCAATTGCCGGAGCGTCTGCACTGCGATACATGGGTAGCACAGCAAAGCGTAAACTTTTTAAAGAACCGCGACAATTCGCGCCCCTTTATGTTAATGTCGAGTTTTATAAAACCTCATCCGCCGTTTGAAAATCCTGTTCCTTGGAACAAACTGTATCGCTGTACAGACATGCCGGACGCCTTTGTTCCGCAGAATTATAATGATCTTATATGTTATGTAAATAAGTATCAAAACGCTTATAAATACCGAAGTCAGGGAACAGACCGTAATTTATTACGGACAATGAGAGCTGCTTATTACGGATGCGTTTCATTTGTTGACCATTCGCTCAGTTTGTTATTTGATTTTATGAAAAATAACAATTTAATGGAAAATACGCTTGTTATATTTACGGCAGACCATGGTGAAATGCTCGGAGATTATAATTGCTACGGCAAAAGATGTTTCCTTGAACCTTCCTCACATATACCCATGATAGTTTACGATCCTTCCGGAAATAAAAATGGCTGCCGTATTGATACTCCGGTATCGCTTTACGATGTATTCCCGACAATAATGGAATATGCGGGTATTGATTATCCCAAAACCATGGCAGGCACTAATATGTTAAATTTAAATAAAAACGAAGCAAGAACGGTATACGGGCAATTTTCAGACGGAAATTACGCTTTATATATGGCGAGGGATAATAATTATAAATATATATATTCAGCAGCCGATGACCGTGAATGGTTATTTTCAACACAAGAAAATAACGAAATCGCATCATTTAACAAAAAAAGCGAAACAAAAGATATTTCGCAGCAAAATCAATCAATTACGGCAGATATGCGTTCCCGTTTGATATCATATTTTAAATCACGCGGTGTAAATGATATGTTTGAAGGAGATAATTTTAAAAAATATCCCGTATTGGATATTGATCCTTATGACGATTCACTTTTGCTTCGTCAGGATCCTCCCGCTTCGTTACCTAAAAATATATAAATATTAAAATAATACGGAGGTTTAATATGCAGCATAAAGTTGGTTATATAGGATTCGGAGGAATGGCAGGAGGTTATCATCATGATGTCATAAAACGTGATGATGTTCCTTTTGATCCGGTTGCGGTGTTCGATATAAATCCCGACCGCCGCGCTTACGCGGAATCAAAGGGATTAAAAACTTTTGATAATTTACAGGACTTTCTTGACAGCCGTTTGTTCGATTTCGTAGTAGTCGCAACATCAAACCAATACCATTGTCCGATGACATGCGCGGCTCTTGAAGCCGGATATAATGTAATGTGCGAAAAACCGGTAGCCATGTCAAGTGCGGAAATTCAAAAAATGATTGATACATCGGTTAAAGCGGGGAAATTATTTACCGTTCACCAAAACCGCCGCTGGGATCGTGATTTCATGATAGTAAAACAAGCAATCGAAAACGGAGATATAGGTAAATCTTATATGCTTGAAAACCGTGTTCATTCAACAGACGGAACCGGAACAATGCACGGCTGGAGAGGTTTTCCTGACCACGGAGGCGGTATGCTTGTTGACTGGGGTGTCCATATGCTTGACCAGGTTCTTTATTTGGTGACAGAACCGGTTAAAACAGTTTCGGCTACAGTGCGTAAATTATACAGCGAAGATGTTGACGACTATTCAAAAGTAATTATCACTTTCGAAAGCGGACTTGTCGCTCAAGTGGAAGTTACTACATATTCTCCGATAGGTTTGCCGAAATGGCTTGCATACGGAGATCGCGGAGCGCTCATTGTTCCGGACTTTTCCGGTAACGGAGCATATGTACGCCGTATTAAAAAAGACCACTTCTACTATACCGATGAATTGGCATACAGTGATAAAGGGGTTGAAAAACGTAAACAGCGTCATCATGCGATTGATGAATGGGAAAAAATTGATCTCCCGCATGAACCGATACCTCAGGATTGGGCATCACTTTATAAAAATTTAGGAGCGGCTCTCGACGGGACCGAAGAATTGATTGTAAAACCCGCAGAGGTTATGCGTTGTTATAAGGTTATTGAAGCGGCTATAAAATCATCGAATGAAAACGGAATGGCTGTGGAATTCTAGTTTTTAATGTATTGTAATAAAAAGCTTCCGTTATTTAATCAAACGATTTTAACGGAAGCTTTTCTAATATCAAAATTTTTTTATTTAATTTTATTAGACTTCCTGCATAACTGAATTTCCAAATTTTCACCTTGCAAAATCGAATAGTTTTTCTTCGGTAAATGGAAAAATTATTCGGAAATAAAACAAAAAATTTGAAAATTCAATTAAAAAATCGAAGATTTTTATAACTCGCAAGAGTTATATAGGAAGTCTATTGTGTAACATGCCTTATAAAACCTCTAAAAATATGAATTATCTGGTCGATAAATTTTATTTCGGTTATACTTGTTCCGGGCGGTAAATCTGTTGTGGAAATATTATATAAAACAAAAATAAAAGCGACAGTCACAAAAACAATTCTTGCGATTGTTATCCATTTTTGTTTTTTAAACGGAAGCATTATTACAAATACTACTATTGCCAATACTATGCTTGCACCGATTTTATTTGCTCCATACCAAATAACAGCCCATATTCCAATTAAAAATGATGCGATGATTTTTAAAATGTTCAATGCTTTTTCTTTCAAGAATACGCTCCTTTGCAGATATAAATTCTTTATATATTATATTGTTAAAAAAATGTTTTTCAATTTTTATTTATTACTATCAGGCTTTTGTAAAGATTTTATATAACCAATTATTCCAATTACCGCAGAGGCAACGACAAAAACAAAAATATCTATATATCTGTACCATCTGAAAGGATTTTCATTGATATATATATCCACAAAATAATTTACAATTGTCCCAACGACTCCTCCGAATAAAAATACTGCAATCGACGTTTTATACAAAACATTTATCTTAGAAAAAATGAACAGAGGGAAAATAATCCAAAGTGCGGCTATTCCTGAAATAAATGAAGGTAATCCAATCGGTATAAACCAATCCGTTACCGGAGTTATTTTGCTTAGTAAATTTAAATACGGAAGAGTAAACAATGTCAAAGCACATAAAAAGAAAATAAATTTTTGTTTTTTTAGGAGAAGCGGTGATAAAATTAACCATCCAAACAGTATTGATAAGAGCGGATAATACGCCCATGTTATTTGATTGTTTACAGCTAAATTTACAATCAGGCAAACTCCTGTCGCAATAAAACAACTCAAAGTAAAAAACATAAATATTAATTTTTTGTTTTCCATCATTAATTCTTTCATTTCATAAGTTTATTAAAATATTTTTAATATTATTGCATAAATTGTTTATTCCAAAACCGCAAAAAATGTCTGTATAATAATGGTAAATATATATTTGCTGATTAATATTAATTTCATTCGAAGCTTGTTTATTTAATACCCTGCGAATCACTCTCAAACCATGCGTCACTTGTAAAATTATTAAAACATACATATGAATTGCTGTATTCAAATTCAATAATTCTTAAATCTTTGTATTGAAAATCCATATATCCGTCACCTTCAATTTTGCATATATATGTTCCATTATTGTTTAATGTTTCCAAAGAGAAAATATACATATTGTTAAGAGCGTCAATAAAATATATATTTGATATTTCAATTTCTCCGGTTTCAATATCAAGGGTAACACTGGTATCCCCGCTTTTTTTCTTTTTTTCAAAAGCATTCTTACAGGCTTTTGAATAGTCATGAAACTGGCTTGTTAATATCTTTACATTTTCAAAACACAAAAGTGCATTATCTGTTTTTTTAGCTTTGCCGGTTTTATTATTTGGATGTGTTTTTAGAATATCAAGATAATCAAAATATAAAATAAGATTATTATTATAAAGTTCTGTTTTTATTATTTTGCAATCATGAAAAGATATATGTTCCAATGTATTGTATGCCCTAAAAGCATAAGTATCGTTGTTCATATTTATTGCATCTTTCGGGGTATATAAATAATTTTGTTAATCGCACAAAAAAATTATAGCGTAAAAAACACGCTAAACGTGTATTTTTGATACAACTATTGCGAATATAAAATGCAAAAAATTAATACAAATAAAATCTTCTCGTTTTTTCTTTAAAATCTTTTAACTTATAATCATTTTCAAAAAAGAATCTGTCAATTGCCGAATGATTTGTATATACATTTCTGAAACAATCATCTCCGAATAAATAGTCAAAATTTTCATATATTCTCAATTCGGGGAAGCTTGCTCTTATTTCATCGATAATACGCAGAGCGACGGCGAAAGGCTGGTATTTTTCACGATCTGTTATATGTAATTGAAAACCTTCGCAAAGCTCTCCCGCGTATTTTGAAAATGTCGGTCGGAAAAAAGCGCGGCGAAACAATACGCCTTCAAAACCGTAATTATTTATTTTATAACATAAGCTTTCAGATCTTAACCACGGAGCTCCGATAAGTTCAAACGGATGTGTTGTCCCTCTTCCTTCTGATAAATTAGTTCCTTCAAATAAACATGTCCCTATATAATTTATAGCTGTTTCAATCGTAGGTATATTCGGAGAAGGCATTACAAACGGAAGATCGGTTTCGTCAAAATACATGCTTCGGTTTAAACCTTCGCAAGGCACTACAGTCAAATCGCATCCGATATATTCTGTAGAATTAATATACAGAGCTAATTCACCTATTGTCATAGAATATCTTGTGGGAATTATACATTCTCCTACAAAACTGCAAAAACGATTATCAAGCATGTTTCCTTCTATACGGTTTAAGGATACAGGGTTAGGTCTGTCAAGTATAAAAAACGGTTTTTTATATTTAGCGCAAGATTTCATAGCACGAATCATTGTTGAGATATATGTATAAAAACGGGATCCGACATCCTGCATATCAAATAATAAGATATCTACATTCGAAAGCATTTCTTGACTTAAATAAGAATCTTTTTCATTTAATGAATATACAATTATACCTGTTTCTTTATCTTTATAGCTTTTATCAAAAATACCTGCTTGATCAGATCCTCTGAGACCGTGTTCCGGTGAAAACAAAGCTGTTAGGTGAAAATAACGGTCTATGTATAAGTATGTGGGTAATAAAGAACGCGTAACACCTGTAGGTCCTGTTATTAGTCCGAGTTTATTACCGTCCAGTAGCTTTTTAACAGTGCTGATGTTATCAATTCCGGTATAAACTGCAGTTTTCATTTTTTTAATAACCCTCCAAAATATAGATTAAAAATCAGTTTTGTAAATGTTTTGGATCCTTATTTTGTAAAATGTATATATGTTAATATATAATTAAAAATAATAACATAGTAATAACCAATTGTCAACAATTATGTAATATATTTATGAAATTTGAATTGTTATTATAATAATGCAACGTTATTATAATAATACAGTGATATTATAATAATACAGTGGTATTATAATAATACAGTGGTATTATAATAGAGCGTTATTATAATAATAAAGCAAATAATTTTTAATACATATTGATATTATGTTTTCGTAATGTTATAATCGATAACAATACTATAGATAAAGGAAGGTGTATTAATAAATGGCCGTGAATAAAAAACGTTTTATTCTAAAAATAATATCAACTGTTTTAATTATTTCTCTTTTAAGCTCTTTTGTTTTAAGCTGTTCGAACAAAAATGAAAATGATTCAAAAACCAGTTCTGAAGAAACTGACACAACGGCATTAATTGAAGAAACAGACAGTATTGAGGGAAGAAAATCCGTATCTGACGATCTTCCGGAAATAAAATTTGATAGCACGGAATTCCGCACGGTTGTACAAGAATCGACTACTTATGATATTTGGGTGGAAAAAGAAACCGGAGACGCTTTAAACGACGAAATATACATACGCAACAGGACAATTGAAGAACGTTTTGACGTTGTAATTATCGAAACAAACGCATTAAATTTTTCAAACATTATACCTACTGTCAGAAATACCGTAAATGCGGAAGATGATGTTTATGACTTAGTGCTCGGTCAAATGGAGGATTCCGGAGCTGCGGTTACATCTGGTATATTTATGAACTGGTATGATATACCTAATATGAATTATTCAAAACCTTGGTATCCGAAATCCATAATTGAAAACGCCGCAACTGTTAACGGTAAAATGTATTCGATGATATCGGATCTCTGTATTTCATACGCACAGCAGACATGGGCGCTGGTATATGATAAGGTTGTGGGAGCAAATTATAATCTCCCTGATATTTATTCTATTGTACGCGATAATAAATGGACGTTTGACAAGCTTGAAACATTTGTTAAAAATGTTTATAACGATCTTAACGGAAACGGCAAAAACGATACGGATGATTACTATGGAATGTCGATAGGGCTAAACGGTTGTATGCTGCTTTCCATGTATTACGGATTTAATCAAAAACTTGTTACGGTTGACAGTGATTTTGAAATGATTATGGATTTTAATTCAGAAAAATCCGTAACTATTACAGAAGCTTTGTATAATTTCTTTTATAACACAGAAGGAGTTTGGAATTCTCCGGATAATTCAAACGACGGTATAAATAAAAAGTTTATAAACGAAACTGCTCTGTTCTGTCCGATGCAGGTTCAGTATACATACGCAAAATTAAGAGATTACAAAAACGATTACGGAATTCTTCCTTTCCCGAAATGGGATGAAGAACAGGCAGAATATTATTCGGTATGTGATGCCGGATGCAATATATTGGCTGTTCCGATAACCGCTTCAAATACGGAAATGATTGGTATTATAACCGAAGCGCTTTCAGCTTATAGCTGGAAAACTGTTTTACCCGTATACTACGATATTGCACTCGACGTAAAAAGTACGCGTGACGAAGAATCTGTAGAAATGCTTGATATCGTCTTGGAAAATAGAATTATAGATTTTGCTTATTTATATGACGGTTGGAAAGGCTGGATTTTTACGCTTCCGGAATTTGTAAAAAGCAAAGCCGGTTTTGCTTCAACGTATGCTAAATTTGAAAAAGAAAAAACAACACATTATCAAAAAGTTTTAGATTTCTTTTTATCTGAGGAATAATTATTATATTAGATTTGATTTATCAAAAATATAATATTTGATTGAAATATAAAAAAGGGAATCGTTCTCTTTAGTGTCGATTCCCTTTTAAATTATCTGTGAATTAAATTATTCTTGTACAGATCTTTTTAATATAGCCATACAATCTTTGCAAATTAATTTACCTTTAAAATATGTAACATTGTCAGCGTTACCACAGAATATACATGCAGGGTCGTATTTTTTTAATATTATTTTTTCATCGTCTACAAATATTTCTATAGCATCGCGGTTTTTTATATCCATTGTGTTTCTGATTTCAATAGGTAAAACTATTCTGCCTAATTCATCAATTTTTCTAACTATACCGGTTGATTTCATAGTATCGCAATTCCTCCTCTCTTAGAGTTTTTCTAGAACACCACTCAATCATTCTAACATAATATGTGACATATGTCAACATTTAGATTCAATTTTAATCAATATTTTTTAAAATAGTTCATTTACTGTTATCTTATATCAATATTGTTAAAAAATAACGACTTTACGCTATTTTATTGTTAACTTATATAAAATGCTAACTGAAAAATTCCATATTGATATGTATTTATTTTTATAAAATTAAAAACTATTAAATTCATTTTCCAAATTTTAATATGAATATATAACGCAGTAAAAAAGCTTTTATATTTGTATGTGCTTTATTATATTAATTTTTTCGTTTTTAAAAGATTATTTTGTTCCATATAAAAATTATTGTTTACAATATATTTATTGTTTACAAGAAATTACAATTATTTTTGTAAAAAAATAAAAAACGAGTAAATATGAACATACATAAGCATAATAACATAATAATTTAAAAATAATAATGTTACAATTATCACAATCAAATGTTAATATAATGTAAAATTATTAAAATTCTATTGCAAAACGAAAAGAGAATATATATAATAGAAAGGCTTGATGTGCGATGAGGCGAGAGGTTGCCGAAATCCTTTTAGTGTAATAATCCGCAAGATGATTATAAAATTAAAAAGACAAGGGGAATTTTCGCGGAGTATGTCCGAGTTTAAAACCGGGCGGATATTTATGATCTATTTATTAAACGCATCCCGGAATCAAAAGCAAAAATCTGATATAATATTTTCGGATTGTTCGCTGAGATTTCGGTTATTACTTGGGTAAAAAAAGAAACGCCCGGGTTAGTGTTTGAAATAGAAAAATCAAAAACGCCCCGCTATTATAACCCGATTATCGTTTGGAGAATGAAGTATCATTCTAAAGAATGAAGTATCATTCTCGGAACAAAAGGTTAAAATTTTAACGGGAGGAAAAAATGGCAGCAGTAAAAGAAAAGGTCAGAATCAGACTTAAAGGCTATGATCATACATTAGTTGATCAAGCGGCAGAAAAAATCGTCGATATTGCAAAGCGTAACGGTTCCGAAGTATCAGGACCTATTCCGCTTCCGACAGAAAAAGAAATTATCACGATATTGCGCGCGGTTCATAAGTATAAAGACAGCCGTGAACAGTTTGAAATGCGGACCCACAAGAGACTTATCGATATAATTAAGCCTTCGCAAAAAGCGATTGAAGCTTTAATGAGTCTCGAACTTCCTGCAGGCGTTGAAATCGAAGTTAAGATCTAAAACGTCTTAATCATCTATTAATGTCATGTCGGTTGGTGAAAGCACAGCTTGGCAGACCGACCAATAACAGCCGGGAAAATATTTCCCGCGGAAACGAGGAAAAACAAAATGGAAAAGGGTATTATCGGAAAAAAACTCGGTATGACCCAACTTTTCGATGAAGCAGGTAACTTTATACCTGTAACTGTTATCGAAGCAGGACCGTGCGTGGTAGCTCAGAAAAAGACTACAGCGAACGACGGTTACGAATCAATTCAATTAGGATTTTACGACGTAAAAGAAAAGAAACTTTCAAAACCGGAAGCGGGACATTTTAAAAAAGCAGGCGTGGCTTGCAAACGTCATTTAAAAGAATTCAGACTTAATGATTGCTCCGGTTATAACACCGGCGATACCGTCACCGCTGATATATTCGGCAAGGGTGAAAAGGTCGACGTTACCGGAATAACCAAAGGCCGCGGATTCACAGGCGTTGTAAAAAGATGGAACGCTCATATTTTAAGAATGACTCACGGTACAGGACCTATACACCGTCAGCCCGGTTCAATGGGCGCCAACTCAAGTCCGTCTCGTATATTTAAAAATAAGATTATGCCTGGTCAGTACGGAAACGAACAGGTTACCATTCAAAACTTAACGGTTATTAAAGTGGACGCAGAAAAAAATCTTATTGCGGTTAAAGGCGCGATACCAGGTCCCAAGAACGGTATAGTGTTTATCCGTGACACTGTAAAAAAAGCGTAAGCGGAAGGAGGAATAAACGATGCCAACATTAAAAGTTGTTAATATGGCAGGTAGTCCGGCAGGTGAAATAGTACTTTCCGATGACGTTTTTGCCGTACAAGTAAAAGGCGCGGTTCTCCATACCGCAGTGAAAACATATCTCGCAAACCAAAGACAAGGAACACAATCGACTTTAACCAGAACTGAAGTTTCCGGCGGCGGTAAAAAACCCTGGAGACAAAAGGGAACAGGAAGAGCACGTCAGGGTTCAACGAGATCACCTCAATGGACACACGGCGGAGTCGCGCTGGGTCCCAAACCCCGCAGTTATCGTATATCAATAAATAAAAAAGTACGTAAGCTTGCATTATGCGGAGCTATGTCTGATAAAATAAACGAAGGCAAAATGATAGTTGTCGATGCTATAAGTACAAACGAATATAAAACCAAAGTAATGGTTAAAATGCTCGCTTCAATCGGAGCCGGCAAAAAATCGCTTGTAGTATTACCGGAAAAAGATGAAAAAGTTATTGGAAGTTTTTCTAATATTCCGGGAATTAAAACGGCATATGTAAATACTATAAACACTTATGACATATTAAACTGCGACACATTCATCGTTGCAAAAGACGCGGCAAAGCAAATCGAGGAGGTGTACGCAAGATGACAAAAACAGCTGAAGATATTATAATAAAACCTATTATAACAGAAGCTTCGATGGCTATGGGAGAACAAAAGAAATACGTTTTCGCAGTTCTCAAAACAGCCACAAAACCAGAAATAGCTAACGCGGTTAAAGAATTATTTAAAGTTGATGTTAAATGTGTTAACACTATTAACATGAAAAAGAAACCAAAGAGAGTACGCTACAGAATGGGTTATACATCGGAATGGAAAAAAGCGATTGTAACACTTAAAGCAGACTCAAAAACCATTGAATTCTTTGACGGAATGAATTAAGGGGTGTATTGAAATGGCAGTATTTAAATATAAACCGACTACTCCGTCTAGAAGACATATGGCGGTTCCGTCGTTTGATGAAATAACAAAATTTGAACCCGAAAAAAGTTTAGTAAAAACTAAAAAGAAACATTCGGGACGCAATAGCTACGGTAAAATAACAGTTCGCCACAAAGGCGGCGGAAACAAGAAAAAATACCGTATAATCGATTACAAGAGACTGGAAAATGAAAGCGCGGTTGTACGCGGAATCGAATATGATCCCAACCGTACGGCATATATTGCGCTGCTTGAAAACAATGAAGGCGATAAAAGCTATATAATAGCTCCGCTCGGCGTAACCGACGGTCAGGTACTTTATACTGGTCCTGACGCGGATATAAAACCCGGTAATACGCTGCCCGTTGTAAACATTCCGCTCGGTACTTTTATACACAATATAGAGCTTTATCCCGGAAAAGGCGGACAATTGGTTCGCAGCGCGGGAAGCGCGGCTCAGCTTATGGCAAAAGAAAACGGAATGGCGCAGATTCGTCTTCCTTCAGGTGAAGTACGTCTTGTTCGTTTGGATTGTAAGGCAACTATTGGTCAAGTCGGCAATATAGAACATGAAACAATCAAGATCGGTAAAGCCGGAAAGAAACGCCACATGGGTATACGCCCGACAGTCCGCGGATCTGTTATGAATCCGGTGGACCATCCTCACGGAGGAGGAGAAGGCAGATCTCCTATCGGACATCCGTCGCCTCAGACACCATGGGGTAAACCCGCTCTTGGTTATAAGACACGCAACAAGAAGGCAAAGACCAATAAATTCATCGTCAAACGCCGTAACGGTAAATAAGAGGAGATAAAATAAATGAGCAGAAGCCTAAAAAAAGGACCGTTCGTCGAAGAAAAATTGTACACACGTATCGAAGCAATGAACAAAGTAAACGAGAAAAAGGTCCTCAAAACATGGTCGCGTGCTTCTACTATATATCCTGAATTTGTGGGTCATACAATAGCTGTACATGACGGTAGAAAACATGTTCCGGTGTATGTAACAGAAGACATGGTTGGTCATAAACTCGGTGAATTCGCTCCGACAAGAATATTTCGCGGTCACAGCGGTTCCAAAACCTCGAATACAGCGAAATAAGGAGGCGTAATAATAAAATATATGGAAGCAAGAGCAGTAATAAGAGAAGTTAGATTATCACCGCGAAAAGTTAAAATAGTACTCGATTTAATACGCGGAAAGGATGCGGCAATGGCAATGGCGATATTAAAAAACACTCCCAAAGCAGCATCTGAATATTTAATAAAGCTGTTAGGTCAGGCAATGGCCAACGCAGAAAATAATTTTGAAATGGATAAAAACAATCTCTACGTTTCCGAATGCTATGTCGGTCCGGGCAAAAGCACCATGGCAAAACTTAACCCGAGAGCTCAGGGCAGAGGCGACAGGATCTTAAAGAGAGCCAGTAACATCACGCTTGTCGTTAGCAATAGGGAATAGGAGAGGAGCGATAAAATGGGTCAGAAAGTTAATCCGCACGGACTTCGCGTCGGGGTTATAAAAGATTGGGACTCGAGATGGTACGTTAAAGACGAAGAATTCAGCGACACTCTCGTTTCTGATTTTAAAATAAGAAAATATTTAAAGAAATTATTATTTGACGCAGGCGTTCCTAAAATAGAAATAGAACGCGATAATATGCGTGTACGCGTATTTGTTCACTGCGCAAAACCCGGTATGGTTATCGGCCGCGGCGGTACAGAAATCGATAAACTTCGCATAAACTTAGAAAAAATGGTCGGCAAACCCGTTTTGGTAAATGTGGTTGAAATCAAAACTCCCGATATGAGCGCTCAGCTTGTTGCTGAAAGTATCGCAAATCAATTGGAAAGACGTATATCTTTCCGACGCGCAATGAAACTCAGCATCGCACGTACAATGAGACTCGGCGCAAAGGGTATTAAAATTGCTTGCGGCGGACGTCTTGGCGGAGCTGAAATTGCGAGAAGCGAACACTATCATGAGGGTACAATTCCGCTTCAGACTTTACGCGCGGATATTGATTACGGTTTTTGGGAAGCAAATACAACATACGGAAAAATCGGCGTAAAAGTTTGGATATATAACGGTGAAGTATTAACAGATTCCAAGAATCGCGGAAAACGTTCGTTTACAGATAACACAAGAAGAACAGAACCTCGCCGTGACAGAAGAGATAACCGTGATCAGAGATCCAATGATAAACGCGGAGGATTCCAGGGCGGTCAGGGCGGATATCAAGGCGGCAACCGTACAGGCGGCGGTCAGGGCGGATACCAGGGCGGCAACCGTACAGGCGGCGGTCAGGGCGGATATCAGGGCGGTAACCGTACAGGCGGCGGTCAGGGCGGATATCAGGGCGGCAACCGTACAGGCGGTCAAGGCGGATACCAGGGCGGCAACCGTACAGGCGGCGGTCAAGGCGGATATCAGGGCGGCAACCGTACAGGCGGTCAGGGCGGATATCAAGGCGGTAACCGTACAAATAATTATCAGGGAAGCAACCGCGCTCCTGCGGCAGATACCTCCGCACAAACAACAAACACCGCAGAAACCAAGGAAAGGAGCGACAGCTAATGTTAATGCCTAAAAGAGTTAAGTACAGACGTGTTCACCGCGGCAGATTAAAGGGAAGAGCAATGCGCGGCAACACTCTCACTTACGGTGATTTCGGTCTTATGGCAGTAGAACCGGCATGGATAACATCAAATCAAATAGAAGCAGCCCGTATTGCAATGACACGTTATATAAAACGCGGCGGTCAGGTTTGGATAAAGATATTTCCGGATAAACCGGTTACGGAAAAACCCGCAGAAACACGTATGGGATCCGGTAAAGGTTCACCTGAATATTGGGTAGCTGTCGTAAAACCGGGCAGAGTTATGTTTGAAATGACAGGTATTTCAAGAGAAAACGCGAAGGAAGCTATGCGTCTCGCTTCAAATAAACTTCCTATAAAGTGCAAATTTGTAGAAAAGGCAAAAGCCGGCACGGCAGAGGAGGAATAACAGATGAAGGCAAAAGAAATCAGAAGCATGTCCGAACAGGAACTTACTGTTAAATTGCGCGAATTAAAAAGCGAATTATTCAACTTAAGATTCCAGCATGCAATTAATCAGCTTGACAATCCGATGCGTATAGCCGCAGTTAAAAAAGATATTGCGCGCGTTATGACCATAATGAATGAAAAGAACGCGTGAGGTGGAGGATAGTATATAATGGATAAGATTCAGGAAAATGCCGCCTCCCAGCGTAATTTAAGAAAAATGCGCACGGGTAAGGTTGTAAGCAATAAAATGGATAAAACCATTGTCGTCGCTATCGAAGATAATGTAAAACATCAAACATACGGTAAGGTTATCCGCCGTACTATGAAATTACATGCGCATGATGAAAACAACGAATGCGGAATCGATGATAAAGTAGAGATAATGGAGACAAGACCTCTTTCGAAAACTAAAAGATGGCGCCTTGTCAGAATAATCGAAAAGGCGAAGTAAGAAGGAGGGATACACAATGTTACAGCAAGAATCGTATATGAAGGTAGCCGATAATACCGGCGCCAAAGAATTACTGTGTATTCGTGTGCTTGGCGGAACAGCCCGCCGTTATGCAAATATCGGTGATGTAATAATAGCGACAGTTAAAAAAGCCACTCCCGGCGGTCAGGTCAAAAAAGGTCAGGTCGTACGTGCAGTAATAGTCAGAACTATAAAGGGCGTCAGAAGAAATGACGGTTCGTATATCCGTTTTGACGACAATGCCGCAGTTATTATAAAAGAAGATAAAAACCCCAGCGGCACACGTATATTCGGGCCTGTAGCAAGAGAACTCCGTGAACGCGATTATATTAAAATATTATCGCTCGCTCCGGAAGTACTTTAATCAAGGGAGGCTTCGATAAACGTAATGGAAAATAAAGTTCATGTTAAAAAGGATGATAACGTTATAGTTATATCCGGTGATGATAAAGGCAAACGCGGAAAAGTACTCAAAGTATCGCCCAAAGAAGGCAAAATTCTTGTAAGCGGAATTAATATGGTTAAAAAGCATGTTAAACCCCGCAAACAAGGTGAAGAAGGCGGTATATTAACAGTTGAGGGCGCATTCTATGCAAGCAAAGTTATGCATTACTGCAATAAATGCGACAAAGGCGTTCGCGTACACATAAAAAAAGATAACGACAAAAAAATAAAAGTATGCGCCAAATGCGGCGCGGAAGTATAATGGGGAGGCGCGGAGAAATAATGGCAAGACTTAAAGAATTTTATAAAAATGAAGCCGCTCCCGCACTCATGAAAAAATATTCATATAAAAGTCCGATGCAAATACCCCGTTTTGAAAAAATCGTGGTAAATGTAGGAGCAGGCGACGCAAAAGAAAATTCAAAAATTATCGACAGTGTTATAACGGATATATCAGCAATAACAGGACAAAAAGCCGTAGCTACCGTATCAAAAAAATCCGTAGCTAACTTTAAACTCCGCGAAGGAACAAAAATCGGCGTGAAAGTAACATTGCGCGGCGAAAGAATGTTTGAATTTATGGATCGTTTGTTTAACTTTGCATTACCGAGAGTCCGTGACTTCAAAGGAATAAATCCCGACGCATTCGACGGCAGAGGAAATTATTCGCTCGGTTTAAAAGAACAGCTCATATTCCCTGAAATTGAATATGATAAAGTAGATAAAATCCGCGGTATGGATATAGCTTTCGTAACAACGGCTCAAACCGATGAAGAAGCACGCGAGCTGCTGACACTTATGGGCGCTCCGTTTGCTAAATAGGAGAATGTAGTAAATGGCTAAAAAATCGATGATTTTAAAGCAGCAGAAAACACAAAAGTTTTCAACGAGAGAATATAACCGTTGCAAACTATGCGGACGTCCTCATGGTTATCTCCGTAAATATGGTATCTGCCGCATTTGTTTCCGTGAACTCGCATATAAAGGCGAAATTCCGGGCGTACGTAAAGCAAGCTGGTAATCCAGGCATACAAAATTAAAAATAAATTAATATAAAATTACCGCTCCAGGCATAACCGGAAGGAGATAAGATTGTTATAATTTTATCTAACCATCGGTAACAAGTCGGAGAAAACCGGCAATCGCACACAGAACAATATATGTTCTGCGAAGGAGGAAAGAATAAAATGCAAATGTCAGACGTTATTGCGGATATGTTAACGCGTATCAGAAATGCTAACAATGTAAAGCATGAAACCGTGGATATTCCCGCATCAAACATGAAAAAATCTATAGCAGATATAATGGTGGCTGAAGGCTATGTAAAAGGTTATAATGTCATCGAAGACGGCAAACAGGGAATAATCCGCATGACTCTTAAATATAACGGCAAACAAAAAGTTATACAGGGGCTGCGCAGAGTTTCAAAACCCGGTTTGCGCGTTTACGCAAGCTGCGCCGAAATGCCTAAGGTTTTGGGCGGACTCGGAATAGCAATAGTATCAACATCAAAAGGTGTTATGACTGATAAAAAAGCAAGAAGTCTTAATATCGGCGGCGAAGTTCTCGCCTTCATCTGGTAATTGGGAGGATGTGACAAAATGTCAAGAATAGGAAAAATGCCGGTCACTGTCCCCGCCGGAACAGAAGTAAAAATTGAAGCGGGAAATCAAGTAACAGTCCGCGGTCCCAAAGGTATGCTTACAAAGCAGCTTCATCCGAGCATGTTATTAAAACAGGAAGGCGCTGTAGTCAACGTTGAAATACCGGCACAGGACAGAAAATATCAGGAGCTGCACGGACTTACAAGAACACTTTTAAACAACATGGTTGTTGGTGTAACAGAAGGATACCAAAAGCAATTGGAGATCGTAGGCGTTGGATACAGAGTAGCTAAAGCCGGTAAAACTCTTACATTGAATATAGGATTTTCACATCCTGTAATATTTGAAGAAGCTAACGGAATTACATTTGACGTACCAAACGCGAATACTATTATAGTAAAAGGCACGGATAAACAAGCAGTCGGACAGATTGCGGCTCAGATCCGTGAAAAGAGACCTCCCGAACCCTATCTCGGCAAAGGTATCAAGTATACCGGCGAATATATCCGCCGCAAGACCGGTAAGACCGGCAAATAGTGAAGGGAGAGGATAGTTGTGATAACCAAAAGAGATACTAACAAACAACGCCTTAAAAGGCATAAAAGAATAAGATCACGCATATCCGGCACAGCGTCAAAACCGCGTCTGTGCGTATTCCGCTCAAATAGCAATATCTATGCTCAAATAATTGACGACGTTACGGGAAATACAATAATTTCGGCTTCATCATTGGAAAAAGATTTTGCAGAATTCGGCGGAAACCGTGAAGCAGCACGTCTTGTTGGAACTGCAGTCGCAAAAAAAGCTCTTGCCGCAGGTATTACGGAAGTTGTATTTGACAGAGGCGGATATTTATATCACGGCCGCGTCAAAGAATTAGCCGACGGAGCCCGCGAAGCAGGACTTATAATCTAACGGAAGGAACGCAGTATAAAATGGTAAATAAAATAGACGCATCCACGCTTGATCTGGAAGAAAAGGTCGTAGCGCTGAACCGTGTATCAAAAACCGTAAAAGGCGGACGCATCGCCCGTTGGACGGCAATAATGGTTGTCGGCGACGGTCAGGGTCATGTAGGTTACGGTTTAGGTAAAGCAGCGGAAGTTCCGGACGCGATAAGCAAAGGTATTGAAGACGCAAAGAAAAACATGATCGAAATATCAATGTCCGGTACAACAATACCGCATGATGTAATAGGTCAGTACAGCGCAGGTAAAGTATTGCTTAAACCGGCGTCAGAAGGAACCGGAGTTATAGCCGGGGGAACGGTACGCGCAGTTCTTGAAATAGCAGGAATAAAAAATATCCGTGCAAAATGTCTGCGTTCCAGTAACCCTATAAACGTAGTAAAAGCAACATTCGAAGGTCTCCGTTCATTACGTACAGCAGAACAAGTTGCGAAAACACGCGGACTTGATGTTGACGCAGTGAAAAGATAATAGGAGGCATTATAATGGGAAAAGTAAAAGTTACTCTGGTAAAAAGTTTAATAGGTCAAAAACCTAATATTAAAAAAACTGCAATATCACTCGGACTTAAAAAAATCGGAAATAGCATTATCCATGAAAGCGGCGATGTTATAAACGGTAAAATAGCGGTAATTTCACACCTTGTAAGTGTTGAAAAAGCCGAGCAGTGAAGAAAGTGAGGATTAAAAAATGAAACTTCATGAACTTTCACCGGCTCCCGGTTCAACTAAAGAAGCATGGCGCCGCGGAAGAGGACCCGGATCCGGAAACGGCAAAACCGGCGGACGCGGACATAAAGGACAAAAAGCCAGATCAGGCGGGGGAACTCGTCCGGGCTTTACCGGAGGACAGCTCCCGATTTACAGAGCTCTTCCGAAACGCGGTTTTATCAATAGATTCGCAAAACACTATGCTATAATAAATGTTTGTGATCTCGATAAATTTGAAGCAAATTCGATAATCGATCTTGAATCATTGCTGGTTTCCGGTGTATTAAGCACATCTCTCGATGGTCTTAAAATACTCGGTACCGGAGAAATAACCAAACCCTTAACCGTTCGCGCATCGATTTTTTCCGAATCAGCAAAAGAAAAAATTGAAGCGGCCGGGGGAAAGGCCGAGGTGATTTAAGGTGCTCCAGACACTAAGAAACGCTATAAAAATACCGGAGATACGCAAAAAATTATTATTTACCTTATTTATTATGGTACTTTATAGATTTGGTGCGGTAATTCCAGTTCCGTTTGTAAGTTCGGAAGTATTAAGTTATTTAGTTAATCAAGGACAGGGTTCCATATTCCAATATCTTAATATATTATCCGGAGATGCGTTTTCAAAAGCGACATTGTTCGCACTGTCGATTTCACCGTATATCACTTCATCAATCGTAATGCAGCTCCTTACAATCGCAATTCCGGCGCTTGAAAAGCTCCAGAAGAGCGGTGAAGAAGGCAAAAAGAAAATAACTCAAATCACACGTTATATTACAGTCGCTCTCGGTTTAATAACCGCATACGGTTATTATATGTACATGAGAAACTACAATGCTTTGACAGATACTAGTTTATTTGCGGCAGTAGTAATTATCGCATGTTATTCGGCGGGTACTGCTCTTATCATGTGGATGGGTGAAAAAATCAACGAAAACGGTATCGGTAACGGTATTTCAATAATACTTTTCGCAAATATCGTATCAAGCGGTCCTCAAATAATATCAATGCTGCTTTCGTATATAACGTCAGCTACAATGAGATCATGGGGAACAGTGGTTGCGGAAGTTATAATAATTGTCTCAACAGCTATAATTTGCTTTGTTGTATTTATAACCAACAGCGAACGCAGGCTGCCTGTACAATACGCTAAAAAAGTCGTCGGACGCAAAATGTACGGCGGACAGAGTACAAACTTACCGATAAAATTAAATATGTCAGGCGTTATGCCGATAATCTTCGCAAATTCCTTTGTAACAATTCCCTCGACAATAGCTCTGTTATTTCCCACACCTGCCGAAGGATCATTTTGGTACAATGTACAGCATTTCCTTTCGTTTCAATCATGGTTCTACGCGGTAATATTCTTTATATTGATAATTGCATTTGCTTATTTCTATATATCAATATCATTTAATCCGATTGAAGTTTCAAACAATTTAAAGAAAAACGGCGGATTTATACCAGGTATCCGTCCCGGTAAACCTACTTCGGATTATATAACAAGGGTTCTCAACAGAATAACATTAATCGGTGCTTTGTTCCTTGGATTTATTGCGGTATTCCCTTTGATTATCAACATGGCATCTGGAAGCAGACTCGGAAGTATCGCTTTCGGCGGATCATCACTTTTAATTATAGTAGGTGTCGCGCTTGAAACCTTCCGTGAACTTGAATCACAGATGACATTACGCCATTATAAAGGATTCCTTGAATGAAAATAATATTTCTTGGGGCTCCCGGTGCAGGGAAAGGAACACAGGCTGAAAACGCCAGTCTGAGATATAACATTCCGTCTTTGTCAACAGGTGTTATATTGCGTGAGGCTATAAAAAATGAAACAGAAATGGGCCTTGCGGCTAAAGGTTTTGTTGAAAGCGGAAAATTGGTTCCTGATGAAATTGTCATCGGAATTATAAAAGACAGACTTGAAGAAAATGACTGCTTGAACGGATTTATTCTTGACGGATTTCCGAGAACTGTTCCGCAGGCGGAAGCGCTTGAAGCGATGGGTGTCAATATTGACGTTGTCGTAAGTATTGAAGTTCCGGATGAAACAATTGTTGAACGTATGAGCGGACGCCGTGCATGCGCAAAATGCGGCTCGACATACCATTTGGAATTTAATCCTTCATCAGATATAATCCATTGCGATAAATGCGGAGAAACATTGACAACACGTCATGATGATCTTCCCGAAGTTGTTCTTGAAAGACTTGAAACTTATCACGCAAAAACCGCTCCTTTGATAAACTTCTATGAAGGACTCGGAAAACTGAAAACAGTTGTAGGGCAAATTGAAGTAGCGGAAACAACGAAACTTACATTCGAAGTTCTCGACAAAACAGCCGACGAAATTAAAAGACAGTAATTTTAACGGCGGATAATAATGATTAAAATAAATAAAAATTATTTAAGCATTGATACGGAATCTGGATTAAATTAATGATACAGGTTAAAAACGCATCTCAGATACAACAAATGAAGGAAGCCGGAAGAATAACCGGAGAAGCAATTTATCTTGGCGGCGAAGCTGTCAGGGAAGGTGTTACTACAAAATATATTGATTCCGTAATTCGGAATCATATAGAAAACAGCGGAGCTGTTCCGTCATTTTTAAATTACAACGGATTTCCGGCTTCGGCTTGTATTAGTATTAATTCTCAGGTTATACACGGTATTCCTTCAGAAAATGTTGTTTTAAACGAAGGCGATATAGTTAAAATAGATGTCGGCGCATTTTACCGTGGATTTCATGGTGACAGCGCGGCTACATTCGCTGTCGGAAATATAAGCGATGAAGCAAAAAAGCTTATAGAAATAACAAAAGAAAGTTTTTATTGCGGTCTTGCGAAAGTATCGGCGGATAACAGGATCGGAGATATTGGTTCCGCTATTGAAAATAACGTCAAAAATAACGGATTTTCTGTTGTGAAAAAATATATCGGTCATGGTATAGGCAGAGAATTGCATGAACCGCCCGATGTTCCGAATTTCGGCCAGCCCGGCAGAGGTATTCGGCTTGTTCGGGGTATGACGATAGCCATCGAACCGATGGTATGTACCGGCAACGGTTTGGTTTACGAATTGGAGGATGGCTGGACAGTTGTAACAGCTGACGGAAGTCTTTCCGCTCACTACGAACATACTGTTGCTTTAACTGATGAAGGCGTATTAGTATTAACGAGTATTGATAAATTGTAATATGTATTAAACAAGAGATTTTTATACTTTCTTTAAATATAAACAGAAAGTAAAAAACGTTATAAACCTAAATAAGATATAGTATCCATATAATATATATGCTAAATCTATATCATAATTTAATATTCAGGAGGGATCATTCTGCCGAAAGAAGATGTAATCGAATTTGAAGGTCAAGTTGTTGAAGCACTGCCAAACGCAACTTTTAAAGTAAAGCTGCCAAACGGGCATATAATAAACGCACATATATCAGGTAAACTCAGAATGAATTATATTTGGATACTGCCGGGAGATAAAGTTACGGTTGAAGTTTCCGTTTATGATCTGACAAAAGGCCGGATAACATGGCGTGCGAAATAAATATTAATTTGTAATTTCAATTACATTACAGTAAACGGTTTTTTCAGAAAGGTATGGTGGAAAATGAAGGTCAAACCATCCGTCAAAAAAATATGTGAAAAATGCAAAATCATAAAACGTCATGGCGTAGTTATGGTTATTTGCGAAAACCCGAAGCATAAACAGCGTCAGGGTTAAAGAAAAGTATAGACAACACCAATGGGTTGATTTACTTTTAAAATATAAATAATATTTAATTTGATACTCCGGTCCATCTATATACTTTACCGGTAATAAAATAAACAGCGGCTGCGTTTTATTTTATATCATAATAAAATAAATAAGATATTTTATAGTAAATTATAAATTATTATATTGTAATAAACCGATAATTGATAATACCCTAAATAAAACAACGGATATAATTTTTCGTTTTTTATTAAAATACGAACAAAAAAATGTAAAAAATATCCGTTAAGTGTGTTTATTTTACAAATAAGGAGTGAATAATTAAAGAATGGCACGTATTGCAGGCGTGGACATCCCGAACCAAAAACGTATTGAAATAGCTCTTTGCTATATATACGGTATTGGCAGAAGCTCATCCAACAAGATTTTAAGCAAAACCGGTATAAACCCCGATACACGCGCAAAAGATCTGACAGATGACGAAATAGCAAAACTCCGCGAAGAAATTGAAAGAGATTTTAAAGTAGAAGGCGACTTACGCAGAGATGTCGCTCTTGATATAAAAAGATTAATCGAAATAAACAGTTACCGCGGAATTAGACATAGAAAAGGCCTTCCGGTAAGAGGTCAGCGTACTAAAACAAACGCAAGGACCAGAAAAGGTCCGGCCAAAACTATCGCTAACAAGAAGAAGTAAAGGAGTGAGGCCTCTCAAATGGCAAAAGCAGTAAAAAAAGTTATAAGAAAACGCCGTGAACGTAAAAATATAGATCGCGGTGCCGCGCATATAAGAGCGACATTTAATAATACAATAATTACGATAACTGATGTTGTCGGAAATGCAGTTTCTTGGGCGTCTGCCGGTGAACTCGGATTTAAAGGTTCACGTAAATCGACTCCTTACGCAGCTCAAATGGCAGCGGAAGCTGCGGCAAAGCTTGCTATTGATCATGGAATGAAATCAGTTGAAGTTTTTGTTAAAGGTCCGGGTTCCGGACGTGAAGCTGCGATACGTGCTCTTCAGGCTGCCGGTCTTGATATTACTATGATCAAAGACGTAACGCCGATACCGCATAACGGCTGCCGGCCTCCTAAGAGACGCCGCGTTTAATTAACCGATATTGGAGGAAACATATAAATGGCAAGATATACGGGTCCGGTTTGCAGATTGTGCCGCAGAGAAGGAACAAAACTTTTCTTAAAAGGTGATCGCTGCGTATCCGGCAAATGTTCGATCGACAGACGTTCAACCGTTCCTGGTCAGCATGGAGCATCATCAAAGAAACTCAAAGAATATGGTCTGCAGCTTCGTGAAAAACAAAAAGCCAGACGTTATTACGGTGTACAGGAAAAGCAATTTAAAAATTATTTCGTAAAAGCAAACACTTCAACCGGTGTAACAGGCGAAAATTTGTTATCATTGCTCGAACGCCGTTTTGACAATATAGTATACAGAATGGGAATGGCTGAAAGCCGTAAAGAAGCAAGACAGCTTGTATTACACGGACATTTTAAATTAAATGGTAAAAAAGCAACAATACCGTCAATCAAATTAAATAAAGGCGATATCATAACACTCCGTGAAACAAGCCGTTCATCAAACAAGATTAAAGAATTAATAGAAGATCTTGATACAAGAATTGCTCCTAAATGGTTAGAAATTGATAAAACTAATGTAATAGCAACCGTTACGGCAATTCCGACAAGAGAAGATGTTGATTTCCCGTTTGAGGAACATCTTATCGTCGAGTTGTATTCCAAATAAATATCCCTGCCCGGATATTAAATGGATATTGTATTTCTTATTTTATCCGGTGACAAGTAGCCTGTAAAATAATAACAACAGGAGGGAATTATAATGTTAGAAATAGAAAAACCGAATATAACAAGCGAAAACTTAAGCGATGATGGTAAAAACGGGAAATTTATTATCGAACCGCTTGAACGCGGATATGGTACTACAATAGGAAATTCATTGCGTCGAGTATTGTTGAGTTCGCTGCCTGGCGTTGCTGTTGTCAGTATAAAAATTGACGGAGTCATACACGAAATATCCACAATACCCGGCGTTAAAGAAGATGTCACGGAAATCGTTTTAAATGTCAAGGGAATAACGGCAAAATTACACAGCGAAGGTCCCAAAACAGTTATTATCGATATGACCGGCGAATGTAATGTTACAGCCGGAGACGTCAAACAGGATTCCGATATTGAGATTTTAAATCCGGATCATCATATAGCCACGCTCGGAGAAAATGTACGTTTTTATATGGAACTTACATTTGACCACGGACGCGGATATGTGTCTCAGGAAAAAAACAAACAAATAAATCAACCGGCGATCGGTGTTATATATACAGACTCTATTTATACTCCTGTATATAACATCAGTTACACAGTTGATAAAACACGTGTCGGCGGCAATACGGAATATGACAGACTTATATTAGAAGTCTTAACTAACGGAACAATTTCCGCAAAGGAAGCTGTTTCCTTAGGAGCCAAGATTCTCAATGAATATCTCAACTTATTTGTAAATCTTTCGGATGAAGCAAAAAAGGCAGAGATCATGGTTGAACGCGAAGAAACAATAAAAGAAAAGGTCCTTGAGATGACCATTGAGGAACTTGACATGTCGGTACGCAGTTTTAATTGTTTAAAACGCGCCGGTATAGATACGGTCGAAGATTTAACCAACAGAACAGAAGCCGAAATGATAAAAGTGCGTAATTTAGGTAAAAAGTCACTTGAAGAAGTCATTTTAAAGCTTCATTCGCTTGGTCTCGATTTAAAGAAGGAAGAAGAATAAAAGCTATATTGTTTTTGTTCTGAAAAACAATTATTACATCTAAATTACGGTAATATACCGGATATCTAATCATATCGGACGATAAGTATGAGATTTTATCGCAGCGTCCGGTTTTGTAAGGAGGAAAACGATGCCAGCGAATAGAAAGCTAGGCAGACCAACCAGCCAGCGCAGAGCAATGCTTCGCGGTTTGGTTACGTATCTGCTGGAAAACGGCTCTATGGAGACTACAGTCACAAGAGCTAAAGAAGTTCGCAGTGAAGCTGAGAAGATGATTACTCTCGGCAAGAAAAATACATTAGCTACACGCCGTATGGCGCTTGCTTATATAACAAAAGAAGAAGTTGTCGCTAAACTGTTTAATCAAATCGCACCTAAATATTCCGAAAGAGCAGGCGGATATACCGCTATATATAAGCTTGGTCCCCGCAAAGGCGACGGAGCTGAAATGGCTGTTATTAAACTCATCGGCGAAGGCGAAGTAAAAGTTGAAGAAAACAAAGTAAAAAAAGAAAAAAAAGCTAAAGAAAAAACAGAAGAATAATAAAAAAATGAGGCCCCCGAACAATCATTGAATTAACAATCATTGCAAGGCGGCTTCTTTTTTATAAAAAAATAATTCAGTGAAAAATTTATAAACTTATTGATTAATTTTTTGTAAAATGATATAAATAAAATATGCCGGAATAAATTTTATATTATCTAAAAAACATTGATGTTAATATATTTTAATAACCAAAGTAAATCATAAAAACATATTATTTATTTTCATAAAATTCAAAATATTAAAATACAGTTTATTATTAATAAGCATAGATTTTTAATACTCGGCACATAAAGCAGCTCCTATAACAGTTCCGAATTGCGCTCGTTTGGGTATTATAAAATTTATATCAAAAAGAGAATTTAAATTATTAAAAATTTCGATGGATTGAGGTATTGTTGTTAAATTACCGGTCAAAACTATGTCTTTTGTATTATAACTTCTTGCGGCGAATATCGAACACATTCCGATAGTTTCAAAAACCATATTTATGATAGCAAGAGCTATATCGTTTTTTGATGCTAAATCGCTGACTTTTCCGAAATTCGAAGCGGTTATATCCACTGATACACCGGGCAAAATATCCTTGTTTGTCATATCACGCACGCGCAGGTCGATTTTACTTATGTCTCCTCCGGAAGCAAGCTCAACTATATGTTTTGTAGTATCCATTCCAAGCAGCAATTTTGATAATCCCATTAAGGTACCTCCTCCGACTCCGGTACCTCCTAAATATTCTATATTATTTTCTCCCGAAGCATGAACGATAGCTGTTCCTGTTCCCATGCTGACAACTATTGCATTATCGAGACCGGATAAATACAAGCCGCCTTTTCCGATACAAGTAAATTCGGGACAATTTATACAATTCAAACCGTATATCGATTTCGATATATATGTTGATCCGATACCGGTTACCATTACTTTTTCGATATTAGTTAAATCAAGCGAATTTTCAACGGTAAACTTACCGAACGCACCATATATTGAAGTTATAGGATCTGCTGCTTTTACATATAAAGGTTCAATAAGTTCTCCGCCATTTTTAATTCCGACAATTTTTGTAGTGCTTCCGCCTACATCGATTCCAATTACAGTATTCATAAAATTCTCCGAAATGGTAGTTATAATATTTTAAAATGAATTACAAAGATATTAAAGAAAAAAAATTATTTGTTTTTGATATGGACGGGACGATATATTTGGGTTCCGATGTATTCGATTTCGCCATTGAATTAATTAACAATCTGAGAAAAAACGGCAAGCATATATTGTTTTTTACAAATAATGCTTCACATTCGACAGATTATTATATAACCAAACTAACGAAACTGGGTTTTGAACCCAAATCCAATGAAATTCTGACTTCAGGTGATGTTACTATACAATATTTAAAAAGATACCGTACAGGAAAAAAGATTTATTTGATAGGAACAGATGAATTGCAAAATCAATTTATAGCAAACGGTATTGAATTGTCGGATAAAGCCGATATAGTCGTCACTAGTTTTGATACAACGCTTACTTATGATAAATTAAATATAGCTTGTAATTTGATTAGAAACGGAGCGGAATATTTGTCGACTCACCCTGATTTTAACTGTCCGACAGAAAACGGTTTTATTCCCGACAGCGGTGCAATTTCCGCTTTTGTAACAGCATCAACCGGAATTAAACCTGTTTATTTCGGGAAACCGGAAGTTATGACAATCAATATGATTTGTGAATATACAAGCTTCCGAAAAGATGAAATTTGTATTTTCGGAGACAGATTGTATACCGATATTGCTTTGGGTAAGCTTCACGGAGTAACTTCCGTACTAGTTTTAACTGGAGAAACTAAAATAAACGATATTGAAAAAGCTTCCGAAAATGAAAAACCTGATTTTGTTTTCAATTCCTTAGCTGATGTTTCCGCATTATTTTTATAAATATATAAAACATTTAACTGTATAGTATATATTAAAATAATTAAATATATATTAAGTTTTAGTAAAAATATCGTAATAATGTGAGGTAAATTATATGCCGGATATGCTTGTCAGATTGTATGAAATGCCTGAAATAATTAATTATACAGAAGGACTTGAGGAAAACATTAAAATTAAAAAAGCCATGGCTCCCGATTATGCTAAAATACTGGAATTTATTAAAACGAATTTTTCTGAAGGCTGGGCTAATGAATGTACAAAAGCATTTTATAATAATCCGGTTTCCTGTTATATAGCGGTTTGTGAAAAAAAAATAACAGGCTTTGCCTGTTATGATGCTACAGCTCTCGGTTATTTCGGGCCAGTAGGAGTTCTTGAATCAATGCGCGGTGAGGGAATAGGCAAAGCATTAACTTTATGTTGTTTGAATTCAATGAGGGAAAAAGGATACGGTTATGCGGTTATCGGATGGGTGGGCCCCGCAGAATTTTATTCAAAAATATGCGGAGCTACTATAATCGAAGCGAAAAATCATGGAGTATATCAAAACATGATAGGCGTTGATTAACTAAAATATTTTAAAATATATTTTGTTCTTATAATTGATTCATTGTATGAACCGTAAATATATTCTTTGTATTTTAATAATGTTTGCGGAGTATACATTGAATTAATATCCAATGCCCGATTAATATTTTTTATTATATAATCCAGTTTTTCAAGATCAATTTTATAATTATAACCCAATAAATTAATATTCGCTTCAAATTCGTTTATTTTATTGTATTTTACAAAATATTTATCTTCGCCGTAATTGCTGTTTGTTTTGGATATATCGTTATATATGATAAAAAAACCGATTGAAAATATTATTAAGCTGGTCATCAATACAATTACTAAATTCTTCATTTTTAAATATCCGTTTAAGTTTTTATTTAATTTTAATCCGTTGTTATAATAATTTGTGCAATAGCTTCTCCCAAAATAACAGCCGCATTTTTAGCTTCTTCCAATGTGTTGCCTGATGATCCTATTTCAAGAAGCAAAGAACCTTTGGAATATTGTTCGTTAAAAGCTGCGCTTCGTATATTAATAGGACGTGCAATATTTTCACAAATATTGTCCAGCTGTAATTGCAAAGAAGTTGCCAATGATAAATTATCACGCCAGTTCGGATGTGAAGCTCCGAGAAAATCAGTTCCTACGACACTCATAACTTGAGCTACGGAATTTCCGTATTTATCGTATGTAACCGGACGTATTATATCTCCGTTAGGTTTTGCAATTGCGTCACGGTGTATATCAAATACATATTTTATTGTCGGATATTCGGCAAGATAATTTTTTATTGTTTCGGCAGCCCGCGAATATGAATTGATATAGGAATCTTTATCATGCATGACAGTGCAGTGTATCGAAGGAATACCGTTTGATAGAAGAGTTTCATACATTGCTTCACCGACTGCCACAACATTTTCATTTATATCATCAGAACGGAAGTTATAATCTGTTTCGCACCACTCTCCGTTGGAATAAGCTTCTGTTCCATGAGTGTGAAGAATTAAAACAAGCGGGTCTTTTTTCAAATTTAAAACTTCTTCTGATGTTTTTATAACCGGGAATATATTATCTGACTTTTTAGATATATTTTTAGCGATTGACGAAAAATCCACATCATATGAAGTTTCGTTTATCGCGGAAAGTAAAATATTTGCACTGATATCCGCTTTTTTTATATTTAATGAATTTTCCGGTTTTTGGGTATTATAAAAAAGATCATTATCCGAATTATTATTTTTAAGTAAATTATTATCGTATTTATTTTCGTCATAAACCGATAAAGCTTCAGATTTTTCTAATTCATTTACAATATTATCATTTGATGATAATTTATTATTTTGTGATTCATTACCGACTGATATATTACTGTCAACTGATAAATTTTTATTAATTGATAATTCGTTATTTACTGATAACTCAGCGAAAAAAATAAAAATAATAAATGATAAGGCTGCCAAAAACAACAGAATTCTTAAAACATTTAACAGGTTATAACCGACAGATTTAACTTTATAGTAGGGATGATAATTTAATTTCACAATTAAGCCGTCCTTCCTTTTCGATATTATCTTATGCGAAGATTTTTATTCACATAATAAATATATTAAGGAAAGTATGAAATTATTCGAAATCGTTCCCGAGTGCTATATTTATTGCCCTTGCTATTATAGAAGATAAAACGTTTACTGCTATATCACTGTCTTTCAATGTGACAAAATAACTTTTTCCGTTTTCTAATATTTTTGATAATTCATCGCTTATATTTTCAATACCCGCTTGTTCAAGGACATCATAAACAACTGTTGATGAATCGACAACAGTCGGTACTCCGATAGAAATTACCGGTATACCTAAATTTGTTTTGTCAATTGCGCTCCTGCGGTTTCCTATACCCGAACCCGGAGCTATTCCGTTATTAGTTAACTGCACAGTAGTTGCGAGCCTGTTAACATTTCTTGCCGCTAGAGCATCGATTGCTATTATCAATGAAGGCTTTACATTTTCAACTGCACCTCGTATCAATTCAACCGTTTCAATACCGGTTTGTCCAGTTACACCCGGTACTACGACAGAAACCTCCCCTCCGGCGATAGAATTATATAATTGCGGCGCTTGTTCCTTTATATGGCGTGTAACATTGATATCTTTTGCTGTCAGGGGACCTATGGCGTCTGCTGTAATATATCGGTTGCCTAGCCCCCCGATGAGAGTTCCCCGGCTGCGGTTGTTCTCCGGATCAAGTTCTTTAATTGCTTCCGCTATGATAAAAGAACAACATTCGTTATTGTCACTGTCGTCAAGCCATACTTTTCCGACATCAATTGTGATATATTTTCCGATTGGTTTACCTGCGGCAGCAGCTCCCGTTTCATTTAATACTTCAAGTGTTGTAACACTTCTGTTTTCTATTATTTTTTCATTGCATACGACTCCTTTTATTAAGCCTTCTTCGGTTTCGTTTCCATTATACGTTTCAAGAGCCAAATCTGTTCTGACAAACTTATTATCCATAAAAATAAATAACCTTTCTTTATTTATTTTATTATTGTAAATTATTTATATAATTATTCAATTTCAAACGAATAAAAATCCGATTGTTTTAATATAATGGTATTATTTATAAATAATGTTTTATACAAATTATTGTATATGTTGCATAAAACAGAAGTTAGTAATTGTGCATGTGTATAAATCGTGTAAAAATTTAGAATTCGATGATAATAACCATTGATTAAATTAAGATTTAATGTTATAATATATCGGTAAATAATACAGTTTTATTAATGAAAAGTTATTTTCGTTTAATTTAGCTATTTTTAAATATTGAGGAGGATTTATCTCATGAAGAGAATTTTATCTTTGTTAATGTGCCTGGTTATGTTGACAGGGATTCTTGTCGGTTGTACTGAGGGCGAAGAAGAAGATAAAGGCGCTACTATACCGGTGTATTTGACGACCGAAATAAAGAATTTTGATCCGGCCGTTGCATTAACCGATGAAGCGTCGATGAAGATTCTCGGTTTAATATATGAAGGTTTGACAAAAGTTGATGATAAAGGCAAAGTTGTTCCGGCGGGCGCAAAAAGCTGGAAATACAAAACAATTCCCGAAGAAGATTATTATATGCTTGAATTTACGCTTCAGGTAACATCATGGAGCGATGGACGTCAAGTTTCTGCGGATGATTATGTTTTTGCTTGGAAAAGATTGCTTGAACCTGAATTTATGAGTGATTCCGCATCTATGCTTTTTGAAATTAAAAATGCAGTAGAAGTAAAAAAAGGTGATATGTCAATAGACGACCTTGGATTATATGCAGCGGATAAAGAAGTATTGCAAGTTCAATTTACCAAAGATATTGATGTTGACAGATTTTTGAGATATTGTGCATCTCCGAAACTCGTGCCGCTCCGTGAAGACGCGGTTAATAAAGTTACTGACTGGGCGACAAACGTTTCTGTTATAGTTACAAACGGTCCTTTTACAATAAGAACTTTAACAGCAGGGTCCCAGCTTACTATCGAAAGAAATATTTATTATTACAGAGATGTGGAAGATGACAGCGTAAAGAAGTATGTTACACCATACAGACTTGTAGTTGATTATTCTATGAGCGGTTCTGACCAGCTTGCTGCTTATAACGAAGAAAAGATTTTATACATCAGCGAAATTCCTCTTTCAAGCCGTGCCGAATACAAAGATAAAGTAACTATTGAAGATACAATGAATACCCATACATATTTCTTCAATACAACAAAAGCTCCTTTTAATGATTCAAATGTAAGAAAAGCGCTTTCAATGGCTCTTGACAGAAATACAATAGCTGATTTAGTGGTTTATGCTACTCCGGCAACCGGTATGGTCAATGAAAACGGTATTTTTGGTACGACAACCAAAAAAACTTTCAGACAAGAAGGCGGTCAGTTAATATCGCCGAGTGCAGATTTAGCTGGAGCAAAAAGCTTAATCAGCTCAGCAAATGTTTCGGTTAAGAATTTCACTATTACAATCCGTCCGAACGAAGTAGACCGTGCGGTCGCGGAATATTGTGTTGGCGTTTGGAAAGAACTCGGTTTTGATGTAACTATTCGCGAACTTGGAACACAGTCATATAAATCAGTAACAGAATATGATTTATTTAATGATTTATTCCAAGATGCTTATGAAACACGTGATTTTGATGTTATAGCCATAGATTTACAAGCTTTATCATCAAGCGCATGGTCGTCTCTTGCTCCTTATGCGAAACAATACGCCGGAGGTGCGAAAGATTTGTCTTCCGGTAATTTTGAAGATGTTCCGCATATAACAGGTTATGACAATGCTGAATATAATTCAATGTTTGACGAAATAATAGATATTAAAAAAGAATCTGACCGCATAGCAAAACTTCTTGACGCGGAAAAAATTCTTGCGGCTGATATGCCTGTTATGCCGCTTTTCACATATCAACATGCATATATGGTAAGTAAAGAATTATCAAATGTGAAGAGTTTCCCCTGGCTTGGATACAATATATTCACCAGAACAAAATTTAAAAATTATGAATCGTATGAAACTGTTGTTGTTACTGTAGAAGATGAGGATATTGGTTCTTAAGCAATAAATATTAACACGGTTTATATAACCGTTTTGAGCAGGCGGGTAAAAATACTCGCCTGTTCTCATCTATCGATAATTCGATATATCTATTAGAATATCGGTTTAGATAGCGAGTTGTATATGCTGTTTACAGTTTTCAACAATAAAATATTTTATTTATATAGATTTGAATAATACCTGTATATCCAAATTTTTATGGGTTTGTTTTTAGGTTGTTCTGATATATAACTATAACATTTGATAATAGAACGGATATTTAAGATGAAAGTTGAATTAAAAGAAAAGAACGATATTAAAATTTTCATTCTATATTTAATGAGAAATGTTTCATTTCCGATGGAATTTGCCGATATAAATGATATCGTTGTTCAAGATGGTGTTGTAAATTATTTTGATTTTGCCGAAAGTTTTGCGGAGCTGCTTGATACCGGTAATATAATTGAAAAAAAAACCGGAGGGACAGAATATTATATAATTACCGAACAAGGTAAAAATGTTGCGGATAATTTAGAAAGTAATATTTTAGCAACAATAAAAGAAAAAAGTTTAAAGAATGCGCTTCGGCTTCTTTCTTTTAAAAAACGCGGATCGCAAATTAAATGTACAAGCGATGAAATTGATGATCGTGAATATAAAATCAATTGTGTTATAAGAGAGAACGATGAGGATATTTTAAATTTAACATTAAAACTCGATAATAAATTACAACTCGATAAAATGAAAGCTAATTTTTACGACAAACCTGAAATAGTTTATAGGGGAATTTTGGCTCTGCTCTCCGGAGAAGTGAATTATCTGCTTGAATAAAATATTATAAAAAAATTAAAAATTTTTATAAAAAGTATTGACAATAAATGTTTTAATGTTATAATGTATTAGGTGAATTGTGTAAAGAATACGTAGAAAATAATACATTATATACATTTGTATAAATTGAATTTTCGAGGAAAAGGTATTTTTATTTAATTTGCCGGCGGCTTTATATAAAACGATTTTTGTATAAAATTATTTTTTAAAAATAATAAATTATAACAAATACATAACTGTGTATAAGGAACCGTTTATATAATCAATATAAAAGATAAGTTTAAACATAAAAACAATTGCGTCATTTATCCAGTATTTGACCCAGAACAAACGGCGATTAGCCATGAGAATTTAGCATATTTGATGAATATTATCTACAATAGTTTAACTAAAGAAAAAAAATCGGTTTTTTGGCTGTATATACTCGAAAACTCATACCGTAATATTATAGATTCGCTTATGAATTCAAAAAAAACGGTGGACAACGCTATATATAGAATTAAAACAAAAATTAAAAAGCTGATATAAATATCCGTCTCGTGGCAATTCCGATGGCCGCGTCAAAAGACGGGGCTTGATTTCAATATCAATGATTTATATTTGACTGTAATAATTATCATACATGTGTTTGTATGTATTATTCTATATGCCCGAATAGCTTAAAACAGAGCGTTGTTTATCCAAAGGTGTCGGTTTGAATCCGTCTGGGGGCAAGATTTTTTTGAACAATATAAAGCGAGGTATTGTAATGTACGAAGAGAAAATGTTAAAATGCAAAGATTGTGGTGAAGATTTCCCATTCACAGTCGGCGAACAGGAATTTTATGCAGAAAGAGGATTCCAAAACGAACCTCAAAGATGCAAAAAGTGCCGTGATTTAAGAAAAAATAACGGCAAACCGGTAAAAGAAATGTTTACCACAACATGCGCAAGATGCGGAAACGAAGCAAGAGTTCCGTTCCAGCCTTCCAACGACAGACCGGTTTATTGCAGCAAATGCTTTGAAGCAATGAAGCAATAATTGAATTATTATAAATAATTAAGTTATCTGTCAAATAAGAAACGGCACATTACGTTTGTAATGTGTCTTTTTTTATAAATAATTAAAAATTACTATATACAACTAAATTATTATATGATATAATAACTTGAAATAGTAATATAATATAACAATTATAAAATATTTTAATAATACCCAAATATGAATATCTTAGTTTTAATTAATAAATAATTTTATAGATAAATTAACGAAAAAACAAATACAAATATGTATTCTTGTTCATCTTTTTCAAATAAAAATATAAAAATTATATATCTACAATCAATTAAGGATTTTTTTACAAAATGAACGGTAATGTCACAAAAAAAAGCACCGAAAAAATTAAATATCAAAATAATAAAACAATAAATCAAAAAGAACAATTTACACATGAAAAAAATGAAAATATCATATACGGAAGAAATGCTGTTCTTGAACTTTTAAAAAGCGGGAGAAGCATTGATAAAATTTATATAAAAATCGGAGAAAGAACTGGTTCCTTAAAACTAATTGAATCAAAAGCTATAGAAAACGGTATTCCGTTAGTTGAAGCCGGAAATGAAAAGTTATCAATGTTATGCGATAACGATTCGCATCAAGGTGTTGCAGCTATTGCACTTGATATAGAATTTTCAAATATTGAAGATATATTAAAAACAGCGGAAGAAAGAAATGAAAAACCGTTTATTGTTATAATCGACGGAGTTGAAGATCCGTATAATTTAGGAGCTGTTATCAGAAGTGCGGAATGTTCCGGTGCACATGGTGTTATTATACCAAAAAGGCGTTCTTCGGGTTTGGGAGGAATAGTTAGCAAAGCATCAGCAGGAGCTATTCAACATATAAAAATCGCAAGAGTTTCTAATTTAGCGATGACAATCGACGAACTTAAGAAACGCGGAGTATGGATCTTTTCAACCGACATGGAAGGTCAAAAATATAACAAATGTGAAATAACCTGTGCAGCCGCTGTTATTGTGGGCGGTGAGGGTAATGGTGTTTCTGAATTACTTAAAAAGAAGAGTGATTATTTGATATCAATTCCTATGAAAGGCAAAATAAATTCACTTAATGTTTCGGCTGCTGCGGCGGTTATATTATTTGAAATAGTCAGGCAGCGTGATAATTTATAAAATGATAAATATAAATATTAACTATAAACGAAGGGAGTATATATATCCGATAATTTCAATTGAATTGGATATATAAATATCATGGATAAGAATGATAGAAATGATAGTGTTGATAAATCAACACAAAAAGAATTATCTGCTGACGACCTTCTTCAAAAATTAAAAAAAGATATTAAAAAGTATGATAACAAATCATCGGAAGATAGTAATATAAAATCAGATAAAAACATAATACCCGATAAAAAAAATAATGATTTATTAAATGAAAAAAAATCTAAAGATATATCTATAAAAAAAGTTGATGATCCGCTCGAAGGGCTTGATATTGATGAACTGATAAAAAAATATATGCCTGAGAGCGATCAAAAATTTATGCAGCCTATTGAATCGGATTTGGAAAAAATCAATAAAGATACTGTAAATGAAGAAGAAACTGATGAAAAATTTATTGAAGAATACCCTTTTGAAAACATTGATGATTCATCGGAAAATACAGAAGAAATAAATGAAAACGATATCTCCGACTCAAACAAAACCGTATTAAAAACATTTAAGGATTCTCATATAAACCCACCTGAAACAATAATCGAACAGGATGATAATTCACAGAGCAGATATAAGGTTAAAAGCAAAGTCAGTAAAAAAGAGTTAACACAAACTATAAAAACACAAACAGACATTGAAAATAAAAAAAATTTAAATCAAAACGATAAAACAAATAAAAAAAATAAAAAAAGTAAAAAATCTAAAGATGATTTTTATCAAAAAACAAACGAAGTCGACGACACCGATGTAAAAATAATGATGGCTTTCGGTATGGAAGATGAACTTAGTAAAACGGTGGGTTTTGATAAAATAACAGAAGTCGAAAAAGAAATCAACGAAACCGATTACGAAAAGCAAATAAATAAAAAAGAAAAAAAGCCGGAAAAAATTGTTGAATATAAAACACTTTCGCAAACCGAAGGAATAGTTTTAGAATACAAGAAACGTTACAGTAAAATATTAATAAAACTCTTGATATGCACTGTGTTATTTATTATTACATTTTTATATGAAAATATAAATTTATTCGGAGGAACACTTCCTTCACCGGTAAATCCTTTGATATATTCATTCGTACATGTAATGATAAATTTACAATTTTTATTTATCGGAGCGGCATTGATATACAAGCAAGCTGTAAAAGGTTTAAAAGATCTTTTTAAATTAAAACCCGATGTTGAAAGCTTTTCCGCTTTATTAATTATTTTTTCATTCTTATACATAATATCATCGTTTTTCGCGGAAGGAAAAACGATAAAGTTATTTACCTTCGCCGTTGTATTTTGTGTGTTTGTCGTTTTATTGGGTGAATTTTTTAATACAAGACGCGAAATATACAGTTTTAATATCGTAGCTTCAAAACGTCCGAAACATATGATAGTAAAATTGAGCGAAGAAGAATCAGCTCCCGAAAAAGAAATATTAAACGAATACATTCCGCAGAATCCTAATATTTTTAAAATTGAAAAAGCAGCTTTTACTGATGGATTTTTCGGACGAATGAAAGCGCCTTCACAAACAAAGAACACCGCGTTGATTTTAATTCCGCTTCTCTTAATAATAATGCTTGTGTTTTTTGCGGTAGAATTGTTTATTACAAAAAATATATTTGATTCTTTAAAGCTTTCGTACATTTCTCTTTTGATAAGTATGCCGGTTTCAATAATTTTTACATACAGTTATCCTTTTTATAAAGCTTCAAAAGAAGCATACGGAATCGAAAGTGCTATTATCGGAGAAAATTCGATAAATGAATATTCAAAAGCCAATGCCGTATCGTTTGACGACAAAGAAGTTTTTCCGTCATACGGAGTAAAAGTAAAAAACATGAAAGTGTACGGCAACAACCGGATAGATTATATAATATTTAGCCTGGCCAGTTTATTTATAAAAATCGGAGGTCCGCTTGCTGATGTTTTTGAAGTGGCAACGAATGATTTGGACCATAGTGAAAATATCGACATTATAGAAATAGCTTCAAACGGAATAGAAGCTATGATTGACGAAAAACATGTTTATATAGGTAAAGCTCAATATATTAAATCAAAAGGAATATATTTACCGAGAGAATCCAATACCGAAGAACTCCCCGGCGAAATGAGCGTTATGTATATGGTATATGAATATCAGCTAGCCGCCAAAATCGATGTACAATATATTATTGATCCTGATTTCGAACCCCTGCTTGCTCAGCTGCAAAAAATCGGTGTTTGTGTCAGTATCAAAACTTTTGATCCTAACATCGATGATCAGATGCTTAGCTCTCGTATAAAAATATCAAAATATCCGGTTAAAGTATTAAAATTAAAAACGCTTAATAAAAATGAAGGTATAAAACAATCGCTTGACAGCGGTATTGTTTCTAAAAATTCAGCCAAAGCACTGCTCCAAACGCTTTCATTATGCGGACGAGTTATCAATGTAATAAGAAACAACACAGTTGTTAAAGCGTTTTCGATATTTGTCGGTTTAATATTAACCACAATGATTATAACGCTTAACATATTACCTATGGTCGCTTCGTTATACATTGTTTTATATCAAATATTCTGGTTAATTCCTATAATTATAATTACGGATATTTGTATTGGAAAAATATAATATAAAGGATAAAATTATAAATAGTATTTGCGGAGGGGAAACTTTTATAGTTTCCCCATTATTTATTAGAATTCCCGCAAAAAGATCCGCTTTCAAAAAATCTGAAATTTTAAAAATGGTTTTATAAAATAATAATATATTTACGAAAATAAACCCATAAATCAAAAAATATTTGTTTTATGCGGAATTGCTTTCGCAATAATTTTATTGCAATAAATATCTAAAACATTCTGTTTTATTAAAAATAAAAAATATATTTGTATTCAAGTTTTTATTTATGATAATAATTTTTATTAAAAGTTTTTAGTGTTAATATTTATATTTAGAGAGAATAAAAAATAAATGAATTATAATACGATATTAAAAAGTGTCACAAAACCCGGACGTTATACCGGAGGAGAATTCGGACAAACAATTAAAGACAAATCCGAAATTGATGTAAGATTTGCGTTTTGTTTTCCGGACACATATGAAATTGGCATGTCAAATTTAGGAATGAGGATATTGTATGGTGTATTGAATAATATGCCGAATGTTTGGTGTGAACGCGCTTTTGCTCCGTGGGGTGATATGGAAGATGCGATGCGTAAAAATGATATAAAATTATGCGCGCTCGAAAGCGGAGACTGTTTGAGTAAATTTGATATTATAGGTTTTACATTACAATATGAACTGTGTTATACAAATGTATTAAATATGTTGAATTTAGCGGATATACCGCTCCTGTCATCTGACAGGGGAGATGATATGCCTTTAATTATCGGAGGAGGCCCTTGTGCTTATAACAGTGAACCTGTAGCAGATTTTTTCGATATTATATTGGTGGGCGAAGGAGAAGAAGCTTTACCTGAATTTATAGAATTATATTCAAAAATGAGGAACTGCGGAAAACAGGAATTACTACATTCTGCCGCGAAACTCAGCGGATTTTATGTTCCCTCGCTATATGAAGTTCAATATAATGATAACGGAACAATAAAACAATATATTCCGTTATATGACGATATACCCGTAAGAATCAAAAAACGAATTGTCAATGATCTCGACAGAATGTATTTTCCGGATAAATTTGTTATGCCTTATATCGAAACAATCCATGACCGGATAGTAACGGAAGTATACCGGGGTTGTATAAGAGGATGCAGATTTTGTCAAGCAGGTATGATATACCGTCCCGTACGAGAAAAATCTCCCGAAGTTATATCGGAACAATCAAAAACGTTATATAAAAATACAGGCTATGATGAAATATCATTGTGTTCGCTTAGTATAAGCGATTACAGCGGACTGCGTGAGTTGACTGATTTACTTCTTTCCTGGACTGAAAAATTGAAAGTAGGATTGTCTCTCCCTTCTCTCCGCGCGGATAGTTTTTCAGCAGAATTGGCAGAAAAAATATCTTCTGTTAGAATGAGCGGATTGACATTCGCGGCAGAAGCCGGAAGTCAAAGACTACGCGATGTTATTAATAAAAATATTACGGAAGAAAACATATTAAACGCTTGTTCCGCAGCTTTTGAGTCAGGAAAAGACCAGGTTAAATTATATTTTATGCTGGGACTTCCGACAGAAACATATTCAGATATAGACAAAATTCCGCAGTTAATAAAAAATATAATTAGTTCTTATTATAACAATGCGAATAAAAAACGTCCGCCGTTAATAACAGTAAGTTCTTCTTGTTTTATACCTAAACCTTTTACTCCGTTTCAATGGGAAAGTCAAGATTCTATCGAAACGATTGTTGAAAAACAAAAATACTTGGGTGAAAAATTAAAAGATAAAAGAATAAGATATTCATGGCATGATTCTAAAATAAGCCAGATTGAAGGAGTTTTTGCCAGAGGGAACAGATTATTATCAAAGTCTTTGATATATGCAAATAAAATCGGAATAAAATTTGATTCATGGGATGAATGTTTTGATTATAATAAATGGATGAATGTTTTTAATGAAACAAACATCGATATAAATTATTATACAACCAGAAAAATTTCCGATGATGAAATTCTTCCTTGGGATATAATAGATTGCGGTGTCAGTAAAAAATTTTTATTATCAGAACGTGATAAAGCTTACCGTGGAGAAATAACACAAAACTGTTCTGAACAATGTTCCGGCTGCGGAGCTAATCAAATCGGAGGAAATAACAAATGGTGTCCGAAAATATAAGAATACGTTTTTGTAAAATAGAAAAATTGCAATATATTTCACATTTGGATTTATTGAGAACAATGAAAACTGCTATTATTCGGGCTGAAATTCCGGTATGGTATTCAGAAGGCTTTAATCCGCATCCGAAAATAGTTTTCGCGCTTCCTCTTTCGATAGGTATACAAAGTATCTGCGAATTGGTTGATATAAAGTTAATTGATAAAGTTGATTATAATGAATTAAAAATGAATTTAAACAACAATTTTACAAAAGACTTAAACATAATTGATGTATATTCTCCTTCCACAAAATTTTCAGATATAAAATGGGCTGAATATGATATCTTATTTAATGATGATATATCAGAATCAAATAAACTTTTTTACGAGGATAAATTAATAGTAAAAAAACGAACAAAGAACGGATATATAGAAACTGATATTCTTCCGCAAATAAAAAAGATAACTTTTAACGAAACAACCGCGAATGTTATATTAAACGCTTCAAGCGATAATTATTTAAATCCCGATTATATAGCATCAGTAATTTCTGAATATTATAATAAACCTGATTATATGATTATTAGAAAAAATATGTATTTTCAGGACGCCGAAACGATATTTCAATAAAAACAAAAACATAACTTCTTGTAATATTAAAAAAAAACGTAAATTCTCAAAGTAAGATCCACAGTAGGAAGGAAGTTGATTTAAGCAAGAAAAACGAAGATAAAAAAAGGCGGCCGATAACAAAAAAAGGATAAAAAAGCCGAAAAGATGTTCAAAATATAGTCCGCAAGAGTAAAG
>JAVBPA010000060.1:0-24434 GCA_031549925.1 Eubacteriales bacterium
TCATTTATATTGTGCCCGTTTATCGATATAAGATAATCACCCGGCAAAATACCGGATTCTGCCGCGGCGGAACCGCTTATAACATCGAAAATTTTTACCATTTGGTGTTTTCCTTAAAAAAACAAAAGGCGTATCTTTAAATATACGCCCGTGTCTGAATCATATATGCAGACACAAATGCTGCAAAAATATTTAATCGGTAATTTAGTTTAGTTTATGCTCTGTCTTTTATCGCTATTATTTGTTTCCCGCCGTATGTTCCGCATGAGGGGCATACTCTGTGATTCAGCGTATATTCGCTGCATTTGGGACATTTAACCATTCCCGGCATATCAAGTTTCCATGTGCTAGAACGTCTTTTATCTCGTCTGGCTTTCGATACTTTTCTCTTTGGTACAGCCATTTTATTATTTCACTCCTTTGTTAAACCTGCCGCAAAGCCGATATATTTTTAATTTTTATTTGTTTTTGTATAGACTTTCGTTTTATTCCAATAATTTCTTCAAAACTTCAAGCCTGGGATCGATTTCTTTATGATCGCATTCGCAGATTGCTTCATTTAAATTTATACCGCACTTAGGGCATAATCCGCGGCATTTTTCATCACATAAAACACGCAAAGGAAAATCAAGCAGGATTTGTTCCGATACGATTAAATTAAGATCAAGCGTATTGTTTTCGACAATAATATAACTATCTACAACATTATCGGAGCATTCATCCTCAAGTGTTCCCGCAGCCGCTAAAGTTTTGTTTATTTCTGTTTTATGGATACCTTCAATTTCTTTAAGACATCGCGCGCAAACGGCTTTATTCGGAGCTTCTATTTCAGCTGTCAGATTTACATAGCCGGACATATTTTTTACAATACCTTTTACTTTAATATCATAAAATACCACGCCGGAAATTAAATCATCCTCCGCCGGAACACTGCATTCTAATATTAACTTATCAATTTCCCCGCTCATTACAGCGGCTATATTTATCAGAGCAGATTTTCCTTCCAAAAGATACACCTCACAGGTTTGTTTGCAAATTATATAACAGACACAAAAAAACAGTGCAAATCATATTATAAATAAATTTATGTTTTTTGTCAATAGTTATTGTTTAAAAATATAATAATATTAACATTTTATAACACAAAACGTATATTGTTTTTATTTTTCACAGGTTTACCGGGTATGCTGTCCGCGTATCCGAGAACGGCTACACCGCATATCATATGATTTTCCGGTATATTCATTTCCGATAATAATTCTCTCAAATCAGAAACATCTTCGAGCCCGAATAATTGATTTACCCAAACAGATCCTATCCCGAGCGAATGAGCCGCAAGAAATATATTTTGCAAAGCGCAGGAACAATCTTCGCGTCCGAATTTGCAATTTTTATCATTAGTAGCAAATATCAAAACATCGGGATCGTAAAAATCAAAATCATCCTGTTTGATTTCACGTGCTGTTATTTTTGCCAGTTTATCTATCATTTCTTTGTTTTGAACCACCGTGAAATTCCACGACTGTAAATTACGCGCACTCGGTGCGTATATCGCGGCTTGGGTTATAAAATCAAGATCTTCCTTCGATATTTTTTTCGCTTGAAATGAACGTATGCTTCGTCTTGTTAAAATATTTTTAATTACTTCGTTCACCTGGCACAAAACCTCCGTTTTATTTAAATAAATATAATTAACTATTATACATTAAACATTTATAAAATCAATTAATAAAGTTCAAATTTAAAATAAATAATAAATCATAAAACAACCAATTTGATAATAAATACAGCATATATAGATAAATACATATAAAACTTATAATTAACTTGATTAAAAACTTTGTTTGCTAATTTATTTTTATATTAAAATATTATTTATTATGAATTATTTTGTTAGAATAGCAAGATATATTAATATTCCATGCCGTTATACAGTTTTATTTTACTGCGGTTTCTGTCATTAACACAATAAACAGCTTCGATTATTTCTTCTTTTCGGGCTATTATTTCATCATACGGTAAAGATAACGAAATATCCTCTATAACATACGGACCGTTTTTGAAATGTCCCAAAACAGCTCCGCAAAATTTTCCGTCTAATAAAATATATTGCAGTATATCAAGTCCGTTTCGGTTATATTTTTCTTTAAGCCAATATTCGTTTGATTTTACGAGTACATCGTTTCTGTGCATAACATAAACTTTTTTTTTAATAATTCCCGCATCTTCATTTAAAATTTTTTCTGATTTTTTTAAAATATAACCTTCGGAATATTCAATTATAATTTCATCTGCCAAAAGCGCTTTTATAGCTGCGTTTATATCTCTTTCAGGCAAACGGTAAAATGATTTTGCCATTTTTGAATTAAAATATACAAAGCGTTCGGCATAACGCACCAATACTGTTTTCAAAGATTCTATACGCGAATATTTATTTAAATCGACATCGGAGAACATTTCAGAAAACATATACCATCCACGATCCCAGCCTCCGTCATACTGATCTTCATAAATTAAAAATGCTTCTTGCAAACGATGCAGAACAGGTGTGATATCCCGAACAAGCATTCCGGTCATTTCTTTCATAACGGCAATTGTCATCGGACCCTCGTTTTCAATTAAATCGAGAAGTAAAAGTTGATTTTTGTCCGGTTTTTCAATCGGTTTTTTATATAGTCCGGAAAACAATTCAAGCTCGTTTTGTTCTATCCAGCCAATATTACCTCCCCCGAAACGCCCTTTTATCAATATCCTTTCAAACTGACGGTTTCTGTTATATTCGATATCGTTAAAAGAAGCTCTGAAAGTCAAGCTGGGAGGATCTCCAAATCCGTTCCAATACACATTTTGCCCCGGCGAAACATCACGGTACAACAAATCATATTCTTTTTCATTTGCGGGATATGATAAAAATTGCCTTTTCATCATGAGAGATATAATTTTATTCTCGTCCTTCATAAATTTTACCTTTGCGAATATTATTAAAAGGTTCATTTGATGATAAACCGTATTTGTCTTCCATTATATATTATCAGCACAGATATTTCAACAATATAAAATAAAAAAGCGCTTTACAGGAATAATTTTATCGTTCCTGATAATACGCTTTTATATAAACGAATAATTTAATTTTAACCTAAAATTGTTTTTAAATCTTCCGCAGGTGTTTTTATCGCGCTGATATTATAATTATCCACTAAATATTTTAATATATTCGGAGAGATGAATGCGGGAAGTGTCGGACCGAGATAAATATTTTTTATTCCGAGAGCTAATAATGTAAGAAGAATACAAACCGCTTTTTGTTCGTACCAGGATAAAATTAATGTAAGAGGTAAGTCGTTAACACCGCAGTTAAACGCCTCTGCCAAAGCTGATGCGACTTTTACCGCGCTGTAGGCATCGTTGCATTGACCCATATCGAGAATACGCGGAATACCTCCTATACTTCCAATTTGTAAATCATTTATACGGTATTTGCCGCAAGCCAATGTTAAAATTAATGTATCAGAAGGAGCTTCTTTTGCAAAATCGGTATAATAGCTTCTTCCTGATTTTGATCCGTCACATCCGCCTATAAGGAATATATGACGTAAATCACCTTTTTTTATAGCTTCTATTACTTTATCGGCAACTGATAAAACAGTTTTATGAGCAAAACCTGTCATCATTGTTTCTCCGCCGTTTACGCCATGCTGCTGTACTTCGGATTCATATCCTCCAAGTTCTAATGCGCGTTTTATAACCGGAGTAAAATCTTTTTCATCGCCTATATGGACAAGCCCGGGGTATGATACAACTTCGGTTGTAAAAACGCGGTCACGGTAATTGCTGAGCGGAGGCATTATACAGTTTGTCGTAAATAAAACAGGTGCGGGTATACCATTAAATTCTTTTTGCTGATTCTGCCATGCAGTTCCGAAATTTCCTTTTAAGTGATTATATTTTTTTAGATTGGGATAACCGTGGGCGGGAAGCATTTCACCATGAGTATAAATATTTATTCCCAGTCCTTCTGTTTGTTGTAATAATAATTCAAGATCATATAAATCATGTCCGGAAATAACGATAAACGGACCTTTTTCAATTTTCATCGATACTGTTACCGGAACAGGAGAACCGAATTTATCATTATTTGCACGGTCTAAAAGCTCCATACATTTTAGATTTACTTTTCCGAAATCCATTAATGTATTTAATAAAAACGCTGCGTCATTTCCGTATAATTCATTTAATCCCAAAGCAAAAAAATTATTAACTTCTTCATCGTAATATCCCAATACATGAGCGTGATACGCGTAAGCAGCCATTCCCTTTAAGCCGAATAATAACAATGATTTTAATGATTTTATGTCTTCATCCGGTTCATTTGCCCATAATTCCGACATATGATAATCCGGATATTCATTTATATCGTAATTGTATTTTTTGCATAAATTATATTTTTCTTTGCGGATTAATTCTGTATGCGTTTTAATATTTTCAGCATCAAAGTTAACATTGGTAAGCGTCATAAACAAACCTTTAATGAAAATTAATGATTTTTCGGTATCGTTTGTTTTTTTGCCGCATATTGAAGCCAAACTGATTAATGAACCGATTAGTTCGTCCTGTAAATTCGCCACTTCATTTGTTTTGCCGCAAATTCCGGCTTTTGCGGTACAGCATTTTTGCCCCATAGTTTGTTCGCACTGATAGCAAAACATAGATTGTTCACTTTTTTCCTTCATAATCTTATCTCCGTTTTTATTTTTGTTTTTGTATTTGACTTGATAATAACAAAATTTAAACCAAACTGTAAAATTAAATAACAACCTGTATATATAGTTTTATCTGCTTTTTTTCAGTATATTTGTTCTATATTGCAATTTAATTTTCCAATATTTTACCGTCGGTTGATATAACTGTTATTTGGAAAGGAATAATATTACCGCTATCCATTATCGCTTTTTTTACTGCGGCAACTATTCCCGCGCAGCAGGGAACTTCCATACGGACGACCGTTATGCTTTTTATAGAATTATTTTTTAATATAGCTGTTAGTTTTTCACTGTAATCAATATCGTCAAGTTTAGGACATCCGATCAAAGTTATTCTGTTTTTTATATAATCGTTGTGAAAATTCGCATACGCGTAAGCACAGCAGTCAGCGGCGATAAGCAGATTCGCATCCTTAAAATAAGGAGCGTTAATATTTACCAGCTTTATTTGCACAGGCCACTGAGATAGTTGGCTTTCAATATTATTTTCTGTTTTTATTTCGGATTTTTTGTCAGTTTCAAAAAAATCAACAGGTTTGCGTATGATTTTTTTTGAATTAGTTCCCGGACAGCCGCAAGGAAGTTTTTCAACTTTTTCATTTGTTTTTTTATTTTCTAAAACAGATTTTTCGTCGTACTCAATGGCTTCGCGTTCTTCGAATTCAATTGCGTTTGTAGGACAAACCGGAAGACATGCTCCAAGCCCGTCGCAATAATCGTCGCGTAAAAGTTCGGCTTTATTATCAATTAAACCGATTGCGCCTTCATGACAAGCTTTAACACACAAACCGCACCCATTGCATTTTTCTTTATTTATTTTTATTATTTTTCTAATCATTTTCCAACCTCCTCTTGATTTCATGTTTATATTATAATACAATAAACACAATAAGTATGTTGCAAAAACAACAAAAAGGATAGATTTATGATAAATATTAAAATTTTAAAAAAAGTTAGGGTATTCAACGGAATCGAAGAAGAGGATCTTTATTCCATGATAAAATGTTTAAACGCGAGGGAAGTATCATATCAAAAAAATACTTATATTTTTCACGCGGGTGATAAAATTTTTGAAGTCGGAATTGTAATAAACGGGGCCGTTCATATTACAGACGAAGATTTTTGGGGAAAGAAAACGATAATATCGGTTATAGAAAACTATTCGCTTTTCGGAGAAGTATATAGTATGTCAGAATCAGGTATATCCCTCGTGAATGTTGTTGCCGCTTGTGATACTGATATTATATTTATAGATATAAACAAAATATTAAAATTGTGCAGTAATTCATGTAAATTTCATTACACAATGATAAAAAATTTATTGAGGATATTATCAGAAAGAAATTTAACGTTAATTCAAAAAATCGGATACCTTAGTAAACCTACAACTCGGGAAAAATTATTGTCATATTTATCGTTTTACGCTAAAAAGCAAGGTAAATCTTCTTTTGATATACCTCTCAACAGAAATCAGATGGCAGAATATTTATCAATTGACCGGAGTGCGATGTCAAGAGAATTATGCAGGATGCGTGATGAAAAGATTTTATCTTTTGAAAAAAATCATTTCGAATTGTACGATAAAATTTAAAAGTTATAATAATTTGATTTTATAAAGTAATTTGATGTATAAAAAATCATATATTCAACATTACTTATATTATAAAATTTATTTAAAATTATTATAACAATAAAAAAATTTCTAGGTTTTGTTTATTATAGCAACTAAACGTTGACATTTAAATGATTGCGCTACACATGTAGATATGATATAATTTAATAAAAATATAATCACGCGAGGTGTTTCATGCCGTATTTTTCATTAATTTTTTTGGATTATGATCCGCAGCGTAAAAAAATAGAAAAAGAAATTTATAGTGATATAAATTTGACGCGTTTATTGGGAGAAGATGTTTCTGATATTATGTCAATTCTTTGTACTTCCGATGAAATTTACGCAAGACATGAAGTATTTCAGGCTTTGGAAAACATTGATTCGTATAATATGTTTGAAAAACTCAGAAACGAACTTGTTTCTCTTTCACAAAACTATACGGCTTTCAAAACTGCAAGAAATAAATGCGAAGAATTGCTTTTATTCAGAAGGTACGCCAAAAAATATTGTGATGTTTATGATACCGTCATGTCATTCGATAACGGATTTAAATTTATTGATATATTAAAAAATAAAATGCTTGAAATAAAAAGCATAATAGATGAAATAAGAACATCGGTTAAGGAAACAGAAAGAATTGTAGAAGAATTATCGACTTTTGAAGCACGTTTTACACCGCATTACAAAACGGTAATAAACGACAGAAAAAATGAAAATATTTATGATTATATAAAAAAATTAATAGAAAAACTCGGATTCGATATAGGTGTACCTTTCAAACAAAAGGAAATCAGAATAAATGATGATTTATCAAATACATTGGTAAAATTTTATAGTGAACAATTTTTGGTTTTGGATCAGTTTTATAAAAATTATAAAAATAAGCTTGACGATAAATTGATTGCTGTAAAAAACGAAATTGAATTCTATTTCACAATTAATAAATTAGCAGAAAAAGCAAAAATTAATTCGGTAAACGTATCGTATCCTCATATATCATCCTCCCGCCTTTTTTATGCTAAAAACGCTTGCGATATAACTCTTTTTTTAAAAGACTGCAATAATATTGTAGGCAATAATATCGATTTTACAGCCGATGAAAACATATATTTTTTAACCGGTGCAAACGGCGGAGGGAAAACAACATATGTCAGAACCGTCGCTTTAAATTTATTATTAGCTGTTTCAGGCTGTCCTGTTTTTTGCGGTTATGCAGAATTTTATCCTTTTAAAAAGATTTTTTCCCATTTTCCCGCCGATGAAAAATTTGTAAACAGCGGAAGGTTGTATGAAGAAATCGAAAGGATTGATGATATACTGGATAAGGCAGACGGCGAAAGTTTTGTGTTTTTGAATGAAACATATTCCGGAACAGATGAAAAAAAAGGAACCGCGATGACTTTGGAACTGGCAGGTAAATTAAAAGCAATTTCCGCTTTCGGGTTATATGTAACGCATTTCCACGAAGTTAACAACGGCGGTTTTCCCATGCTTAATACTATAATTGATTCCGATAATGAAAATAGACGTACATTTAAGATCGTAAAAAGCTCCGATTTGAAATCATCATATGCTTATGATATTCTAAAAAAATATAACTTAACAAAAGAAGCGTTAAATATAAAACTCATGAAAGAAAACGAGGTTATTTTTTGAAACAAAATTTATTGTTTTCATGCGGAGAGAGTGATATAATTCCAAATGAATCGATGGCTTCAGATTTTCAACTCGAAAAAATATTTTCGGGAATATGTCCCGATTTGATAAAACGCAGGCAGTTTATAGATATTTTAACATCAATACTAAAAAACAAAGAAGATATAGAATACAGAGCGAAAATATTGCGGGATTTTATTGGCAATCCTAATTTATTTCAAGGTTTAAAAGAACATTTTATACGCTTTGATAAAATAAAAAACGAACAGCAAAACTCCAGAAAAAAAATATTTTCGATATCCAGAAATTCGGATTCGGATTCAGAATTTTCATCTTCCGGAGAAATTATAAAAATAAGCGCTTATGCGTGCCGTAATATATTGGAAACTTTGAAAACTATAGGTGAACTCCTGGTGATATACCGTGTGCAGTCAAGCGGATTGAAAAACATGCTGCAGCGTATTAATACGATGACTAACGGCAATGATTTCAATTCTCTTGTAAATATTTGCGTTTCTTTCGAAAATTTTGATGATAACGCAGATGAAAGCGAATTAGGTTTTGATACTTTTGAAGTTTTTATAAAATTGAATGAAGCTTCACGTATTGAAGAATACAGTCTTGATACTATGGAAAAAGAAAAAATCATTTCTCCTCCCCAAAATACAATTATGAAATTATTCGCCCCAAAAGCGAAAATGATTCCTGAACAGGTAGGATTAACACTGGCGGATCCTTTTAATAAATTAAAAAATGCGCTGCTTGGGGGAGCTTTCAGTAAAATATCGGATTTATTTCAATCTGTTTCGAAAAGTGTATTAAACGAATTTGACGGAATATTAAATCAATTAAATTTTTACGAATGTTCTATTGAATACGAAAAAAAATTGAAAAAAATCGGTCTTCCGGTAATTTTTCCGGATATAAACGAAGAGGGTATAATTCAAATAAAGGAATTATACGATCCGCTTTTGTCCTTTTCAGACAGCGGCAATAATGTAGTACCGAATGATGTTGATATTGATGATTCAGGCTGCGGTATATTAATACGCGGGAGCAACAACAGCGGAAAAACGGTTTTTTTGCGTTCGGTCGGAACCGCTCATTTGTTTGCTTATGCGGGACTTCCCATACCGGCAGAAAAGGCAAATATACCTATACGGGAAGAAATATATACTCTGTATGCTTCGGCTGAAAAAGGATTTGAAGCAGGAAATGAAGACGGAAGATTTGAACAGGAAGTCCGCGAAGTTGCGAAAATGCTCGAACAAATTAAACCGAATTCACTAGTTATGATGAATGAAATATTTCAAACGACAGCTTATGACGAAGGAACGGACGGGCTTTTTCACATATTAAATTATATGACAGCAAAAAATATTAAATGGATATTGGTTACACATTTGCATAAATTGTTCGATTTATTCGGAGATAGGGTAACGGCATTAAAAACATCGGAAAATAATAACGAAAAATATAAAATGGTGCGTATTTAAAAATGACTGAAATAAACGATATTAAAATGGAATTTGATAAAACAGTAAAAACCTTGTACGATTTTTGCGATTATTCCGCAGTCCGTTACAAAATCTTATTTTCATTGTTCGGTTATCCGTATAATCATCCGGCTCTTGAGGAAATACGCCCGGATTATATGTCGAGCGATATAGTAAAACAACTTTATTCCGAACAAGGAATACATGGAAATTGGGGTAAATTCAGATCAAAAGATTATTCGGCTAAAACGGTTTTCCCTACAACTTCCGTTGCAATAAACAGATGCTTGTACATAGGTTTAACATTATCCGACGGAGATATATTATTAAATGCTATGAATTTTTTGGAAGATTTTTATTATGGGAAATCGGAAGAAAAATATCACAATTCAAACGAACGCGATATTCCGTGGCAGAGAGCGGATGTATGCGAGCTTATCGAATCGATACAACCCTACAGTAATATTTGTGATGATTGTTTTAACGATTGGCTTTACATAGCAGAATCAGCATTCTATAAAGGGGAATATTCGTACGAGAGAGAAGCTAGGGCACAGCACGAAGTTTTCGGTACTCGTGAAGATAGATTGGTACCTCTGAGGAACAGTTTACTTTTAAAACGCAGGGAAGAATTAACTTCCGGTCTTGAAGAAGCTATGCTTAGGCATTATGGCGCACATGTTTTTGAAAACGGACATTTTTGGAATAATTGTCCGAAAAATCTTCCGGATATATTTAAAAACAACAAAATGAGAAGATGGATGTTTTCTTTTAATTATATAAATATGTTCCGTAATTCTTCGGTGTTTTTAAAAGATTCCGTAGAATGGTTATTTGAACAAAAAGACAAATCAGGCCTTTGGGATTGGGGAACTCAAACGAAGGATCCCTGGGGATATTTTGGTTATTTTTCGTTGAATAAAAACTATACTCATAACAGAATTGTAGATTGTAATATTGAAATATTAAGTTTTATAAAAAAGTATATCGATAATAATTCAGAGATAGATAATTAATATAATGATAATATCTGCTTCAAGAAGAACAGACATACCTTGCTTTTTTTCAGAATGGTTTATGGAAAAAGTAAAAGAAGGTTATGTAATGACAGTTAATCCGATGAACCGTTCTCAGACAAAAAACATATCTCTAAAACAAGATGATGTTGATTGTTTTGTTTTTTGGACAAAAGATGCTGAAAACATAATAAAATATTTACCTGTTCTCGATACAATGGGATATAAATATTATTTTCAATTTACAATAACTCCATATGAAAAAGATATCGAACGATATCTAAAAAATAAAATTGAAATTGAAAAAACGTTTTGTGATCTCAGTAAAAAAATCGGAAAACAAAAGGTTATATGGCGTTATGATCCTATATTTATTAATGATTATTATGATATAAAATTTCATATTTCGCAGTTTGAGAGGATGTGCGGTTTATTTTGTGAGTATACAGAACGCGTTATCATAAGTTTTATTGACGTTTATTCTAAAAATAAAAAGCATGGTTTTTTGCCGGTAAGCGAATTTGAAATGAAAATAATAGCTCAGTCATTTTCGGAAACAGCAAAAAAATACAATCTTTCATTAAATACATGCTGCGAAAAAATGGATTTTTCACTATATGGTATTAAAAGTGCTTCTTGTATTGATAAAAATTTAATTGAAAACATTTTTAATTTAAAACTTGACAAAATAAAACAAGATAAAAATCAACGCCTAAGATGCGGCTGCTGCTCGAGTATTGATATCGGAACATACGGAACATGTAAAAACGGCTGTTTATATTGTTACGGAACATCATTTAATAAATAATATTATTAATACATTTTTTATTACTATAATCGGAAATATTTACATAATTCGTTGAAATTAAAATAGCTATATGATATAATGTTTTCGTTTAAACCGTATAAATTTTAAAATAACATAAAATTTTTACAAAATTAAAGATTAAAATCAAAGGTTTATGAAGACACTTTCGCCTTTGAAAAAGCTAGTGTAATACATACTCAACGGATTTTTTGCACTCTGAAATATTTTTATTAAAAACATTTGAATACGAATTGGATGGTATTTATAAATGTCATTGTTTAACAATAAAACTCTGTTGATAACAGGAGGAACAGGTTCGTTCGGACATGCTGTTCTTGATGGATTTTTGAACACGGATATAAAAGAAATCCGTATTTTTTCGCGGGACGAAAAAAAGCAGGACGATATGCGGCATGAATACAATTCCGAAAAAGTTCAATATTACATAGGAGATGTAAGAGATCTTTATTCCGTTAAAAATGCTATGTACGGAGTTGACTATGTTTTTCACGCCGCAGCTCTTAAACAAGTTCCATCCTGCGAATTTTTCCCTATTGAAGCTGTAAAAACCAATGTTTTCGGTACGGATAATGTTTTAACCGCTGCGATAGAAGAAGAAGTAAAATCTGTAATTTGTTTATCAACCGATAAAGCTGCTTATCCTGTAAACGCAATGGGGACAAGCAAAGCAATGATGGAAAAAGTTGTAGTGGCTAAAGCACGGACTGTACCTTCAAATAAAACGAAAATATGCTGCACACGTTATGGAAATGTCATGTGTTCCCGCGGTTCGGTTATTCCTTTGTGGATAGAACAAATAAAATCAGGGAGACCAATAACTATTACCGAACCTAGAATGACAAGGTTTATAATGTCGTTGGAAGAAGCGGTTGATTTGGTGCTTTTCGCTTTTAATGAGGGAATATCCGGTGATATTTTAGTACAAAAAGCTCCTGCTTGTACGATGGATGTATTAGCTGAAGCAGTAACTGATATATTTCAAGCAAAAAATGAAATTAAAATAATAGGTATACGCCACGGAGAAAAAATGTATGAAACTCTCCTGACAAATGAAGAATGTTCTCATGCATTTGATTTAGGTAATTATTATCGCGTTCCGTGCGATAACCGCAATTTGAATTATGATAAATATTTTATTGAGGGAAATGCGGAACGCAATTTATTAACAGAATTTAGTTCTAATAATACAACACTGCTTGATGTTGAAGAAGTAAAATCCAAATTATTGTCATTAAAATATATACAAAATGAACTTTCAACTATGTTATTTTAAAATAAAATTTATTTAACTATTATAATTGACTTTTCAAAATAACTTTATATGTTTTATTGTTTCTGTCGTATTAAAAAGCCATTAACATAGTCGATTTTTTTATTGAAATAATTTTTTGTGAAATTTCAATACAGGAGAAAAAATGATGAATATTTTAATTACCGGTTCATGCGGATTTTTAGGTAAAAATTTAATTGCCAAGCTTAATGCCATACGTGATAACAAAGATAAAACAACTGGATTGACAAACAACCTCAACATTTTTCAGTATGATATAGATACAGACCCGTCATTTTTAGATGGTTATTGCCAAGCTGCTGATTTTGTGATTCATTTGGCAGGGGTAAACCGTCCGCAAAATCCGGATGAATTTATGACAGGAAATTTCGAATTTTTATACATGTTGTTAAATTTGTTAAAAAAACATCAAAACAATTGCCCTGTAATGGTGTCCTCATCGATTCAAGCCGTTTTAAATAATCCATACGGTAAATCAAAGAAAGCCGCGGAGGATTTGCTTTTTAATTACGGTCGTGAAACCGGAGCAAAAGTGTTGGTATATCGTTTTCCTAATATATTCGGAAAATGGTGTAAACCGAATTATAATAGCGTTATAGCCACATTTTGTTTTAACATAGCAAATGGATCTCCCATTGCAATAACCGACCGCAGTGTACAATTGAATTTAGTATATATTGATGATGTTGTTGAAGAACTTATTAATGCTTTATGCGGAAACGAAACTTACGAGGATGATTTTTGTAAAGTTTCATTAGAATATAAAATCACTTTGGGAGAAATTGTTAACCTCCTATATTCATTTAAAACGAGCCGCGAAGAACTAAGTTTACCCGATATGTCAAATGAATTTACAAAAAAGCTTTATGCTACATATATATCATATTTACCTGTAGAGAATTTTTCATATCCATTAGAAATGAATATTGACGAACGGGGAAGCTTTACTGAAATTTTTCGTACAATGGATCGCGGGCAATTTTCGGTAAACATATCAAAACCGGGAATTATAAAAGGTAATCACTGGCACCAAACTAAAAACGAAAAGTTTTTGGTAGTCAGTGGCAGAGGTGTTATTCGTTTTCGCAAAATAGATGAAGATAAAATAATCGAATACTATGTTTCCGGTGAAAAATTTATGATAATCGATATACCTGTCGGATATACGCATAATATTGAAAATTTAGGCGATAAAGATTTGGTGACTTTTATTTGGTGCAGCGAATGTTACGATTCAAATAAACCCGACACGGTTTTTTTAGAGGTTTGACTATGTCAAAACTAAAATTAATGACTATTGTAGGCACAAGACCGGAAATCATACGTCTCGCTGCGGTCATAAAAAAATGTGATACATATTTTGAACAAATCTTGGTTCATACAGGGCAAAACTATGATTATGAATTAAATCAAATATTTTTTAATGATTTGGGTTTACGTGCTCCGGATTTTTGTTTGGACGCAGTTGGTTCAGATTTAGGTGAAACAATCGGCAATATTATTTCCAAATCCTATAAATTAATGCAAAAACAAACCCCGGATGCTTTATTAGTTTTAGGTGATACTAATTCGTGTTTGTCTGCTATATCGGCTAAACGTCTTCATATTCCGATTTTCCATATGGAAGCCGGTAATCGTTGCTTTGATGAATGTTTGCCGGAAGAAACAAATCGCCGTATAGTAGATCATATTTCCGATGTAAACCTTTGTTATTCTGAACATGCCAGAAGATACTTAAACAGCGAAGGTACCGCGAAAGAAAGAACTTATGTTACCGGTTCACCCATGGCGGAAGTATTACAAAGCAATTTTGATAAAATTATCTCAAGTGAAATATTGCCGAAATTGGGATTAGAGAAAAAAAAGTATATTTTGCTTTCCGCTCACCGTGAAGAAAATATCGACACAGAAGTTAATTTTTTTAATTTAATGAACGCAGTTAACGCTATGGCTGAAAAATATGACATGCCGATTTTATATTCTTGTCATCCCAGAAGCGCTAAAATTATTGAAAAGCACAATTTTAAATTTGATAAAAGAGTTATACAAAATAAACCTTTGGGGTTTCACGACTATAATAACATGCAGATTAATGCTTTTGCCGTGGTTTCTGACAGTGGAACATTACCGGAAGAATCCAGTTTCTTTTTATCTTCCGGAAATCCTTTTCCGGCAATTTGCATACGCACTTCTACCGAACGTCCGGAAGCATTGGATAAAGGTAATTTTATTATTGCAGGAATCACAACCGAACAAGTTTTGCAAGCCGTTGACATAGCTGTGGAAATGAATAGAAATGGAGATTTTGGATTACCTGTGCAAAATTACACCGATGAAAATGTTTCCTCTAAAGTAGTAAAAATTATCCAAAGTTATACGGGGATAGTAAATAAAATAGTTTGGCGTAAATAAAAATTATTCAAAGCTATACCGGAATTATAAATAGAATGATTTGGATGAAATAAAAATATTAAAAATTGCGTACCAAAAATCTAAGATTTTCAAAATTGTGTATTTGCCGTATAATATTATAAACATCTACAAATAATAATCACGCGAACCATTATTAAAAACACAAGACATACGATTATTATTTTACTGAGGAGATTTATTTATTATATGAAAGCAACAGGAATTGTTAGAAGAATAGATGATTTGGGACGCGTTGTTATTCCTAAAGAAATTCGCCGCACTATGAGAATCAGAGAAGGCGACCCATCGCAGATAACATTGACGGTCTGGGAACAATTCTACACAGCAATTCTGAAATTACATGAACGTATTGGAATAAAAAGTACATAAATATTGATTATATAAAAAAACAAGCCGTTTTTTGCTTTTTATAACGGCTTGTTTGATTGTCTGAGCAAAGAGTTTAATTCTATGCTTTTATATAATTAAAAATGTTAATCTAATATTTTATCGACACAAGGAAAAATCTCATCCGATTGACAGTTCATGTTTTCTGTGATAAACTTAGTGCGAAAAATATTACCGTTCGAATTTTAATTTAAATATGATATTAATTTATATCTTAAACATATATATATAGATAATTATGGGAGGAATTATTTTTTGAAGATAGGAATAACAGCCAAATTTGGTGATAATGGGTATGGACGTTGGGGAAAAGATATATATAATAAATTAAAAGAACATGGTTATTCCTGTTCGGATTTTGATATGGCAAATACAGAAAGTTTGTTATATACCCTGCCTCAAAACGAATCTGATAAAATTCTTATTGATGAAAAATTATTGGCTGAAAAAGCGGGAATCGAAATAAATCAAGTTCATGGACCATGGCGCTGGCCGCCCCGTGATTTTACAAAAGAAGATTTAACGGAAAGAATGGAAAAAATGAAAAAGTCCATTCGATCTTCTTCTGTACTCGGATGTTGCAATTGGGTTGTTCATCCGATAATGCCGTTTGGAATTAATGAAGCCGGCAAAGAAGAAGCGAAAAAAACTTGGGATATGAATATTGAATTCATGAGTGAATTATTAATTACTGCGAAAGAATACGGTATAATAATTTGTTTGGAAAATATGCCGATGACAGAATTTTCTTTAGCAACACCTAAAGATATTTTAAAACTTGTAAAATATATTAATGACGATAATTTTAAAATTTGTCTTGATACCGGACATGTTTCAGTTTTTAGCGGTTTGTCACTGGGGGATTCAGTACGTGAATTAGGTGATGAAATACGTGTTCTTCATGTTCATGACAATATGCATCATATGGATTTGCATTTGATGCCGTATTTCGGTATAATCGATTGGGACGAATTTGCAAAGGCATTAAAAGTTATTGAATATAATGGGTCTTTTTCATTGGAAACAACACCGCCGAAAAAATTTCCGGATGAAATCTTTGAGGAAATGTGTATAACCTTGTCAAAAATAGCAAACAACATTATTAACAAATAAAATTAGAAAAACTCCTTTTCTGCTGATTTTTAATTTTGATCCTAATCATTATCTATCAGTTTCTTGGGAGTTTTTCTTTTATGTTTTTTAGTATATCACCAGATAATGATCTTATAAAAATGAAAATCCACTTCCAAAAAATCATCAGGGTTTTCGCTTAACGGCAAGGTTTTCAATATTCTCTTTTTGTTCTATCTGCGAAGTTGTTAGCAGATTTCTTTTTACGAGCGATTTCAGCATCGCAATTTGCATCAAGACTAAAAAATCGTTATTTTTGACGGGATCGATCCCCGGATTCTGATCACCTATATATACCCATTTTAACGGATTCATACATTACAACTGCTTTATCGGCTTTTACTGCAGTATATGAAACCGAAATTTGTTTGTATTACAATAGGAATTTTTTTGTATTAATAACTGTTTGAAATAGTAGCGAAAAATATCGAATAAAATAAATGAAAAACGAGCTGTATTTAATGTACAACTCGTTTTTATATTTTGTAATTTATTTCTTTTTCTTTAATACAATAACCATGCTTGCTGCTGACATAATCGCTCCGATCAAAATTATCGATATCGGATCTGTTGTTTGCGGAGCTTTTGGTGCTGCAGTAGCTGTTTCATCCGGAGTTGCCGCAGTTTCCGCGGTTTCATTTGCATCTAATACTGGTGCTTCATACACTTCGCCTTCAACGACCAGACAGTTGAATCCCATCCACTGTGATCCATCGGTAACATCCCAGTCACCTCTCGCACCGTCATGACCGTAGAATACGAATTTCATATATTTCGCCGGAACTGACGGTTGAGCCAGCGTTATTGTTCCTGCAGCGATATCTTCTGAAGTGCCCCCGAACGGGTTTGATCTGAACACATCATTGAGTGCAGGACCGCCGAAGTTTCCGCTTTCATCATATGTACTGACGAGGTTGCCGCGTTCTGCGCCTGCTGAAATATCGGTAATTTCCGTCCAATTAGATCCGTTTTCCGAAATGTACATTTTGAAAAAATATCCGCGTTCACCGTTGTTGAATTTCATCTTCATACTTTGGATGTTGACTGTTTTAACAAACGGTATTGTAATGCTTGTGGTTGAGGAACCGTTTACAATAACGCGTTCGCCTTGGCAACCGCTGTCATCAGCCGAACGAACCGAACCATTCCATCTTTTCACAACAGTTGCGTCCGGACTAGCCATATTCAAAGTATCCGCGACCGCGTCCTGAGGTATGAAAACGTGATGATTGGCAGGATCAGTTTCGTTCACCTTATTCTGCCAGTTATCTGCGGTAATGTTTGAAACGTCAATCTCCAGAACCGCAGCCGAAACCGAAACTGCCATTGCTAAAATAAGTATAGTTGCAATAGCCAATGTTTTAATAAGTTTATTCATATTTTTAATCCTCCTCAAAATATTTAATATATTACCATTTAATAGTATTGCATTATATATTATATATTAAATATTAATAAAGTCAATGATATTCAGACAATTTATCAAACATTTTGTCCGTTTATGCAATCGCGTTGCCGTTTTCTTTTCAGTCCAAATTTTTCTCAAGTTTCCGTGATTTTCCGCGAAAACTGTTTATGCATTGTTAAAAAAAAGCTGACTTGCTTGAAAAAAGCTTGTCAAGCTTGTTTATCAAACATTGAAAAACCTTTATACATAAGCATTTTAGGGATTTATTAAAATTTTTGGATTCGCGAGTGTTGTTTGTGAAAGCCTTCCGCGCTATCCGAGCAAAGGTTGTGGAGATTGAGGTACCCCCTTATGGCATATAACCAATAAACTAGAAAAATAACAAAGTTAAAGATTCAAAACACTGGACAAACTATTTAGAAAAAAATGATATATACCTTTAAGTTCATCGATCGGAATTGGTTTCGCTAATAATGATTTCAAAGTTTTGATAAATATAATAAATCGAGCGGATTTTGAACAGACTTTTATCATTCGCTATATTATATATATTTTTTTATGCTATAAATTTTATAAATTGGACTTTCTATATAAAGGGTTAAAAATTCCGTTCTGTACGCTTCTTACCTGTGTTTAAAGGAAAAACTCCAATCCGAATTCCGCTATAGTTCGTTCCTAAGTTCGTTCCGAAATAAGCTAGGGTGTGTAACATAAAATAGGGCATTGAAAATAAGTGCAAGAAAAACGAAACTTGCAAAGATAACATCAAGTTTGTCGTAGCGTGTAAAAACTCTTCTGAAATGCTTGATTCTATGGAAGAGACGCTCACTTGATTGCGTGATTTGTAAAGTTTTTTGTCAAAATCCCAGAGGTTCTTCCGATTGTTTTTCGGTTTAACAATCGGAGAAAAACCCAACTAAACTGTCAATGCCCGGGTTTTATCATTTTCATATGCTTTTTCATCAGTAGATAAATCTTCTCGTCAATTTTGCCATGAGAAGCCAAAAGAACGCTTCCTTGTAGGGCTTCGCCTGTCTATCCCGCTGAAAGCTAAAACTTCACAGCGTGTTTATCAGATGCGGAGACCATATGAATTTTTGTGTTTCAACCGCCAAGCGATTTTCCGATAGATTGTTTTCCTCTTTTTTTAACGCAAACATTCCATCAGAATGCATTTTAATACTCGTGGAACCGAATGAAACAATGGAGACGCAAATCTTTATAATACCTTTTTCTTGCAGTAGTAAGAAAGCGTTTTGCTAAACACCGCTTTTAACCCCAAACACAATTCTTGTATATATTGTACGCTAGTTTCCGTATTATTTTGGCAAGCTTCTCCACTTGCGGCCATTTTAGAGAATATAAATTTCGGTGTTCAACACATCTAAATTGCTGATCTCTGCTGGCTTACGATGTTTGGGAAAGCAAATTTCTATCAGATTATACTGTTCTTTTTTAATTCCATGAAACCAGTATATCTCATTATCTTTTATGTTAACAGATCCTAATTCATTTTCTATTCCGAGCTGTTTTATCTTTAATTCTTTGCGAGCAGGGATATATTTTGAGTTCATCTATTTTGTCTTGCTCTGTAACCAAATAACCTTTTGCAAGTATGTTTTTCTTTTTCAATGCTATTCCTGTTTCAATTTTGCATTTTTTCTTGTTGTGCCGTGAAATGATATTGTTTACTTGGAAAAAATTGAATTCTAATTTTTCTCCGATTTTTCGTTTTGTTTGTCCTTGTGATTTCATTTCATGTATTTCTTTTCATAAATTTTTTTATTGCATATTGTACAATACAAACAATTATATCACGGCAACAGCATTTATTTTTTTGAGGAATAAGCTAAAATAGAGACATGAGAATAGAAAAACTAAACGAAACGATAAGCGAAGTAAGCGACCCGAGACGGAAGTATGGGAATATACGGCACAAACTCGCGGATATATTGCTCATCGGCCTGTGCACAATAATGTGCAAGGGCGAGGATTTTACCGATATGGAGGATTTCGGGAACGAGCGCGAGGATTGGCTGAGCACATTTCTTGAACTGCCAAACGGGATTCCGGACAGCGACACCTTCCGGCGTGTATTTGAGAGAATCAATCCGGCGTAGCTGTCAAACGCTCTGTATGATTGGCTCGGCGTAGAGCGGGAAAAGCGCGGCGTAATCGCCATTGACGGCAAAACAATTTGCGGCAGCGGAAATGCTGATCACAAGGCTTATCACGTGGTATCGGCGTTCGTGGCGGAGAATCAAATCACGTTGGGTGAAATCACGGTTGACGAAAAGAGCAATGAAATCACCGCGATTCCGCAGTTGCTTGATTTGATTGACGTGTCAGGCGCAACAGTCACGATTGACGCAATGGGCTGCCAGACAGATATCGCAAAGAAAATCACAGACAAAAAAGCGGATTACTGCCTTGCGCTGAAAGGGAATCAGAGCAGTCTGCACGAGGATGTGAAGCTGTATTTTGAAAAGCTTCCTGCGGAACAGACTGCCATTACAAAAGAAAAAGGACATGGGCGGATTGAAAAACGCGAATATTTTCTGGATACTGACATTGACTGGCTGCCTCAAAAAGCGGAATGGGCAAGGCTGAACGCGATTGGCGGGGTAAAATCCATTGTTTTTGAAAAAGAGGAAACCCGCACGGAAACACGATATTTCATCACTTCGCTGACCGATGTGAACAAATTCGCAGATGCGGTTCGCAAGCATTGGTCGATTGAAAATCAGCTTTATTGGCAGTTGGACGCAACCTTAGGCGAGGATAACTCTCGTGCGAGAAAGGACAATTCTCCGCTAAATCTCAATGTTTTGCGAAAAACCTCTCTGGCGTTGTTAAAAGAGGTCGATTGGGGCAGAATCGGGCTTAAAAAGAAAATGTTCATTGCTGCTCTCAATCCCCATAAACTGTTGCAGGTTCTCTTTTCCGAAAAGTAAATGCTGTTGCCGTGCAATTATATAGAATTATGTTGACAATTGAGGAAAATTATATTAAAATAAAAAATGGTAAATATGTCATATAATAAAACAAAACAGAACAGGAGGCAAAATTATGAAAAAGTGTTTGTATATCAACCACGATTCTCAAGCGCATCATGATTATATGCTGGGCATAGTACTGCGAGAAAATAACTACAATTGGTTTTATGAAAAATTTATCAATCTCTGCGCTCTCGAGGGGGTGGAACTTCTTATTGAGTTTACCGATATTCGTGAAGCTGCCTATCAAAAATTTTTGCAGAATACGGCGGTTTTGCCGCTGAGCGATTTTTCGTGCGAAAACCGGGAGCGGCTTTTATTCTTCATAAAGGAAAAAATAGAAAAGAACTCATATACCGGAATATGGGTTGATGAATATTATATACCTGGCACTTCGAAATATAATGAAGAACATTATGTTCACACCATATTGATTTACGGTTATGACGATGACGCAGGGACATTTTCCGCGCTGCATTTCAATCCCGAAAAAGGAGTTATAAAAATAGAAGCCGAGTATGATGTATTATGCACGGCTTTTTTTAATATCGTAAATTGTTACCGCAACGGAGGCGGAGAGGGAACGCTGAAAGAGTCGGTAATCTGTTTCAAATATACTCCGTCAGCCGTTTATTCATCCTTTAATATAAATTCATTTTTATATCAATTCCACGATTATTTGTTCTCAAAATACAAAAACGAGGACATAACGGCTGGAATTGATGTATACCGGAGATTTATATATGATTTGGAAAAAGGAACTTATATACCTTACAGAAGCTTACATACACTTGCGCTTCATAAAAAATATATGCTTGACCGATTAAATTACATAAATGAGACATTTACTTTTTTATCAAAAGGAAACGGCGGAGATTTATTTGTCAGTTATATAAAAGAATATTCAGGCATAGTTAAAATAATAGATTCGATACGCGCGTTAAATCTTCGTCAAAATATAAAAGCGAAGCAGAAGTACAGCGCGGTAATATCAACCGACGAAGGTTTCAGAATTAAATTGGCACAAACACTTGACGAAGCGTATAAATCTGAAAAAAAAATACTGTTTTTAATATACATCCATTTAAAAAATATTTCCGGTTATAAAAACAAATCCAATCTTATCCCTGCTGATGAAGGCGATTATTCTTTCGGTATAATGGGCGATACGGTGAATGTGGCGCTGCTCAATGAAGAAGCGAATATATCCGCGATTGAAATTACAGACATTTCGGATAATTTTATATACTGTCCCCCGGGTGTATTTAATTTCGCCGACGGCAACGAAAGCTTTCTCGAAGACAGTCAAGTCAGGGGGCGAAAAATTATGTTTAAAAATAACAAGATAAAAAAGTTCACATACCGAGAATCTAACAGCAGCGCGGATATATCAAGATTAAAATTTAATATTTACAAAACGCCCGAAAACCTCGAATGGGATTTCAGCGTACAAAACAATGATTGGCACCCGGCGCATGAGATAACAAACGTTAAATATGACGGGCAGGCTTTAGTGTGCGATATAGTGGGAGACGACCCATATATTATCGCAAATAATATTGCTCTCAACGCAGCAAAAGCAAAATATGTATATCTTGAGATTATGACAACATGCGACAGCCGAAATATGCAGTTGTTTTTTACTACCGAGGAAAACCGGGACGCCACCGAGGAAGCTTCTTCGGTCATAACGGTAAGCCCGTCGGCCGGACCGGACGGTGAAAATGTATATAAAACATATGTTTTTGATATGTCAGGCAATAAATACTGGCGGGGGACAATTAATTATATCAGGCTTGACATAGCGCATTACGACACGGCAAAAAAATCGGGCGTTTGCCATATCAGGCGCATAAGCATAACGGGAGAATCTCCTGTATACAATTCAAAGAATGATTTTGACTGTGTGCAAGGCTGTATGGGATGGAACAGCTACTGCCATGATATGGGTACTTCATATCACGAGCTGTCATGGGATAGTATGAATAAAGTCTGGCGGGGAGGAAACGATAGTTCTCCCCTGCGGAATTTAATTATCGGAGATTCTGAACAAACCTCCTGCTGCAACTACGCTTCTGTCAGGACATGGACAGCCCCTGCTCAGGGTACATATAAATTCGGCGTAGTCTACGGTGTTTTAACGGAAGGCCGTAAATGCCGCTTATACATAAAAAGCGACGGCGAGGAGCTGTACACGGTAAACAATACGCAGCACGAAGTTGAATTCGAGAAATATATAAAACGCGGAGAAAGAATCCATTTTATGTTTTACAACAGCGACCAGTTCACGGTCGAAAGAGCCTGTCTTACTATCAATATTAAGAAAATTTCGGAGGGACGCGAAAATGAATAATATAAATGATAAAACAAAGGAAAATACGTTTATATCAGGCGTATGCAGATTTACCGATCCCGACAGCGAATTTATTTGGGAGCTGCACGAAAAAGGGCTTGATTATATATACATTCTCGGCCAGCTGCTTTACAACCGTGTCGGAGGAGCCGCTTATTACACGTTAAATAAAATAAATTTATTTGATAAGCTCAACCGGGAATTTAAAAACACTCTGACCGCCATATACGAAAACAACATAAAAAAAGCCGAGGAAATGAAAGTCTCGCTAGACATAATCGGCGGAGTTTTGTCCGTAGCGGATTTCCATTATGCGCTTCTCAAGGGCAGTTACTTAATAAACCTTTATCCGCTCGGTTTGAGGACATCAAACGATATAGATATTTTGATAAATTTCAAAAGCCTTTCCGCTCTTTCCAAACTGCTTTCCGGCGCGGGATTTATACAGGGTTACGTCAGAAACGGCGTTTTTACCCCTGCGACGCGTGCGCAGATACTGACATCGCAAATGAACCGCGGCGAAACGGTGCCTTTTGTTTTGCAAACGGGATTTGATAGAATGAAATATCTTGAAATCGACGTTAATTTTTCGCTTGATTTTAAAAATGACAGTGAAAGAACGGTTGTCAATAAATTTTTGGACAACGTATGCGGAGATATAGAAACAAAAAACGGAAATTTATATACTCTGGCAAAAGATGATTTTATAATGCACCTGTGCGCTCATTTATATAAGGAAGCTTCTGTATACAACTGGATTAAATTCGGGCGTGACCAGGGACTGTACAAATATTTGGATATATATCTTATGGAAGAAATGTTCCCTGATATTATAAACTATGATAAAATAAACGGTTTCGGATTGCAAAAGGAATGTTATTACGCTCTCAATGGAGTAAACAGGATATTCGGCTGCGAAATTGATTTATCCAAAATTCAAATAGAAAATACGGATTTTTTGAAACGGATAACCGATTTCGGAGACCGAAAAGCATATACATATAAAATGGATATTGCAGATTGGGTATACTGCGGAAAAAGGGAGGATAATCTCATTGAAACT
>JAVBPA010000023.1:0-14246 GCA_031549925.1 Eubacteriales bacterium
TTTTATTATTTCTTTACTATATACATAACCGGATAATTTTTTCCTTTTTCTGTTGATATTACATTATGTTCGGCAGCCTCATAAACATAAGCCATTGGTAAAAAATCAATAGGTAAACCGAATGAAAATTCATCTGCGAAATGTTAAATTGTATTTTAATTTAGCCCAGCCTGTAGGACCGATTGCCGAATTCCACTCACAAGCCGAAAAAATATATTCGTTAACATCGGTTATACCGCATTTTCCGCTTAGATTATAATTTTCTTTATCTTTTTCAAAAGCCGCACCTCCCATTCTGATTTTAAGAATTACATTTATATAGTTGCAAAAATATTATTTTGATTCGGTAATTTGTGATATATTTTTAATTATTTTTGATATAAACAAAATTAAAATTTTTATTCTCCTAAAACGATATTTCTTATATTATAGTTGATTTCATCTTCAGAGAGGACTTTTTCTAATTCTTCGATAATTATTTCACGGCTTTCCCGAATATGCGGAAGATTCCGAGCTATTTTTAATGCTTTTTCTTTTTCTCCGATTTTCAAATAAATATAACATAGTGCTGCGCGGGTAGTATGATGTACTTTATCTCCTTGATTTTCAGCCAATACGCGTTCGCAAAAAGAAACGGCTTGATTTAATTTTTCAGGATCATTATCCAGTGCTAGTGCCATTGCTAAATCAGACATAATACCTTTATCATTCGGAAAAACCTTAAGAGAATCATAATAAACATTAACAGCGGCATTTATATCACCATTTTTCATGTAATTATGAGCTGTAGTAAATAAATTATTTTTCGTTTGTTTATCGTTTATTTTTTTCATACCGATAATTTCATCCACGCTAACTTCATAAAGATTTGCCAAAGCAGGCAATAAAGAAATATCCGGCATTGTATCACCGCGTTCCCATTTACTCACACTTTGAGCAGAAACACCGAGTATTTCGGCGGCTTCTTCTTGTGTAAAATCTTTTTCTTTCCTTAGCTTTTTTAAATTTTCCGCAATAAACAACATAGCTATACCTCCATATAATTATTAAAGATCTTGATTAAATTATAGTTCAAAATACGAAAACATACAATATCCCGTCAAGAGATAAAAATTCAATCGTAAGGCGAATTATTTCTATATTATACAGGAAGTATATTGTTTACAAACAATGCAATAAAACTTTCAATTAACGTTTTTTGCGGAGCTTTTTTTCGCAAAAAAGCGACCGTAATTCTTTCATACCAAATAATTAAATAACCAAATAAGCTCCGAGCATCCTTTTTTTCGCACTTTCCGGATCTGTTTTATCATATGTCAACCAACCGGAATCGATAGCTTCCTTGAAAACCGATTCACGCGGGAACATCAAATTTGCTATAGTATGACCGATTTGGTATTCGTCATCACGGAGGAATACGGGAACTTCCTGTGTGACAGCTTCGCGGCAAACCATGTATAATGAATCAAGTAAATCAATAGCAGGTTTAGATAACTTGAAAAACTCAGCTTTTTGTTCTTCTGTCAGCTTTCCGAGTGCATCGGTGAAATTAACATTCATTTCACCAAGCTCATTGTTAAACTGAACCCAAAATGCCGGAAGATAAATTCCATCCGATTTTTGAAGATGACCGCTGTTTACTAATTCATCAAGAACAGAGATTGGTGAATTTTGAGAATTTTTTTTAGCGCAATCCACTAAAGCGCGGCATTGTATATCGGTTAAATGATTTGGAGTTTTTTCGTTTATGTTTTCGTATTTAAACTTATATTGTCCGAATTGATAATTATATCCCGAATTTGTCATGTTTGGAGTTTCGCCATTTCCGTGCAAACCTATAAATGGAGGTCTCTGGATATTGCTGTTTTCAAGGCCTAATAAATCCCATTGACCGTTATTTGGACGAATGGTATGACCATTACAACCAATGTTTGCATATTGTTTTTTAGGTTTATGATTTCGAATTACATCAAAATACAAATCGTCCACACGCCGCATAAGCATAGCCCATTTCATATCCTCGTATGATTGATAACCTTCGTGCCACTTAACTCCGTTTTGTTCATAGCACTTCACACGATACTCTACTGTTTTTATCGCAAATTCGGTCAATTCTGGGGCGATTGAAGCTAAATGGTTATAACAGCGTTCCTGCGCCTTTGCACTTACGATAAATATAGCAGTTTCATATTTGTCGCCGTTTTTTTTCATCAATGTTGAATTAACCAGTTTGGAGAGTTCATCATCCATATACGGCAATGCTATTCCCATTTCAATTGCGAGTTCTTCTGCCGTCATAGGATTGCGATAACAGGCAAGCATGATGTTTTTTGCAATCATACGGCTTAAAAAGCACCAAGGAACTCCATCTCTTGCATCCTGACCGTTCATGACAAATCCGATGTTTTCCGGTTTATAACTTAATATTCCAAATTCTCTTGACATTTCAAAGCCCTCCTTTAATTTTTTTCGAATACGGTGTAGCTTTGATACTACCGTTCCTTTGGGAATGTGAAACGACTTTGCGATTTCTTCGGTTTTTTTATTATCAATATAATAAGCGATAAGGATCTCCCTATATTCGGTTGTTATGAAAGCCAGTTCCCGTCTTAAAATTTTTAATTGCTCAGCTTGTATGAAAGTTTCTTCGAATGAATCATCATTAATAGCATCGTATTCATTAATATCTTCAGGTAATATGATTTCATTAGTTTTATGTTTATTTGAAGCCCATTTACTGTATTGATTTCTGGCGATTGCCCAAACCCAGGCGTTATAATTATCGGGTATAAAATTTTTACCTAACGCGTTTAAAATATTATAATTTATTTCGCTTGCTAAATCTTCCGCTTGTTTCGGATTACTGCATTTTTTTAAACAATAATAATATATCTTTTCTAAAAATTCGTTTATATATTTATTAATAAAATCCGTATTCGCCATATTCGTTTCACCTCCTTTGAATAAATAGTGTCATGAATTTTCTTTTGATTGCAAAAAATAATATATTTATTAAAAAAACATGATTATAAAAAATACGATGTTTTTATTAGAAATTTTTTAATTATTTTTAAAAATTTTATTTTTTTCTTTTATAGGTATTAACAAATCTAATTGCATTCCCTCCGGTTCGGTATTTTGTAAATTAACATGATTAATATAGTTCAAATGTTCTTCAAGGAAGCCAAACATAATTTCATTGTCCCATTCTCCATTAAATTCATATTTATCACTATTTATAAGCCAATTACTAAACCATTCCCATTCATGAAAATCACCAAACTTTATAACATGCGCAGCGTATAAGCCTCCTGAAAATTCTTTTTTAACAAGCGGTTCAGGGACATCCATATCGTTCGGAATAGTGACCCACATTTCATATCCGTGCAATCCTGTTTCGTCTGGATTGGGATGATTGAATCCATAATGCCTCAAATCCGATTTTATCTTGCATAGATCAATATCTCTCACAAATTTGTCCAATACCAATCCCGCATGATACTCAGGTTCTATTCCTATATGATGACTGGCAGCAACTGCTGAAGGCGGTAAATAAATAATCCTCACGTCTTTATCTGTTAAAATATTTAATTTTTCATTTGCTTTATTAAGATCATCCATAGTTTTTTCCTCTTTAAAATTTATTTTTGTAATAGTTAATGAATCAGCCAATTCTAAAAGACTTTCATCATCCAATAAACGAAGTATATCATTTTGCAAGTGCAATCGTTCTAATAATGATTTAATGATATTTTTAATCGTTGATAATGCAGTTATTTCATCTTCTATTTCGAATAGATTTTGTTGAAATATTTTTATTGCGAAAGAAACATCTTCGCTTTTAAGAATATTTGCAATTTGTTTTAGCGGTATTCGGAGTTTACGTAATATAATAATTTGCTGAATCTGTATAACTGTTTTTTCATCATAAATACGATAAGCAAAATCTTCTTTTTTTACAGGCTGTAATAAACCGATTTGTTCGTAATATCTCAATGTTCTGGTTGATATATTAAATTGTTTCGAAATTTGGCTTATAGTTTGTAATTCCATATTCACTCTCCTTTTTTTAAGTATAAACGTTGACGCGACGTAAAAGTCAATATATAATAAAAATATATTTTAATTATATTAGATTTAAACAAAAATTTCCATACCAATTTAGCGCTGCTTTTTTATTATCCTATAGCTTGTATAGAAATATTATAGGTATCATATAAATCTTGATCTATATCTCAAAGTATAAAATACATGTTTTGTTACTTTTTCAAAAAGTGAACGCTTCCGAATGCTAATAACCCTACGTATAACAAAAATCTATTTTAATTTACAGGAGGTTTCCATGAAAAAAATTTTGGCGAGCTTTGCTTTCGTAATATTTATGTTTAATATGTTTGGATGCCAAAAAACAGATAATTTATCTGATGATACTTCAAAACAAATAAACGCACCTACATCTGATTCTACTACGTCTGAATCTAACAATAATACAGATAATGATGATGATTGGAATACATATAATGAGCGTGCGGAAGCATTTGTAACAACAATAGCAAACGGCGATTTTGAATCTGCCACAGAAATGTTTGATAGTGCAATGAAAGAATCAATTTCAATATTACAATTACAAGATATATGGGAAATTATTTTAAAGCAAGCGGGAACTTTTATAGCTGTCCAAAAAATTGAAAATAAACTGGTTGACGGGTATTTCGTATGTTTCACAACTTCACAGCACGAAAACAGCGGGGTCATTTTACGTATCGTATTTTCTGAAGATGGCCTTGTGACGGGTTTATTTATAGATGGGTATCCTAAAATAAATAATATTGTAAAATCCGAAAAATTTACCGATTACCCTATAATTATAGGAGAGGGAACAAATTTTCCGTTAAATGGTATATTATCAATACCTGATAATATAAAAAATAAAGTACCGGCGGTTGTTTTGGTACATGGTTCCGGTCCTCAAGATATGGATGAAACGATTTATTCAAATAAACCATTCCGTGATATAGCAGAATATTTGGCATCCAACGGAATTGCTGTAATTCGTTATGACAAACGAACATATGCACATGGTGCTAAAATTGCAAAATTATTAGGTAATAACGCAACAATAAAAGAAGAAACGATAGATGATGCTATTTTAGCAACAAAAATGTTAAAAGATGATCCGCGCATAGATGAAAACAAGATTTTTATCCTTGGGCACAGTCTCGGAGGTATGCTTGCCCCGAGAATCCATTCCGAAGGCGGAGATTACGCTGGATTGATACTTCTTGCAGGTTCACCGCGTTCACTGCTTGATATCAGTTATGACCAAAATATAGCATATATAAATGAAATGCCGGAAAGCGATGAAAAGACAAATGCATTATTACAAATGGAATCATATGATGAACAAATTAAATCTTTAAAATTGCTTTCCGACGAAGAAGCGAAAAATACACCAATGTCAGGAGGAGTTTCGTTTTATTATTATAAAGAAATGGATGAACAATCAGTTTCGGAATATATAAAAAGCATTACAAAACCTTTCCTTGTTTTGCAAGGTTCAAAAGATTTTCAAGTATATCCTGAAAAAGATTTTGCTATATATAATGATTTGCTTGGAAAACGAATGAATGCTACATTAAAGTTATACGAAGGTTTAAATCATTATTTTATGCCTTCGACAGGAAAAACTATTGCGGAATATCAAGAAGAATATAAAACTAAAAGCAATGTAGATAAACAAGTTCTGCAGGATATTGAAGAATGGATAAAAGCAAACTAATTTGTGATATAAGTATTAGTTACTGTTTTCGCAAAAAATAAAAATTATAACTATGTATTAATATTTCCTAAATCAATGAACCGCGCCCTGATACTCTCGGAACGCGGTTCGTATTTTTTTATGCGATCAGCTATTTGTTTTAATCTTTGAAAAACTGAGTAATATAAAAACGATTGATTGCTTTGTGTTTCGGAAGAAAAATGCGCGTAAATAACGGCTTTCAATCGGTTTCAAATGCTTTTGAGTGTTGACATAGGGTACCTACTAATGCTTATTTTGCGCGTTGATTATAGAGAATTGCAAGCTTTGTCAAATCATCAGCAATATTCAGATTCCATGTAACTTTATTCACTAACCAATCACATGGAAATTCATGACACAAGCCGCAAAATTGAACATGATGTTGTTTGGCACACTTATATATAGGGCATCCTCCTGACTGCGTCCATTCTATGCAATTGCCATCACTCTCTATGCAGCCTTGGCATAGACCATCATCTTTTTTCTTGCAGCCAATACAACATTCTCCGCATGCGGTTATGTGTTCAAAATCAATTACCTTATCCATAATATTCATCCTCAGCCCATTTTGCCGGGTTTTCGTCTATGTACCGCCAGTGGTTTTGATAATCTTCTTCATCTCGGATGATGTGGTCGTGATAGGATGTTTGCCAAAAATCAAAACCAAGCGTTTTTGTTGTTTTCTTTTTTAATGCTGTGACAATGGTTGGAATTAGCGCCGTTGTAGGGCGCGACGCCCTCGGCGCGCCGTCCCTGTCAACCATTATAATTATATGCACATGATTCGGCATAACAATGAATTTATCAATTGCAATACCTGCATAATGTAATGATGTTTCTTCTATTTCTTTGTTGACAAATTTTCCGTATTCTGATAACTCTATAAACGGAGCGCCGAGGGCGTCGCTCCCTACAATAATCTTGCCCAACATTTCGTGCCTGTCTTTTACGCACAGGGTAATGAAATATGCTCCATTCGAGGAATAATCATATTCCTTTAACCGAATATTTTTTCTGACGGGTAATTCTTTCATATAACATTCACCTCGATATCATAAAAACTAAACATTCAGATGATAATATTTATACAGAACTTCGACAACTTATATCACACAGAAGCACACCTAATATAAATAATATTCAACTTGTTTGGGATTGTATTTCGTTTGCATTTTATCAATTGGTTTGATATTATATTTTTGCGGATGATTTTTTATATATATGCGAAAAAAGATAGCTTCCGCAAAACGCACAACAGACAACGGAACGAAACTTAAAAAACGAAAATAAAAGCAATACTTAAATTGATTATTAAACCGGAAGAAACGGTTGCTGTAATAATGATAGTTGCTACTGTTGACGCTTTTTTATGGGGATCCATATCTCTGTTTTGAAATCCGGTTTGCTAAAATCATAGCTTTCATACCAAATTATTTCCGGTCCGCCCGAAAATTCATAATTTGATGATGGGAACCAAGTATCTGAAATTCGAGCCCAAACATCCTGTGCGGCTTTGGGGTGTTCTCCTACGGAAGTAAAAATCGCCCAAGTCGATGCCTCAACTGGCAGTACATCAAAACGCTTCATTAATCGTTCCGGAAGCAACATCTCTGCGACAATTCCGACAAACATATCAAGATAGGTCCCTTCGCTAGTTTTATCTTCGTAGTTTGCATATGCGTTCAATATGCCTTTTGGTTCTTCTTTTGAATATTCCATGAGTACCAGCAAGTCCTCTTGCCTCAGCTTTTTCCAAACCTCTGCGATTTGAGGATTCGGTCCGTTATAAATTAACGGAATTCGCCCTTTCACGCCTATTAGATTAAAAGCGTCTTTTTCGATGATACGAAAATCCATTTTATATCCTCCCAATATATTTAATTGAAAGGTAATCGGAAGGAATGATTGCAGATTGACTTTTTCTTTTTTAGCTTGTAAAGGTGTAATACCGTGCAAAACTTGGAATGCTTTTGTGAAAGCATCGTGAGATTCGTAACCGAACCGCATTGCGACATCAATTACTTTTTCGTCGGTATCTCTTAACACGGAAGCCGCAACTGTTAATCGTCGATTACGGATATATTCACCCAATGACATGCCTGCTAGAAAAGAAAACATCCGGCGAAAATGATATTCGGAGCAGCAAGCTATTTGTGCCAGTTTTTGAAAATCAATATCATTTTCGAGGTTAGCTTCGATATATACCATTGCTTGATTTAGGTTTTGCAATACATTCACTTCATCACCTCCCATGATAAAATTATAATGAAAATTGTAATCAATCGCTCGATTTTTTCGTTGCAGATTATAACTGTTTATCAATTCGTTTTATCATATTTTCATTTTACCACACAATGGCAGAAAATTAAACAATTTACTAGGTAAAATATTTACTCAATTCTAATGGTTGCAACCACTTACCATTTTTATAAACACGCATAACGCCCCATGAAAATTCATCAATCAGCGCAACCTTGCCGTCGATCCGTCCGAATTCTAATTTTAAATCGTAGAGAGTCAAACCTTTATCTGCTAAATCATCTCGGATAATGGCTGTTATCTGTTTTGTGCGGACAATAAGGTCGTCGTATTCAGCAAAGCTCAAAATTCCCAGCATAGCTAATGCTTCCCGTGAAATAATTGGATCTCCGCGTTCATTATCCTTGAGGCTGACTTCTGTGTAGAAATCCAAGTCCTGCTCCTCTGCGCAATAATCTCCATATCGACGTAAAAAGCTGCCTACGGCTTTTAGCCGACAAATAACTTCGATTCCAGCCTTCCCTCCGAACTGTGTCGCCGGACGAACCGTCATTGTAATAGCATCTAAGTCGCTTTCGATATAGTGCGTAAATATTTTAGCAGCATTGATTTTTTCAAAATAATATTTCGTTAAACGCAAAGATGCCTGCCCCAGTCCTTCGATGGACGCGCCTACTACATTCCCGCCTGGGTCGAGGTTTCCATTGGCGTCAACGGTAGCATCGTCTTTGAGTTGGAGCAAATAATTGCCATTATTTAACTCGTAAACATCTTTTGTTTTGCCTTTGTATAAAAGTTTCATTTCATCTTTTCCTTCCCGGTGTCACCATTTAAGATTGTTTTCAAATTTAACAGAAGAACTGCCCTCGGTTACTTCACCTATTGAATAGCATTTAAAAAACTTTGATATCGCTTTCAATATAGCGGATTCCGATGTTGGATCTACAACAATGATTAGCCCGACACCACAATTGAAAGTTTTAAGCATTTCAATATCCGCTACACTGCCGTTCGACTTAATGTGCTTGAACACATGAGGAATCGTAATACTGCCGAGGTCAATACGCGCGGATAATCCATCCGGCATGATACGCGAAAGGTTACCTTCAATGCCGCCGCCGGTGATATGTGCCATTCCATGAACGGAAGGATTGCCGAACAATCCTTTTATTGCTCCGTAATACGGGATATGCGGTTTCATAATCGCTTCAAGGAAAGTTTCATTACCAAGTTTTTCATTTTGAATTTGCGGCATGGTATCCATCAAATGTCTTACCAATGAATACCCGTTTGTATGCAGTCCGTTTGATTCCAGTGCGAGGATTTTATCTCCGGATTGGATTTTTGAACCATCAATGATGTTTTCTTTATCTACGATTCCTGCAATGCTGGCGGTCAGCACATAAACGCCTTTTTCCAATACTCCGGGCTGCACCGATGTTTCACCTCCGATTAAATCACATTCGTTCTCTCGGCAAGCCTCCGATATACCTTTTATAATAGATTTGATAGTGTCTTTTTCAGCGTTGCCGCAAATAATGGTATCCAGTACCGCCAGAGGTTTTGCTCCCATTACAATGATATCATTGACAAGATGGTTCACCATGTCGTGGCAGATTGATTCTGTATATCCATATTTTATGGCGAGCTTCTGTTTTGATCCGGGTTCCTCAGACTTTAAGACAAGCACCGGGTTTTGGATTTCGTCAAACCGTATATCATACAAAGATGCAAACGGGCCAAGCTTGTTCAAAACACGCGGATTATGAGAATTAAGATAAACCGCCATCTCACGTTTTATTGAATCTGTATATGAAATATCCACTCCGGCTTTTCCGTATGTCAAACCAGCATTATCTGAATCCTGCGCGTTTAATATTTCATCTGTAGTCGTTCCCAACAAACGGGAAAGAGAATAAAGCAATTCGATTGTAGGATAAGTCGCACCGCTTTCCCATTTTGAAACAGCCTGAAAAGAAACGTGCAGTGCATCGGCTACTTGCTGCTGCGTCAACCCTTTTGATTTTCGTTTATCAGCGATAAAAGCCGCTATCTTTTTGTTGTCAAGCACATAATCACCCCTTAACTAAATTATAACATGGACATGAAAATTTACAATAACTGTGTGCTTGATATGCGAATAGAAATTCAACCTGCGATAGAGAAAATGGCTTATTGACGGAGGAAAATTCTCTCGCTGGATTCATTTGCTTTTCAAGTTTTATAGGAGGTCAACGTTTTGGGAGATGGTCTGTACAACCCGCAGGACGAAGCTCGTGTCGGGGTTCCCTGCGAAATCGTTGATTTTGTGGGGTGACTTAAGGCGTTGGGGAAAGACTCCCAAAAAGCAAAAACGAGCAAAATCACATTGGGAATTTCACTCGTTTTTCGTTAGTGCAGCAGCACAAACATTGCTTGCTGAAATTGAATTGTGCAATACGGTAATTTTTACGGTATCGCTGTAACTGGACTTGGTAAGCAGGGGAAAGGCGTCCATCGTTTCGTTTTCGCAAGCAATGTTTCGGCTCGCCGAAAACCGCTGCGCCGCTTGTTAGGGTGAACCCTAATACCCTCTCAACCAGCTCAGAACTGAGCCGGTTGTTAAGCCGGCGGTGCCGTCTGCTGTGCGAAATGAAAATACGAAAAGATTATTTGGCTTTACAGGGTTTACCGGTCTCGCATTTTGCTCCTCTACACTTACAACAATATGATTGCGGAATTGTATTGCCTTGTTCCATTGTTCTTACGCTAAATTGTTCTTCCAGTTCATCCAAACTGTGAGCTTCTTTTTTACAGCATGGACACTGTGCATAATTTTTATAAGGCATGCATATAATCTCCTTTTTTATAGTTTTATTTTTTGAAAACAAGCAAATACTCATGCGCTAGCAGCAAAAAGTTATTCTTGATACTATTCGTTTTCCAAAGCGCAGTTGAGCTACAATTATGTTGCTCTTTGATGATTATTTCCTTTATTTGAAAACCAACACTCTGAAATATTTGCATTACACAAAAACATAATGGAATAACGTAGCCACGCCTACGCATATCGCCCATAAGTAAAGCACAAAAATTCCCCGACTTTAGCACGCGAAAGCTTTCATCAGCAACTGACTTCATTTCATTCAAAAAAACATCTTCCGGCATGTTTGACAAGTCGCCGAATATGTCTTCGCTATAACGAATGATATTAGCATATGGAGGGTGAGTGCAAATAAAATCCACGCTATCGTCCGGAATAAAATTAAGATTACGCGCATCTCCAAGTTTAATGTAAACTTGTCCGCCGTTTGGATAATCAAATGACGCTTTTGTTTTACAACGATCTATCGCATTTGGGTTAATATCGACGCCAAGTATATTTCTTCCCAGCAATTTTGCTTCTACAAGCGTAGTTCCACCGCCTGCGAATTGATCGAGAACCAAATCGTTCTCCTTAGAATACCGCAACAACAAGTTTCGCGGAATATACGGAGACCAGTTCCCACGGTATTTCGCATCATGCGTTGCCCAATTACCGCGCTCAGGAAAACTCCATATCGTCGTTGTTTCAAGTGTAAAATTTTCAGGCTCCCATTTCATAGTTTTTATTCCGTTACCGAGACTTGAATCATCCAGTTTAACCATCCTAAAACGGTAGAGGAACGCCTTCCAATTGTCGTATCATTTATTGGCTTTGAAAAATGGCTACTTTTCATAATTTGACAAACGGCATTCTTGTCCGGCAACTCATTATGAGTAACTAAAATCCCAAACGCTTTATGGAATACCGGACACACCAAAACTTTCTTTATAAGTGCCAAGTGTTTTTGCTTGTACGATAAAGCCATAATATTTCGCGCTTCAGTCGTTAATCTATACCCTCGTTCGTTTTCCTCAGTTGAGAATCGTTCTATAAGTCCAAGATATTCACAGGCAGAAACGTAATAATTTGTTTGGCGTGGATCAAACTCGTATTTTAATGTAACCTCAGTTCGATTCAACTCCTCCTCGTGCAGTACAGACAGTAGATCCAAAACACGCGGAAAAGAGTCGGCTTGCGGAAACGTCACGTCTGGCTCGGTTATAATGGGGGCTGACTTCCACAGCTCGATAATATCTTGAAGAGAGATTTCATCTTCGGCAAATGCATATTTTCGATAATCCTTGAGTCGAATGGAATTATAGTTATTCTTATCGGTAAATTCGTACGTAAAAATATGAAATATGTCATTTGAAAAGGCCAAAAACACAGGTACAACAGGCTTTGAGATTTTATCGCTCCACAGTCTATAGGGGTAATACAGTTGTCGAATTAATAATTCTTCTGATGCTTGATTTTTAGCTTCACAGATAACAAATGCGTCAGGGCTTTCAAATCCCGCATCAATTTCCACTTGGGAGTTTTTAACTTCAACCGAAACCGGCATTCTTGGATTCAAACTATTATCAATCGCAAATGAAAAATTACCGGAACGCATCCGTCCGTTTACAGTAAATTGGACTTTATCGCTACCCATAATGTCGTTAATTATTCCGCTGTTATAAGCGAAAAATAGCGCCGATGCTTCACTATATAAATTCTTAGAATCCAATGTCTCAAGCGGAGGAATTTCAACTTGCTTCGGCTTAATTGTGCGATAGACTATTTTATGATGGGTTTTAAAAGGACCTATTACGTAGTCACCACGCGTCACAGGAAGAATAGATAGATTATTGGCTCGGAAAATATCCGGAAGTTGTGAGGATTGGTCAAACTTTGCCATAAGTCGTGCTTCGTGAAACTCATTGATCTGTGTCGACGATATGCGAAATATTCCGACTGTACCCACTTTGTCAAGGATATTATATTTATCAAATAATTGTTCCCATGCCTTATCTATTTTTGTAATGCCACCGGACATATTCTCACTTCCAATTCTTTATAAGAACTTCGTCAATTTCTCCGCGCCCTGCGCTGTCAGAATTAATAGCTCGTTTCGCCCGAACAGTTAAAATTTCAAAGCGGTCATTTCCGTAAAGCTCCCGTATGAACGGCGTATCTGCATTACTTAAAAGACATTTCGCTCCCATTTCAGTCTTTTCCAGAAATACATCTCTCAAACGTATTTGCTCATTTTCACCAAATCCACCAGCTTGATACCCAGTGAAATTAGTATTGCCAGCACTATGATATGGCGGGTCAAAATATATGAACGCGCCTCTCCCGGCTTCAGCTACCGAATCCGCAAAATCTCCATTAAGAATTTCGATTTCATTATTATCATCGCAAAGATATCTATGTATAGCTCGTAAAACAGGTTCGTCACAAATTGCAGGATTCGTATAACGTCCATAGGGGACATTAAACAATCCTTGTGAATTAACTCTATACAAACCATTATAACAGGTCTTATTAAGGTAAATCAAACGTGCTGCTTTTTGCACGTTTGTAAACGCTCCAAAAGTTATGCGATTACGATCCTGTTCACGAACCAAATAATAATATTCTTCAGTATTTTGAATTCTGTGCTTGTTCAATGCTTCTATCAATTCGTCAACTTGATCGCGGATAACTTGATATGTAAGTATGAGTTGCTCGTTATTATCGTTTATTACCGCACGTCTTGGTTGACGGTCGAGAAACAAAGCTCCAGCGCCAATAAATGGTTCATAGTACCGTAGACGCCCGATATTTTGAGGAGCATTTCTAATAAGCTCAGGCAAAAGCTGGCGTTTTCCTCCAGCCCATTTGAGATATGGCTTAACCAATGGATCTTTTCGTCTTCTTGGCATCAGTAAACACTCCTCTCCGAAATTAGATTAAAAAAACAAAAGCGAACGCCTCCCCGACTATAAACACCCGGGTCGGGTTCGCATTTGTTCCAATTGGCGGAGAGGGCGGGATTCGAACCCGCGCGCCCTTACGGACAAACGGTTTTCAAGACCGCCTCGTTATGACCGCTTCGATACCTCTCCTTATATAAGCAACGGAAATAAAAAGATTCCAGTTTGCCGAAGCTTATTATAACATACATTCATCAGTTTTGCAATAGTTATTTTATAAAAGTATAAAATTATTTTTTTAACGTAAATTCTCAAAGTAAGATCCACAGTGGACGCGGAAGTGGAAGTTACCAAGAGAAGAAAATGTGGTAGACTTAAGTTTGAGAAATTTTACACAAACTGGAGTCAAAAATGAAAAACACAACTAAAGGAAAGCACTTAA
>JAVBPA010000087.1:0-25165 GCA_031549925.1 Eubacteriales bacterium
TTTTCTTTAAGAATTTATTTTTTTGTTTTGATTATTTCTTCGTCAATACCTTTCCACCGAAGCATTTCGCGTCCGCTCAATCGGTTCAGCCATGCAAGAGTTTTAATATCTCTTTCAACAAAAGCCTGTTTTGCAACATACGGGATTTTATCAAATAATATATCTATAGGTATCATATAAACTGGTTCTTTCGGAGGAAACAATTCATTATATTTATCAGCTTCTTCAGCTTCAAAATAAAATACCGGATCTTCTATGATTGTCCCTGTTATTTTGTTAAGAGCTCCGTCGTATAATTCCATGGCCATCAAAGCGTCAAAATTCGATCCGTTAGGTGCTTTTATACCGAATGCTTCGGCGTTGCGAAAACCAAAACGCGGGTAATAATCAGGATGACCGTAAAAAACAATAGCGCGGTATCCGAGTTTTATCGCTTCCTTTATAGAATGTTTCATCAAAGCTGTTCCCAAACCGCAGCGCCAGTATTTAGGTAAAACGGAAAGAGGGCCAAAAGTCAAAACTTCTGTTTCAACCTTATCTTCGCTTATGATTTTAGCTTTGGAATACATTATATTGCCTGCCAGAACACCATCGACTTCAGCAATAAAATCAAGCTCCGGAACAAAAGCCGGTACTTTTCTTAATTTGTGAATCAAATAGTGTTCATCGCATGTAGGATGTGTAAAACCCCAAAAAGCTTCGCGTGTGAGAATTTCTATTTCCCGATAATCTTGCGGAGTTTCAAGCCTTATATTAATATTCAATTATTTTTTCTCCTAATTGCATAAAACAATATTATAATTATATTTTAAAATGTTTTTGGCATTTGTACCGTATAGTGTTTGTGTATTTATAACCTAAATTTTCAATTGTAAAATTGCATTTACGATAAAAATCAACTGCGTCATCATCGGTTTCTGCGTATAAAGTTTCTATATTTAAAACATCCGCGGCATAATCTATTAAAAGATTTCCGATATATTTGTTACGGTATTCGGTTTTTACTGATATTCCGTTAATTTTAAAATTTTCATTTGTTATTTTTTTTATTACAATTATTCCGGTAATCTTTTCATCAATAAAAAAACCGTATATAAAAACATCTTCATCTGTTAAATATTCAAAAGCTCTTTTTTCAAGCTTTTCTTTTGTCGGCATATACATACAAAGCGAAAATATATTTAAAATTTCCGGATCATTAAATTCCTTTTTAATTTCTTTTATTTTATAATTATAACCTTTACTTTCAAAATTCTGTAAACTCAAAGATAAATTCATTTTGAATGAAAAATCGAATTTTTTGTAATTATCATAAAAATTAAATTTGTATTCTGCTTCGTAAGGAGTTTCGATGTAATAAACGGTTATTATCAATGAATTTTTATTTTCCCAAACGGCGTATGAGACATATTTTTGCATGTGGTATTGTATATCTTTAATAAAAATACTTTCCCCCTTAACAGGAGATGAAAAACAAAATTTTATAATGCCGTCTTTACGATTTTTATAAACAAACGTGATATTAAATAAATCTTTTTCACCGCCGTAAAAACATATTTTTACGAGATTTTGAGAATTTTTATCGAGTAAATATTTGTTATCTGTAATTAAATTTATATTTCCTGAAAAACCATTTAAAACAGGATGATTATAATTCAACTCATTGATTTTTTTTCGAAAAATATTATAGTATTCCGGGAATTCCGGTAAATTGGAACACGAACATTTATTAATAATTTTTTCGTGTATTAAATCTATTATATCATCGGTTTTTACACCTTTTGATGTAACAGAAAAAACTATATTCTTTCTTTTGCTAACATAAATTAGCTGACCAAAAGCTCCTGTATGAAAAAAACTTCCGTCATGATCAATTGACATATGATAACCATATCCGTTTTTATGACTTCCTGTATCGTTTAATCTGTTGTTTGCTTGTTCTGAAGTCGCTGCTTTTATATACTCACCTGATACGATACGCCGCCCCTTATAAATACCTTCGTCAAGAAGCATTTGAGCAAATTTGGCGGCTGATTCCACTGTTAAACTTAATCCCATTCCTCCGGCAGTTATTCCGTTTTTACAATATTCCCAAGTAAAATCATTAATTTCAAGTAAATCAAATAGATTTTCTTTTAAAAATACATAAAAACTTGCTCCTGTTACCCTTTCAATTACAGCGGATAACATATAAGAAGCATGTGTAGAATAACGATAGTATGTTCCTCCCTCATGCGGAAAATCCTGCGCTAAAAATGCTTTTAACCAGTCAAATTGATTATATAATTGTGCATATGTATTATCATGAATACCGCAGCTCATGGAAAGCAGGTGTTTAATTTTCAAACCGCGAAGATTATCGGATATATTTTCGGGAAGTTTATCAGGGAAAAATTTTATAATATTATCATTCAAATTAATAAACCCGGAGTCACAAGCAATACCGACACCTATTCCGGTAAATGCTTTTGTAACTGAAAACCAAAGCTGTATGCTATTAATATCATATGGTTTTTTGCAAAATCTAAAAATACATTTTCCATTTCTTAATAAAACCATACTGGTTATCTGCATATTTCTGTTATAAATTTCGTCTAAAAATTCATTTAAATGAACCGATGATATACCGGTATTTTCAGGATATGTATAATCTAGCATATTTTATTTCCGGAAAGAAATTTTATAAAATCATATAATGGTTTTCTCACCGGAGGAGATATATTTTCGGGTAAATTATCAATTGTAAACCATTTAAGATTTTTTGTTTCATCGGTTTCATATAAAATTTCACCATGAAAATCATTGCAATAATGTAAAATATCCACAATATAAACTTCATCACCGTTCGGATATGTATAATGTAAATCCTCTCCCGAATAAACATTGAATAAGTTTAATGAATTTGCTTTTAAACCGCTTTCTTCATAAAGTTCTCTTTTTGCGGCTTCTTCTACGTTTTCTCCCATTTCAATTGCTCCTCCGAAATAACCCCAGCAGTTATTATCTCGGCGGAGTTGAAGCAATATTTCTTTTTCTTTGTATATTATAACACTTGCTCCGCATAACAACAAAGGATTATTTCCTATATATCTAAGAATCATTTTTACATAATTATTCATTTGTATTATTATCCTGTCTATTTAAAATCCTTAATTTTTGATTTAATTTTTTATTTTATACGGATATTTTATAATATTTTATCAAATAATTCGTTTATATAATGAAAAGGAATAAATTCATTTTTATCTATCATTCGGAATATTTCATCTTTTGATGCCCATTTAGCATCTATAGTTTCGTTTTCTTGCAACACCACATCAGAAATATTGAAATCCTGATAAAATAACCATACATCACAAAAATCATTATTACGGGATAAAGTCATTATACAGCTGCCGTTTTCTTTATTTAATTTCAAACCTGTTTCCTCATACACTTCACGTATAGCCGCTGTAATGCTTTCATCTCCGCTGAGTGCCGAACCTCCGGTACATTCCCACATGTACGGGTAGCCTTTATTCGGAGCCCTGCGGGTTATTAAAAATTCATTTTTAATGTTAACAACCCAAACATGAACCACAAGATGGTAATCTCCATCTTTAAAGGGGTCACCTCTTTTTTGCGTTCTGCCTGTTAAATTACGATTTATATCATAGATATCCCATAATTCATCACGGTTCATTTGCACATTAAGCCAATCCTGTATACGATTATATAAACACGGAAGAATTTTTTCATATGTTATTTTATCCGGAATAGCATCAAATGTCATAACTTCACACATTTGCGTTTCATAATCCGGTATATCTCCGAGTTCATGTATTTGAGCGAAAAATACTTGCCCGTTTGAAAAATCTGAATTTGAGTATACAGAATAATCAAAAGCGGCTGTTATATCAAATTTTAAAGCACCGGTTTCTTCATATAATTCACGTTTTGCTGCTTCAAGCGGAGTTTCACCTATTTCAATATGTCCTCCTGCTGTTTCCCATGTATCACGTTCTTTATGTTTGCTGTATAACCATTTATTTTTATAACGGGCAAATATCACTACATAGCGGTAACCGTTAAGTTCTTCTAAATTATAAGTTTTTACATCCCAATCCGTTCTTTTATAATACAAAGTCGTCCATATACCATATCCGTTGCGTGTATAAAATCTTCTGACAGATTCCGCGTCCTTTGCTGAAGAAGATATCAATATATTTTTAATACCGGAAGCAGCGGCTTTTTCTTCAATCATCGATAATAATTTTTCACCTATTCCGCAATTTCTGTGATTTTTGCTGACATACAAGTCATTTATACATAAATATTTCGATTTCGGTGGAAAAACATTGTATTCGTTATCACAAATAATTTCCGCTGTTATATATCCTATTATTTTATTTTCGTTTTCCGCTAAATAAAAATATTCACTCGGGTAGTTTTTAATATTATCGATTGTATCGCTGATAAAACCAAATGTGTTATTTTCATAAAACCATTCATTTTGCAATAAAAGAACATCTTCCGCTTTATTTTTTGTAAAAACATTATATGTAATCATAAAATCTCCGTTCATTTTATAAATTGATATACCAAATTAATTGTATTTCATCCCTGTATTTTTCATCATTATAATAAGCAAATTCGTTAAATGAACAAAGAACCGCTCCCTGCTTATGATAAAAATTAACTGCGGGTACATTGTTATTCTGACACTCTATTTTAAATTGCTTCATACCCTCATTTTTCGCCCATTTTATTGACATATCAAATAAAGATTGTCCTATTCCCATGCGTTTATAATCATCGTGAACTCTTATATCCCACAAAACAGCTAAGTCGTTGCGTTCTTCAAGCATATCGACATCTTTTGTGCGTGTCGCAACAGTCGCCCCTCCAATAGGTTTTTTATTGTCATAAGCTAAAAAAAATTTCCAGTTTGATAAATCCCAGCGTTTCCAACGGCTGACAGTTTCATCATCACCTAAACAAAAATCTTTTATATATGGATTTACTTTTGTTTCTTTAAATAAAATTCCTCCAAGACCTCTATTAATTTTTTCTATTTTATAATAACTGGAAACATGAACCTTCATCGGTATGCTGTCATAATTTGTAAAACACGATTCATCTTCCATTTTGTATATTATCATTTTGTATCCTTTTTATTTTTGTTTTAATTATACTACTGATTTTTAATATTGTGAATATGTATAGTTATTTATTATAATAAAATTATACAATCAATGTATAAAAAGTGTGGATTATTTTTGTTTTTTATGGTAATATGTTATTGGGCATTAAAATAATTAAACTTTGAAAATTCATATTAAAATATATACCAAAAAATATAAAAAGGATACCATGGATATATACGAAAATTATAAATTTGATCTTGTCGGAAAAATAGGATCGATGGCTCTTATCAGGAAAGAAGACAGCGATATAGATTATAATATATTTTCACGCATAGGAACACAGCTAAAACCGGGAATGATTTGGGTTTCATCGGGTGCTACGGAAATAGGACGTATAGATTATATGAAACGTAACGGAATCGAACTTTCCGGTTTGCCTGATGACGATAAAACAGATTACGCCGCACAGGGGCAGACTATACTGATGCAAAATTACCGTCAGTTTATAAATCCCAATATAGGAGTAAGGCAGGTACTTTTAGAACATACCCATTTTAACGATCCCGAAAAACGCGAACATATAAAAAAATTATTTATCCGATGCGCACTTCAAAATTCTATACCAATAGTTAATTATAACGACCCTGTTTCGGAACATGAAAACCGTAAAATGGAATTGACAAAGCTCCGTACCCAAACAGAAAGAGAAACTGAAATTGTAGAATGTATTGACAATGACGAAACAGCAGCCGTTATCGCGGGACTTGTTCAAACAAAAATTTTATTAATTCTTACATCCACAAACGGTATTTATGAAAATCCGCAGGATGAAAAAACACTCATTAGAAATATCAGCGGAAAAGACTCGGAAGAACTCATTTACAATATATCAAAAGCACAAAAGAATTGCATAGGAGCAAGCAGAAAAGGAGCGCAAGGTGCGTTTGCGAAACTTGAATATATGAAAAAGCCTGCCGTTCGCGGAACAATTGTTATAATCGGTAACGGAAAATACAGTTTTGACCAATTAATCAAAGGCACTGTTCCCTGCACAAGAATAGCTATTGAATAAAATATATTTTAGGGAGTAAAAACATGGTGGAATTAAAAATTGATAAATATCGTTATTATGATCCGCTTTTTGAAAGTGTGCGTATTGTTTTGGATTACATAAGCAATGATTATTCCGCGGAATATATACAAGGTATATCAGGAGCGGCTTTTAAAATATCCGGTGGATGTCCGAGCAGACCAACTTGTATTTGCGATATGTGGACACCGGATTTTATAAAATATTTAGGATACAAAATAAAAGAATATCCATGTTTTGATGAAAACGGAACTGACATTTCAGATACTATGATAAACGCTGTAAAAGAACAGCTGGATGGAGGCAAACCGGTTTTGGTATGGCATGCCTTTACAAACGAAGAATGGGATGTGGTTTGCGGATATAATGAAATTACAAAACAATTTATCGGAAGAGGGACATACAGAAATTCAGATGATTATGCTGTTGAATCTTGGGACAGAGCAAAAACAAGCGGAGTCGGAGCTTTCGGAGCGATTATTATAGAAGATAAATTATTTGATATTAACAAAAAAGAAGCTGAAATTAAGTCTATTGAAAACGCTGTCCGTCATGCCAGAAAAGAATCAGAAGACGGAATCGAAGGAATACAATTTTACAAAAACTGGATTTCAATATACTCGGCAAAAGGTGCTGACAGAGGAGTAGCGGACGCATATTGTTATGATGTGTATTCCTCGGTTCGGTTTGCCGGTGTTAAATATTTGAAAGATATTGCGGTTAATTATAACGATGAATGTAAAAACTTTTTACAAAAAGCCGCTGACTCTTTTGAATCGGAAGCAAATGCTTTGGCGGAAGCAAGACCGTATCTTTCTTGGAATTCTCCCTGGGGAGTTGATGAAGAAAGAAGTGCAAAGCTTGTTCCTATATTAAAAAAAGCCGCTTCTTCATATGAAACCGCTGTTGAATATTTAGAAAAAGTGTTGAATACTATAAAATAAGATTTATTTAATGTATACATTCCCGAATATCCGAAATGTATTTAAAATATTAAAATATAATAACCGTTCTTAAATTTATTGAACTTGGAAGCAGACCGAATATTTATTTATAAAATAATAAATATACGCATTTTTCCAAGTTCATTTATGTTTTATATTACTGTTTTTGATTTATTTTGAATAGATACTCATTCTGTTCAGTATGATTCCGGCAGCAACTCCGACATTTAATGAATCGATGCCGTTATTCATAGGACATCCGATTATCAAATCACTCAAATCAATCAGTTTTTGATCTATTCCATTGGTTTCATTACCAAATATAATTGCATAATGGTTATCTATTTTTTCTTTTAAATCATTTATGTTTAATGAATAATCCGAAGCTGTAGAAATAATTTTATAATTATTATCTTTTAAAATTTGAACCATTTGATCCATTTTAATATTTTGATGTCTAATTTTGAAAGCTTCGCCGCGTGATGAATTTACTATGTTTTTATAATAAACATCCATATTATAATTTGTAAAAATTATATTATTATATCCGAAACAACGCATTGTTCTTATAATTGTACCGATATTGCCATGGTCAAGTACTCTATCTAATACAATTATATTTTCTTTGTTTTTTATAGCATTATCAATTTCATTTTCCCTTTTGCAAGCTAAAGCACATATATCGATAATGTGAGAAACATTTGTGATTTTTTTGTTTAAAAATTCCGTAATATAATATTTATCCGCAAAAGAAATATCATTTATAAAAGCAGGTATATTAACAGATTGCGATATAAATATTGAATCAATTTTTAATTTGGAATTTACAGCCCATTCCAATGCTTCGCTTCCGTATACAGGAATATAAGATGATTGTTCCCTGTTCGCAAAATCAATTAATTCGATGATTTGAGAAACTTTTTCATGTTTAATAGAACGAATGATTTCCATTTCATATTTCTCCAATATTTTTATGATAATTTATTATAAACAAATATAAAATTATTTTCTTTAACTTTATGTGAATACGATTTTTCGAATATTTTAATAGCTTCCAAATCATAAAAAGAATTCATTTTAAAATACTTTTAAATAATAAAACTACCTGGTTTTAGTTTTTTTAACAGGTAGTTTTAATAATATTATAATAAAATTCTTCAGCGGATTCAATTTTTTCTTTACATAAATTAGATGAAATTTTTCGTTAATTTTTTTGTAAAGAATTTTTTTGCGTTATTTAAAAATCATTTTTAATATAAATCTTTCAAAGAAAGCTTTTAAAAGACTATTTCAAAATAAAAACATCATTTCCGTTTATCAAATCATTATTACTGGAAATAATAAGCCGATCCCCGTATGAATAATCATTATTAATAAATTTTACAGCACATCTTGTATCATCTTGTACAAGAATAATTATTTCGGCTTCATAACAATAATTTGAATTATACCAATATGTAGAATCGTCTTTTACAAGCCAAACGAACATTCTGCCGTCTGGTTTTTTATAAACGCCTTTGTTTAACAAGGTTGTTTCATATACTTTTCCATCAATAAACATCAAACTGATATTTGAAATTTCCACATTGCTTATACATGATTTATAAATTTCATTTCCACAAAAATATACCGCTATTATAAATATTATCATCAAAGCAATTATTCCTGTTATTCTTATAACATGAATTTTTTTGGATTTCATACTATATCCATCCCTTCGATGATATTATTACGGATCAATATAAATATGATTAAAGCCGGCAGCATATACAATAGCCCCGCCGCATATACATCATCAGGCGATCTATCCATAACGGCACGCACTACAACCGAAAGCGGTTTTATTTCACTGTCTTTATTGAATGTAATAACAGGTTCAACTAAATTCCAATTGTCTATAAAACTGAAAAAAAACAAAAGTATGATTCCGTTTTTAACAGAAGGTATTATAATTTTAAAAAATATAACCATAGTCGAAGCGCCGTCAATTTTTGCGGAATCTATAATTGAATTCGGAATCCGTATTATTATATATCTTAAAAATAATACTCCGAAAGGTAAAAATATTTGAGGAAGTATTACAGCACCAGGGGTGTTCAGCAAATTTACTGCTTTTAATGTTATATAACTTGAAACCATTGTAACTTGAAAAGGAATCATCAGCAATATCAAATATATAAATAATATTGTATTTTTTAGAGGAAAATCAAATTTAGCAAAGACAAAAGCCATAATAGTTCCTATAATAATTTGAGGAACAACTATGAGTATTGTATAATAAACAGAATCGAAAAATCTATTCCAAAATAAATTTCCTATAAGAATTGTTTTAAGTAAATTTTTTATTGAAAAAACCATATTTCCGAAATTGTTTTTTATATAAAATGTCTTAAACAAAAATAAAATACAAGGGTAAAATACAGCGAAAATTATTAAAAAACAAATTACTATATTTATAATTCTTTTTAAAGCTTTATTTTTTTTATTCATCATAATATTTTTCTGTGATATTTCCTTTTGTGATAAGCGGAACATAAATAATAAATAAAACAATGAAAAACACATATGCCGCGCAGAAAACATAATCCAAATTCAAAGTCGAAAAGTTGTTTTGGATAAAATGCTGTAATAAATATACATTTTTTGACGGATAATTACCGAACAATATATATATATCGCGGAACATACGGAAAGAATTGATTATCGCAAGTATTGTATTAAAACAAATAAACGGAAAAATGCAAGGCAAGGTTATGTACCGCAGTTTTTTCCAATATGAAGCTCCGTCCAATGAAGCGGCTTCATATTGCATCGGCGGAACTGTTTTTAACGCTGTTAAATATATCAAAGTGTTAAAACCTGTATATTTCCATAAATATATCAATACTACTGAGAGAAAAGCAAATTCTCCTCGCATCATATCAACATACGAACCTGAAAGAGTTGATATAAATTTTCCTATCGAATTTATAAGCACATCGTTGAAAACAGTCGTAATAATTATTGTCGGAATTGCCATAGGGAGTATTATCATATTAAGCAAAAAATTATTTTTTACCGAACTTTTGATAAAACTTGCAACGGCAAATGATATAAGATTAATCAAAACAACGGTTGTAACCGAAAAGACTAATGTGTTTACAATTGCGATTTTAAATGTTTCGTTTTTAAACAATCTTATATAATTATCAAAACCTATTTTATTAATATTGTCCGATGAAACGATAAATGAATTGACAAAACCTATTATAAAAGGAATCAAATAAAATACGGCAATTCCGGACAACCCAATAAAAAGACAGCAAATTAATGTTTTTTTATCTTTTATCATTTCTTCTATTTATCTTCGTTTTCAATGAGCCATATAAAATCTTCGATTTTTCCGGCAAATTCCTCTTTTGTTATACTGCCGTCTATGTATTTGGGTATTTGGTCGTAAAATAAAACTATAAAATCAATATGATATGTTGCCGTATAATTTAAACTCTCATATATTTCATATATGTTTGAATTTTCAGGCACCAGTTTTTTCGATATACCGATAGAATTGTAATAATTATAATCAGATAAATATTCTAAAAATTTAAACGCTTCTTTAGCTGTTTTGGATTTTGCAGTTATCAAATATCCGTTACTTGTAAATATATTTTTTTCACCCTCTGAATCATTCATTCCGGAAGGCATTATATTAATTGTTTTTGTATTAAAATCCGTGTAAAATGTTCCTAAATAATTTAAATCGTATTCTGCATTATTTATATCATTTGAATACAGCGAATCATCATAAAATTGTTTTATTATATCTAGAGCTTCGTAAAATTTTTCTTTATTAAAATATATATTACCATATTCTGTGCAGCAAAATTCTTGAAAAAGATTTACTATAATGCTGTTAATATTATCTTTATTATTAAAAGGATATTTATTTTGGCTTTTTAACGATAAAGAATTTTCAAGTAAATCTTTTATTGATTTAAATTTAATTGTTTCGGTCGATTTCAACGATTCAATAATATTAACAAACAAAACATTGGGTAAATAATATAATTTTCCGTCTTTTTCTCTGCAAGCATCTAATATATTTGTAAAATAACGGCTGTCATCTTTTAAGATATTTTCAGAATCAAGAGAATCAAGATCCATAAAATAATTTTTTGCTATGTAAGTTTTATATTGTATATAATCACCACTCATAATATCCCAGTCATCTTCTCCCGCATTTATTCGAGTAGTTACATGCTGTATATAATCGGAATAATTAAATAAACTTGAATCATTTACATAAAATTCTGTTATAACATTAATGGTTGGGTATGTTTTATTAAAATCATTGATGATTACATCCAATTTTGGATCATAATGAGGGAGAAATATCTTAACCTGAGCTTTACCCTTTTGTTCTTCTTCTCTTTTTTTTATAACTATTTCAGCTTCTTCATCACTCAGAGCCTGTAATTTTACTATTTCATCGATATTTCCTTCAGAACCGTTTGTAAATAACAAATTTGTGAAAATAATATTTTTATTATCTAGATATAATAAATTGTAAAAACCTCCTGTACTGTAGTTCTCGATATATATGTTTTCATCGGAAGGAGCAATATCACGCAAATCACATATATCACCCAAATAGTTACCTTCTGTATCATACAAAAGCAATAAATTATTTGTTTGTATACATATTTGGTTATCCAAAGATGAATAACTGATATTATTTACAAAATTGTACCTATCAAGTTTTGTAAGCCATAATTCCTTGTTTTGTTTTAAATCATATTTTATCAAATATCCGTCTCCGCAGGAATAATATAGCGAATTGTTATCTCCGATGTCCGCGGTGTTTATCATAAATGTGTTAAAGTTTCCGTTGTTAATGATTTCTTTTGTTGTTTTTCCTGTTTTATCGGTTATCTGAATCCCTGCAGATGATACAAATATATAATTATCATCAGTTACGAATATTTTATGTACACCGTTTCCGTCCGGTATATCTTTAACATCTTCTATTGCTATTTTATCTTTTGCCTCTCCGTTATTGTTAAAAACAAGCAGAACACGGTCTTTAGGTGAAATTTCATGTTTTACCGGATCTGTTATTACATACTGCACCAAATATATATTATTATTTTTATCTATAGTAAAAATATTGTGTCTTGTAGTTGAAGAATCTATATCAGCTATATCATTTTCAATAACTTTAACATATTCAAATTTTTCGTTATATATATTTATTTGTTCCTTATGATTTGCAGCGCTGTATAAAGAAACATAATAATTCCCGTCATGTTCGGATTTTAATATACCATGAAAATAATCGCCGCGATTACTTTCATTTCTTGAAAACAAAAGAGATTTTGATTTATATACCCTTTGTATGAATTCGCTATTCAAATTGCCGTCTGATTTTTTTTCATCATTTTTACATGAGGATAATACAGTAAATATTATAGCAAAAATTAAAATTATGGATAATTTTTTTATCATGATAATATTACCTTTCTTGATTTTTTAATGAGTTTTTTTACAATGTTTTGGTTATATTATTATTGGATTTTCAAGAATATTATTTATTATTTTACATTTTATATCTAAATTTAGTTAAATTTTAGCATGTTTTAGTACATCTGTCAACCAATATCAAACAATAATTTATAAATATAATACTTTTTGCCAGAATGTATATAAAAACCTAACAATTATGTACAATACAACCAAAGTTATTAAATAGAAACATTAAAAAAGAAAAAGCTACATCATAATGTGAAAACTGTTTATAATTCTGTTAAAACACCATCAGTCATATTGAAAATAAAATCTGCTTGTTCAGCAATTTCTCCGGAGTGTGTTACTATAATAACACATTTGTTGTTTTCATACGCGAGCTTTTTAAGTATATTTATAATATTTTGCCCGTTTTCGCTATCGAGATTCCCGGTAGGTTCATCTGCTAATATCAGTACTGGATCGGGAGCTATGGCACGCGCTATCGCGACCCGTTGCTGTTCCCCGCCCGAGAGACGCATAACACGCTTTTTGGCGTAATGATCCTGCAAGCCGATTTTTGATAACAAATCGGTTATTTTTTCATTTGCTTGCTTTTTTTCTGTTCCCGATATTTCAAGCGACAACATGATGTTTTCATTAACTGTGAGCTGCGGAAGAAGATAATAGGATTGGAAAACCATTCCTATGTTTTTACGCCTGTATTCATCCATCTGGTTTTCGGTGAGCTTCTGGTCGGAATATAGTATTTCACCCGACATTACTCTGTCAAATCCTGCGATAAGCGATAAAAGTGTAGTTTTACCGGAGCCCGAACGACCGGTAACCGCGTAAACCTTTCCTGTTTGAAAATCACATGTTACATCTCTCACAGCATGTACAGTTTCCGCTTTTGTTATATAATCATAACTGACATTCCGAAGTGATAATAAGGGTATTATATTTTCCGTTCCGTTAATCATGCGTGATAGCCTCCATTGTTTTTTTCGAGGTAGCAAATATAAAAATCAGCGACAGCAGCAATGTGCATATAAGGATAATTAGCAGTATAAAATACACCACATTTATCTCAATACCGAATTGTATTTTTTCGTAAATCGCATTAAAATTGTTGTATATATCGCTCAAAAATACGCTTGTGGTAAACCCCGCCGCTATGCCGGCTAGCATAACTAAAAATTTTTCAAGATAATAAATCAAAAAGATATAGATTTTTTTGCAGGCAAGAAAACGCATTACGGTTATATCCTTGACGCGTATATACGCTGCTTTTATCATGATAACAGACAATAACAGCGCGCCTGTTATCATACATACGATATACAGCGCAGAGTTCAGGTTTATCATCATTTCAACAGGGTAAAGCTCGCGTTTGTATTCGTAATCGTCCGACTGAAGCATGTATTCTTTTTCGTCAAAATACGGAATGGCTTCTTCGATAAACTCAGCCGCTAGCTCCGGTGATTTTAATATGAATTTAACATTGTTAAATGTATAATCGTATAATGCCGTATATTTTTCCATAATCGTTGCGGAAGGTATATAGATAAGATATTCATTACCCTTTATTATTCCGACGATTTCGTATTTTTGCGCTAATAAATCGTTGGATTTTTCCAGCGGGAAAGATATTGTGTCACCCACATCAAGATTATGCAGCTCCGCAATTACCGACGATATCAAAACACGGTATTGCCCGTTATCATTGTCGGTTAGATGTGAACCGCGGATTAATTCCATTGAGTCAATGAACTGCGAATTTTGGATTCCGTTTATTCTTAAAATTCCGAGCATTGCCTGATTTTCAATGTTTATGTCACCTTTATCCAATAACGTTTTGTCGAAATTTAATTCCCAAAGCATGGGATTATTTAAATTATAATAAGATATATAACTGGTCATTTGAACCTGCGAAAAGGATGAAGGCGTTTTTATATCATTCCATTCAAGTTCCTGCTGCGAACTGCCGCTGATTTTTCCGGACAGCAAAACAGGATATGAATAGATAGCTTCGACTGTTGTTACATATGAATTCGCAATCTGTTCCTTGAGTATATTTCCCGCTTTCCTCGCGTTGTCGGTCAAAACAACAATGCTTGTTGTCAACGCGAATATCAAAAAAAGAGGGATAGTATATCGGAGCGAACGGAAAATATTTATAAATATTAGTTTTAAATAAAACATGTCTAATATTTCCTTTCGGTCAGCAGCGTTATGGTTTTTTTATTCAGCAGTGCCGAAAGCTGCGCCGCCAAACAGACGCCTGCGATTAACAGTAACACAATAAAAATACCGGCGAAAATCTGCGGTATATTCTGCGCTGAGGTATAATGTTCCACAAGTTTTCCTGTATTCTGTACCGTTTTAATCGCAACGCTTGAAGTGGAACGCAGATTTTCGGGCGACATCTGTGATGCGAAATGTACAAATAAATCTCTTATATAATCGCGGCAAAGAAGATGGCAAGCGGCAATTCCCAGTATAATCGACGGAACGGCGACATAAGCAATTTCAAGTAAAAATGAGGCTATCACATTCCTCCTTTTTTCACCTAGAGCCTTGTACAGCAGTATTTCACGCCGTCTGGAATTCAGGATAATATTTATAAATATGTAAACCGAAGCGGCTATGATCATGAATACAGCGGCCATGCTCACAGCAGCAATGTTGAAAACAGTGGTTATTCCGGAATTGTTGATTTTGTTCAGTTCTTCAACGGAAATAAAACTGTACCGGTTGAATCGATCCTCCCCTGTTATTCCAAGCGAAGCTATGTATTCGAAAAAATCCTTTTTTGTAGCTTCGCTTACTCCATCATTAAATTTTAAATAAACATCATATGTACCGTAAGTTATAATTTCCGCAGTTTCCGGTTGATTTGACGCTATAATAAGGTTCTGCGGAATATCGGCGTACGTTTCAATGTTTTTTTCTGTTTTCAGCGTTTTGTATATTCCGACAATTTTGAAAGTTTCATCTTCGTTTGTTTTTATTTCTGAACCGACTTTAACACCGTTGGCTTTTGCCAATACCTCATCTATAATCACGCAGTTTGTTTTGTTTCTATAATCTTCGATAGTAACATGCCTGCCGGAAACAATTATACGTTCGCCCCGGACAAATGAGTCGTCATATTCACTGTTGGGTATAACGGTCCAGTTGAACTTGCCGGTTTTGTCCGAAACTTCATTTTTTGTGGAAATATATTTCAAATCTGTGTTCTGGTAATACCGTGAAGAACCTATTATTTCCTCCACGATTTCGAACTTTTCCAAAGTAAAAATTGCATAGTCACCGTATAAAATCACATTCTTATCGATTACCGGAGGATTTGCGTTTTTATCTGTTCCGTAAAACAAGTAATGATCCATATATGGCAGGTTGGTCAAATTTTTTAATAAAATCGCACAATTAAAAAGAAGCACGGAAAAAAGAATTAAAAAAGCTCCAGCGAAACATATGATTGCCATAATAATACTCTGGTTTTTAATCCGCACCGAATTTAACGCCGCTCGTTTTGTTATCGCGGCAATTTTTTTGAATTTATTCATAAATTTTTAAACCGTAGTATACTTCAGATTCTTCAATGTTTTTATTTGTGATTATGTATTCGAAGTATACACTGTCCGAATAACGGACAGGTTCCCGCGAACAAATTGAACATGATTTTCCGTATGCGTATACATTTTGCCCGAAATTAAAATTTGTAATTTTTATATCCGAATGAGTTTCCGGATCTCCGACGGCAATAAAACACCTTTTACAAGCATATGTATGAAAAGATTTGTCTTTTATATATCCGTTACCGAAAATATGAGGACATTCTTCTTCGGTTATGTCAAACGAGTTTTCAATGTATGTTTTTGACAAATATCCATATCTGAGTGACAAATCCTCATATTCTTCCTGATATTCAGCTTTTAGATTTTTATAGTCTTCAATTTCTGTTGTATTTCCACCGCGGCATGATGTAAGCAGCAGCGCCGCGGTCAGCAATACAAAAAACAAAATAACTTTATTAATCATATTCAAACCAACTGAAAAAATTAAAGGTAAAATCAAGTTCGGTTAATATATCGTTTCCCTGCTGAGTTTTTGTTCCTCTTATAGGGTTTTTAACATTAAGTAAATAAATATTATTTAAGTTTTCAAATTCATCGACAGGCGTGAGATCAATACCATCGGTATCAAATATTTCCAAATAAGTTAATGTATCGCCGAAATGAACAATATTATTCAAATCTAAATTATCGGTTCCTCCGATACCCAAATTTTCGATATTTGTATTCCAATCCTTTAAAAATGAAATATCAAGCTCCGGAGCACCCAAAAACAAATATATTAATTCATTAAATTTTTGAAATGTATTAAGGTTATCAATAGGTATTTTGTTGAATGATATATTTATTTTATTTATACTTTTATTTAATTCGTTGAAAACAGAAGCGTTTGAAATAAATGAACCGACAATGGTAACTCCTTCAATAGCATTATTCTGATTAAACTTTATTTTTTCAACGGGGCAATTATATATACTAATTGCTGTCAGTTTTTCAAGTCCTTCTAAAAACGTAAAATCTTTTATGTTTGTCATAGTTATATTTATTGATTTCAAGTTTTTTAAATTTGACAAAAAAGATATGTCATTGAGATCGGGCGCATATAATATTTGTAATTCTTCAAGGTTTTCAAATATACCCAGTACCGATAATTCATTACCGTAACTTTCGTTGTATTCGTAGGTTTTTCCCGAAAATTTGTAATGATCAGAAGATGTTTCGGATATAGCATTATTTGAAGCTTCTGCGTTTTTTCCGGCAATGGTTATTGTTTTTACTTTAAGCATATCTTCTTCGGTGATTTTATCAATTTTTTGATATAAAATGTCTTCCACTATCTTTTCCTGAATATCCGAAAGATTGTACTTCTGCATATAAGGTTTAATTTCATCCTCAACGGGATTATCACATGAAAACAGTAATATGGCGGTAAGCAATAACGCTGGAATCAAAAATATCGATATCTTGTTTTTCATGATTTTCCTCCGAAATAATTTATAAAATTAATTTTTAAATTCCATATTAATTTTTGATAATTGAAAAAATTTAGCCTTTTATAAAACGTAAAAAACTTAACATATTTTATTTAGCATAAAATTGAAAATAAGAAACAATTAAATTTTTATTATATTATTTGAATATAAATAAAGATTTGGTTCGATTTTTTATAATTATTAATTTATTATATGTAGTATCATATTTAAATAAATTTTTTTGATAAATTTTTAGGTTTTTCAAAAATATTGTATATTTCACATATTTTATTACATTGTTTATTTGATTATAGTATATTTTTATTTATTCTTCAATATTATTTTAAAGTATTAATAAAAAATATTTAAAAACATCATTATAATTATACAATGTTTATATATTTTATAAATTTAAATTTTTCCATATAAGTCATACTGTATTAAAATATTTATTCAAAATAATTGTATACTATATTAAAATAATATAAATAAAGATCTTAATACGATAAATATTTATATTTGACAATACAATTTTTAAATTAATGTATTATAAAAAATAGAAAACGGAGAAAATTATGACTTTATTAAAATCGGAATTAAAAAAGTTAATTGATTTATTCAACCTTATAATTATCGGTATAATAATTTTTTTGCTTTTTATCTTTATTTATAATACATATAATAATGGTGTAAAATTAGAATCAATAAACGGAGAAAGTCATTATTACAAAGGCAAAGAATACATTGAAATTAATAAAAAATATGCTTATCAATATTCTGATAAGATTGTGAGCGATGAATTTTTACGAGATTTTGCTATGCAAAAAGCAGATTCTATTATGATAGATAAAAATGGAAATCAAAATTTCGAAAATTATTTTTTGGTAATTTCATCTCTCTCAGAATATTACAGTAAATTTTCAATGACAGGTAATATAACTGTATACGGCGAAAAATCTACCGATGTATATTCATCTTTCAACGGAGAACTGCCTGTTTTTAAATATACTGACAATTGGAAAGCAATATATACCATAATAAAAAACGCACAAAGCATATTTGTGATTTTTGCTTTTATTTTATCATCGTTGATATTTTCAAAGGAATATGCGTCAAAAATGACACCTATTATTCTTGCCACAAAAAATGGAAGAGCAACTTTTGCTATATCGAAAATTAAAGCTTTTTATATATTTATTTCTTTAACTTATTTAATTATCAATGCTATTGTTTTGATAACAGCCGGTTTTCTATGGGGCTTTGAAAATCCCTTCGCTGATATCAGAGTTATTACAAACGGATTTTATATACCAATGCAAAATCCTATTTCCTGTATAACATTAATTTTATTTCAATTACTGACAGGATATTTTGCGATAATTATTATTTCATCTATTGGAATTTTAATATCATCTATTATCAAATTTTCTTATATATCTATGATAATTACAGCAGCAATATTTTTCTTTCCTTTAATTTTTAAATTCGAGTATATTCAAAATGAAACACTAAAAAAGATTTTTATGCTGATGCCGTTTAATATTCCAATGATCTTTTCAAATTTTTGGAGTGTCTTCGATTACAGCAGTATGATTGTGTTTATAACTTTTATTATTACTGTGTTTATTTTGTCTTTTACCACAATATTATCCATCAAAATTTACAGTAATCATAAAATTTCTTAAAAATATACTAAACAAAATATTTACAGCGTTTTTGAAAAATAAAAAAAATTTTACTATAGTCAAATAAAACGGACGCAGGAACAAAAAGCATCATCATAAAAAGAAAAAGAGGAAAGAGGAGTCGCCCATTCCGAATTCATCTCATATAAAAATTATACCGCTCAAATTCCCCATTGAACGCTCCTAATACAGGCGCAATTTCAAGGAATTTTAGAGCGGTATTTTTTTTAATCGTTTGGTTATTTAGTTCCCAAAAAAAACGCAAGAACAGCGAAAAATGATTTTGTTGCTTTGAACCTTGCATAAATCATACTGTTAAATATGTTGATTAATATTTTTGAGGATAAAAAATCGTTTTCCATAAAATAACTTTTGTTTTTTATTTTATATTTTAAATAATTTTCTAGCTTGTCTTTTTTAACTTTGTTTGCATAAAACATTGTATAAAACTTTTATTTCTTTGAAAATAGTTCTTTGTACAACAAAAAGCAAAACCATTTCACAAAAAATAAACCGGAAGAATATAATATCAAGAGAACAAGCTATAAAAAACAAAATCATGGATAAATTGGTCAATAGCAATTTTCCTTTTAAGGGGGTATATATAAGTGGATTATTCAGAAATGATTATAGAAATAGATACGGACGGAAGCGTCCAAAATTCCGCAGATACCATACAAACAAAAAAAAATGATTCCGGTGAATCAAAAGCGGAAAATGATTATTTTATATTTGATATGAAACATAGTGGAAAAAGCTATTCAATACGAGCGAAGAACAGGGATATAATTCCATCCATTCTTACAATTCCGAGAACTCATAATGGACTGCCCGTAACTTCAATCGCGGAAAATGGATTTTCAAATTGTACCGAGCTTTCTGTTCTGCTTTTCGAAGAACCGAGTAATATCCAAAAAATCGCTTGCTGCGCATTTGCAAAATGTAAAAATATCGAAAGTATTACATTGCCCGAAAGCATAATTTTTTTGAACTCCTGTGCATTCAGAGACTGTTCTATCCTTCAACAGGTTTATTTCCGCTCTTTATATCCTCCATATTTGGGACAATATATATTTGAGAATACTTCCCCGTTTTTGAACTTGTTCGTTCCTGCTTGTTTTTACTACCGGTACAAAAAAACGAAATGTTGGAAGAAATACCTAGAATTGATTTTGCTTTCGCCGGAACATGTGCCATCAAGCTTGGGCTATTTCAAATTTGAGCTAAACGAACAAGGCGAAAGCTATACCATTTATGCAAAAGATTGGAGAGTTGCACCGCTTTACCTCTCGATACCCGATCGTTACAACCGAAAACCGGTCACTATCATCGGTCAAGCCGCATTTCGAGATATTGTTATTAAGGAATTGTTTATCCCTGAAACCATCGAAGAAATTGGAAATAGAGCATTTGTCTCTACGACCACCCGCTCTATTCCGGGTCATATAGAAAGCGAATCCCAGCTTGAAAGTGTCGTTTTCGGCAAAAAAAGCAAACTTCTTCGAATTGGAAAAAGCGCTTTTCTCGGTAATTTAAAACTTACATCTATCAAATTGCCGGAAACAGTCCGGGTATTGGATGCAGGCGCGTTTATGTCCTGCGGATTCCGATCCGTGAAAATACCCCAAAATGTGGAGTCGATCGGCCGTGTTATATTTGCAATGTGTTTGCAGCTTGAGCGCATTTCTGTAGACAAGCGTAACACTTTCTTCAGGGATTTGGATGGAATTTTATATAACAATTCGCTTACCACGATGTTTGCGTATCCTCTGGGAAGGAAAGCTGCAATATTTTCACTACCCGAAACCGTCACACGTTTTGGCAATTTGAATGAAAGTTTTTGGGGATGCCAAATTATGGCGCTCTTGCTCCCTTCTTTAAACCCGCCTGAATTGCAGGTAGACTTTTACGGCGTGTTTCCGGAATCTGTACTTAAAATTTATGTTCCCGATGAAAGTTATGACGTTTATGTAAATGCGGCCGGTTGGAACCAATACGCGAATATAATATATAAAAAAAGCGTCATAAGCAACGGATTCGTAATGGAAGGCAATGAACTGCTCCAATATGTGGGGGATACCACCGAACTCAAAATTCCAAAAGAAATCCGGCAGATTTCTGACTTTGCGCTGGCTATTTGTAAAAGCTTAAAAAGAATTGAAGTTGAGGAAGATAATCCAAACTTTCTTGCGCTCGATGGGGTTTTATTTAACCGCAATTTCACCCAAATTGTCTGGTATCCGCCTTCAAAACCGGAAAGCGAATATGAAATTCCACAGACTGTGCAAAGAATTGGGAAAGCTGCGTTTTTCAACTGCGGTTTGCTTTCATTAATAAAAATACACAAAGAATTGGAAATCATCGGAGATTCCGCTTTTTTCCAGTGTGTAAATTTGAGAGGAATCGTAAATCTCGATACGCAGGACAATATTAAATCAATCGGTAACCAAGCATTTTTACGATGCGTTTCTATTAAGGAAGTACGTTTGATGGCAATCGAAACTATGCTTTTGCGTTCTTTCAATTATTGCGAAAACCTGACAAATTTAACATTAGGTCCGAATATAAAAGAGATTGGCTTAATCGCAATGTCTGTTGCCTACCCTCGTGCTCCTGCGCATTTTTACATGGATATTTTTGCTACAATTCCGCCCCTTTACAGAGGATCTTTATTGGGTCCCGTTATGGCAATCAATGTTCCTGCAGAAAGTTTGGAAATTTACAAAACCACCGCTTCGTGGTCGAACTACCGCGATTTTATCCATCCGCTTTTTATTAATTTGATTGATTGACACAATCGCCAAAGGAGGCAAAGAAAAGAATTTGAATTATGCAAAATGTAAAACTAAATCTGTAAAACGTGATTGTAAAATGTTAGTACCTCACATTTTGAAAAGAGGTGATACCATATGCGTGATATCGCCGTCCAGTTCAAATGCGGAAAGAATCGGGATGTTCAATGAACGTATTTCCTATATAGTAAAAAGTTTGGAACAAAGAGGTTTTAAAGTAGAAGTTATAACCGAGAGCCTCAGAAACAGCCAGCTTGAACTTGGTGACGGTACGGAGCAGTTACGCGCAGATTTATTTAATAAAGCAGTAAAAGACCCCGATATAAAAGCCATTTTTTCTATTTGGGGTGGATATGGGGCAATGCATCTTCTTGACAAGATAGATTATGAGGCTTTTAGAAAAAACAGGAAAATTTTTGTGGGGTTTAGTGATGAAACTGCGATAGAATCGGCAATTTTAAAAAATCTCAAGTTGTAACTTTTCATGGGCCTATGGTGGGTGTGACCATTCACTGGCAAGAAACTTCTTGTTTCGACAACTTGTTTGAAATGCTGATGAAACCAAAACCAAAAACAGAACTGTATAATATTGATGATAATACCCCTTTCAAAGTGTTCAAACCGGGATTTTGTGAAGCTCAGGTTTTTGGAGGAAATATGTGCCTGATTCAAAGCTTGATGAGTACATCCTATGAACCTTGTTACAAGAATAAAATATTGTTCATTGAAGAGATCGAAGAAGCTGATTACAGAATTCACAGAATTCTTTGGTAGCTTAAACTGGCAGGGAGATTGGATGAATTGTCTGGGATAATCATCGGATCGCTTGTACCGATTGAATGTGAATCCGAAGAGAAGTTGTTAAAAGCCTGTTTTGATGTAATGAAAAACCTTAGAATTCCGATCATTTACAATGTTCATGCAGGACACTTAAAAAATCCTTTAACATTGCCAATGGGGGTAACTTTGCGGATTTATAATGAGAGAATCATTATTTCTCAACCGGTTGTATCTTATAGGTAATTGTTTTTTTTCGTATATGTAAACTACTGATCTTATGATTAAAAATACTTGAATAAATTTTATTAATCAAAAAAGTCATTCAAAAGGATAACCTCTCATACGAGGATTTGCACCCCCCACAAAAGATCATACAATTTCGATTTCAAGCGGTTTTCCCTCGGTGTTGTATGTGGTTGAAAACACCATATCGGACAGCCACTTCTTGAACGCTGGGTTATCGTTGAACTGTTTGAACAGTTCCATATTGTCGGACATAATGCTGAAGATTACCGACTGCAGCACGCGGTCGCTGTCTGTTCGTGCCTCCTGTTTTTCGGCATTCCGCATGGCGTTCTGATAGGTTTGATCCTTGGAAACCATAGCAGGTATTCTGGATATCTGCTGCCGGACATTGTCCGCGTCTTTCCAGTCGATGTTTCCGAAAAGGTCATTGAAAGTCGTGAGAATGCTGGAGAGCAAATCAAGTTCCGGTTCGCGCTTGCCGCCGATGCCGCCTGTCGGGACAGGCTCGACTTCCGCGTCCGCATCTTCAAGCTGAATTGACATCTGTACCTTTGCCTCGGCGCGATAGCTTTCGAGATCAATCGCATCCAGAATCCCGGCAGACAAATCTTCCTCCACCGGCGACGGCAGCTTCGGTAGGAGCAAGTTCATAAAGATAGAAAGTTTCTCCCATTCCGGGTTTCCATACGGCAGAATTGCGCCCAAAAATCCATATGTACGAACAAAGCCTTTTGCGGAGGATTTGAATTCGACCTGCGCGTTTTCATCAAGGGCTTTATACAGGCTTGCGCAAACGTCGAGAATCGGATCAAGCTTGTCCCGCTCAGCCCCGTTGAGGTATAGCTCTACGAAGCTGTCGACATGGTACTGCGTGTAGACTTCGTGCTTTTCCATCGCCGAAATGAGGTCATAGAGCTTGTTCGGGTCGGTTTCGCTGGACAGGATAGTCGTGCGGTAATAATGCGAAAACGCTTCCTGTATATCCTCCGGGTCATTGGCAAAGTCGAGGACGAAGGTATCGAGCTTTTGCGGGTGGGCGCGGTTGAGGCGCGAAAGCGTTTGCACAGCTTTGATGTCCGTCAGCATCTTGTCAACGTACATCGTGTGCAGCAGCGGTTCGTCGTAGCCTGTCTGGAATTTATCGGCGACGATTAGGAAACGATACGGATCAGATTTGAACGTCTTTTCTATGGCATTGCTGGGGAAGCCGTTAATGGACGATTCGTTGACTTGCTTGCCGTCGCGCTCTTTGTCTCCACTGAAAGCGAGAATGGCTTTGTAGGGGCTTTTGCGCGCATCGAGGCAGCGGCCGATGGCATAGTAATAATCGATGGCGCGATCGATACCCGCCGTGACTACCATCGCGCGGGCTTTCCCTCCGATTTTACCTTTGGCAATGACCTGCTCGTGGAAATGCTCCACAATCATTTCGGCTTTCACGGACATGGGGAAGCTGTCGCTCTCGACGAACTTGCGGAGCTTCTTCTGCGCTTTCTTTTTGTCAAACTCCGGGTCATCGGTAAGGGTTTTGATGAGCTTATAGTAGCTCTGTATCGGTGTATAAAACCGCAGCACGTCGAGAATAAAACCCTCTTGAATGGCCTGCTACATCGAATAATTGTGGAATGGGAAATGTTTCACCGTGCCGTCGGCCTGCGGGACAGACACGCCGAACATTTCGAGGGTCTTGTTCTTCGGCGTCGCGGTAAACGCGAAATAGCTGGCGTTTTTCAGCATCTTGCGGCCTTCCACGAGTTTGTTGATTTTATCTTCCACATCGTCATTCGGGTCGTAGTCGCCGCCGAGAGCGATGTTCATCTGCGCCGACATGCTGCCGCTCTGACTGCTGTGCGCTTCATCGATGATGATGGCGAACTTGCGGTTTTTGTGTGCCGTTCCGATGTCACCCAGGATAATCGGGAATTTATGAACCGTGGTGATGATGATCTTCTTGCCGCCCGTGATGGC
>JAVBPA010000028.1:0-32552 GCA_031549925.1 Eubacteriales bacterium
GCGAGGCGCGGGGCGCGGGGGTACGCGGCTTTTTAAAAAAAGCCTGGCAAAAACTTTTGTATATGGGGATTTTGACTTTTTGTGTTTTTTGGGTTTGCAATGACACTGCGTTTTATCAAAACTTATACAGAATACAATTAATTATAAAAAATATAAATATAAAATCCCCACGGAACGAAATGATATACAACGGAACGGCATGGCATACAACGGAACGGCATGGCATACAACGGAACGACATTGCATACAACGGAACGGCATGATATACAACGGAACGACATGATATACAACGGAACGGCATGGCATACAACGGAACGAAATGATATACAACGGAACGGAATGGCATACAACGGAACGACATGATATACAACGGAACGGCATGATATACAACGGAACGGCATGATATACAACGGAACGGCATGATATACAACGGAACGACATGATATACAGCGGAACGACACGGGGGTCGTTCCCTACGAGGTTTGAATTGTATGTACGGTGTAAACCGGAATGGAACAAATACCATTATATCGTGAGGAATTCCCCCGTTTAATTTTTATATATTCCATTATGCAACATTTCAAACATAAATACACACTTCATTGTGAACGACCCTCATGCCGTGCCGATATATACAAATTCGTAGGGAACGACCCCTGTGTCGTTCCGTTCCCGTGCCTTTCCGTTCCCGTGCCTTTCCGTTCCCGTGCCTTTCCGTTCCTGTGTCGTTCCGTTCCCGTGCCCTGTTCCGTTCCCTTTTTCATTATGTTTGGATTTTGCGAATACATTTTTTTATAATTAATTGGTGTGATATAATTTTTGATAAAACGCAATGTCATTGCAAACCCAACGAACATAAAAGTCAAAATCCCCAATATTCAAAAGTTTTTGCCAGGCTTTTTTCAAAAAGCCGCGTACCCTCGCGCTTCGCGCCTCGCGTGTATGATATATATTATTTTAATAAATATTCTAACTTTTATAATAATTATATGATACAGTAAACAGAGAGAGGAGGGGATGGAATATGAAAACCGAAAAAAAATCATTTATCGGGAGAACGAACGACCACCCGGTAATATTTATTTTAATAATGGCAATCATTTTAGAGATAACGCTGGAAAGCTTATGCCGCCGTTCGGTAACAGATGTATTCAAATATCACACATCAGAGATATTCGCGGTGATTTCCAATATTCTAATAATAACATTCACCCTGTCTCTTTCGTTTATATTCCGGCGCAGGTTATTTGCGATAGTAATTATAACAGCTTTTTGGCTGACCTGCGGGATTACAAATTGTGTGCTTCTGCATTTCAGGAGTGCACCCTTGAACATATCAGATTTTTATGTAGTCAGATCTATAAACGAATTATTCACATTATATATAACCCCTTTTCAATCCGTATTAATTGCGGGAGCGTTTTTGGCGGCGTTTGTGATAGCTTTTACAATTTGGAAACGTATTCCGAAACAGCCTACCGAATTAATTAAAATATTACCTATAGCATTTTTTTCCATGGTTTGTATTGCGGTAATGAGCAGCCAGAATGTCAATGCGATTTATACACCCGCCGAATCATCGGTTAATGTGAGTGATTCGCTTTACAACACATATTCATCAAACGGATTTGTATATTCGCTTTCCATGAGTATTTTCAACAGGGGAATAGAGCGTCCGTCAGATTACGGTAAAAAAACTGTAGAAAACATATTAGATTCGATTGATGACGGCGAAAAAGAAGAAACGATTCCCGAAAAGAAAGATCCTGATATAATATTAGTGCAGCTTGAATCATTTTTTGATGTTAACCGGATAGACGGAGTGGAATACAGCGAGAATCCGATTCCGGTTTGGAGTGAGCTGCGTAAAAATTATACAAGCGGATATTTAACCGTTCCTGTTATCGGAGCGGGAACTGCCAAAACCGAATTTGAAATTCTCACGGGTATGAGCGTTAAATTTTTCGAATTGGGAGAATCTCCGTACAATACCGTATTAAAAAATGATAAATGCGAAAGCATTGCGAGCATCCTTTCTTCGCGGGGATATAATTCCACGGTTATACACAACAACACCGCTTCGTTTTATGACCGCGACGAAGTCTTTCCGAATTTAGGATTTGACTTGTTTGTTTCAGCCGACGAAATGGGAGAAATACCGCGCAATCAAATCGGGTGGGCTTATGACAATGTTCTGACAGATAGAATATTGTCGGCATCGGAAACGGAAAAGGATTTTGTTTTTGCCATAACCGTGCAATCACACGGAAAATATCCGAATGAGCTTTTGCCGGATTATGATTATGATATAGATTATTCATATAACTTTGATAAAAGCTTGGCTCTTTCCGATAGTACAGACGAATTTTATAATTATGATATAAATAAATTGTACAGCGGGGAAAATGAAGAGAACGAAGAATATATCAAAGCGAAAAATCAATATCGTTATTATATAAACGAATTAAACGAAACCGACAAATTCATCGGTGAATTAATTTCAGAAATTGAAAATCGGGGAGAAGATACAGTTATAATTTTTTACGGCGACCATCTGCCCGCTATAGATTTTGAATATTTCAATATGCGCGAAAACGGCGGAGGAGAAATTGACATGACGGAATATGTTATTTGGGATAACATAGGACTCAGCCGTGAAAATAACGATTTGTTTTCATATCAGCTTACAGCTTATCTTTTTTCATTGCTTAATATAAAAGGCGATCCTATAAGCGAGCTTCACGGAGCATATATAAACAATAACGATATAAAAACAAATTCTGCCGATATGGAAGAATATCAGCAGAAACTTCATATGCTTGAATACGATATACTCTACGGCGAAGAATACTCTTACGATGAATAAATAGCTTTAATATCTCGGTTGTTTTTAAAAATTCAGCCGAGTTTTTCGTATCTTGTGTAACAAAACTGTGTTCCCTCGTATACCAAATCTTCCTCTTTTTGTGTCATAATCCAGCCGGGATGTTCGTCCAGATTCGGGAAAAAGCAATCGGGGGAGAGGTTTTTGTGTATCTTTGTGATAAGAGCATAAGAGGCGTGGGGCAGCAATTGAGCATAAACCGAGCTTCCGCCTATAACCGCCGCTTCGTCTTCCGGTAAATCTTTTATTAAAGAAAGCACTTCGTCTATTGAAAATGCATATTCAACCCCGGGTATTTTATCGGCGGAGCGGCTCAGCACTATGTTGCGTCTCATCGGCAGGGGTTTTCCTCCGGGAAGCGATTCCAAGGTTTTTCTTCCCATAATAACCGTTTTGCCTTTGGTTATATATTTAAATCTGATAAGATCAGGTTTTAGGGGAATAAGCAGCTTGTTTTCGCGTCCTATACCCCATGTGTTATCGACCGCCGCTATGATAAACATTTTATTTACTCCAACTTTTTATATAGCTATCGGGATTTTTGTTTATTTACTCCAACTTTTTATATGGCTATTGGGATTTCTGTACAAAATTCGTTAAACTTATAATTTTTTACTTTAACCGACGAAGCGGTGAAAGAATAAAAGTCTTCGCTTTGAATTAATTTTACATCGGGCGCTGGGAATTGTTCCTTTTTAAGCAGTTCTTCTACTATCGGAATATGTCTTTCGTATATATGAGCGTCCGCGATAACGTGAACAAGCTCTCCTGCTTTCAATCCGCTAACCGAAGCGAACATCATTAAAAGAACAGCGTATTGGCTTACATTCCAGTTGTTCGCCATCAGCATATCCTGTGATCTTTGATTTAATATGCCGTTCAGGGTACCGCCGGATACATTCAAAGTTAAACTGTACGCGCAGGGATATAAATTCATCTCAGAAAGATCCGCGTGTACGTAGATATTGGTTATCATTCTTCTGCTGGAAGGGTTGTTTTTCAAATCATAAATAAGCCTGTCAACCTGATCGAACATACCTTCCTTATATTTGTGCTTTACACCGAGCTGATAACCGTATGCTTTTCCGATGCTTCCCTCACTGTCCGCCCATTCATCCCATATATGGCTTCCGAGTTCTTTAATATTATTTGATTTTTTTTGCCAAATCCAAAGAAGTTCGTCAACGGCGGTTTTTATATACGTGCGCCGAAGTGTCAGCAGAGGAAATTCCTCTGCCAGATTATATCTGTTTACTATTCCGAATTTTTTTATAGTATAAGCGGGCGTACCGTCATCCCAATGGGGACGGACGGCGAATTCCTTATCCCAAAATCCGTTTTTCAGTATATCGGAGCAATTTTCGCAAAATATTTTATCGGCTGCGCTCATCCTTGTTTTTCCTTTCGGCGTTTGGTTTAACTGATTTATGTATATATACTATCAGATAAACTGTTAATTTACAAGATGATTTTTTAATATATAAATTAAAGGGGTATTGATATGACATCACGCGAGATAATACGGCGCCTTGTCTCCCATGATAATCCTTTGAGATTCGGCTACAATTTCCAAAATCAGAATTATAACGATATTATAGGCGCTTCTCCTCCCGGAAGTGTCGGGGAAAAAGCTAATCCTTACGGAGCTTGGGGCCGTCATGAGGAGCTGCTTGCTCTGACAGGCTTCAGCGGAGAGGTAATGCGTGACAGATTCGGCAACATATACGGGCGTTTTAACGGAAAAACAAAAGGGGAATGTATCAGGGGAAGTATTTCCGATTGGTCTGATTTTGAAAAATATCAAATGCCCGTACCGGATGAAAAACACAAGGAAAGGCTTAGAGCGCAAAACCTTGCGTCATCTGACAAATATGTTTTGACTTCGGGCGTTTCGCTGTTTTCTTCTCTGCGTGACGCCAGACTGATTGCAAACGCGCTTGCTGATACAATAGAAGAACCTGAAATGGTTTCCGCTTTTCTCGGTAAGGTAGCGGATTACGGCTGCAAGTGCGCCGATATTATGGGCGGCTGCGGGGTAGATGCGGTTATGCTCGGAGACGACTGGGGTACGCAGGACAGAACATTTATTTCGCCCGGTACATTCAGGAAACTGTTTTTGCCCGCTTATAAAAGGGTATGCGACGCTTATCATAATAACGGAATGGCATGCTTTTTACATTCCTGCGGTTATATTTATGAGTTTATTGAATTGTTTATCGAAGCGGGAGTAGACGTTTTTCAGTTCGACCAGCCCGATGTTTATCCGGCGGAAATTTTAGCCGAAAAATTCGGGAATCGGGTATGCTTCCATTCGCCCGTAGATATTCAAAAAATTATGCCTTCCGGGGATCGTGAGCTTATAACAAGCAGAGCAAAAGAGATGTGCCGTATATTCCGTGAGAAGTGCGGCGGAGGTTTTATCGCAAAAGATTACCCGACCTGGAATGATTTGGCGGTACAGCGCGAATGGGCGGATTGGGCAATGGAAACGATAGTTGAAAACTCGTATATTTGACGAAGGATTTTTATCTTATATAAATAAAAAGGTATAATAATCAAAGGCTGAAAGAAAAGGGGAGAAGTTCGGACAGCTTGTATGTTTTGATTTCCGCGCCGTCCGCGACTATTATTTCGGGAGAACCAAATTCGGCGAGAACCTGTCTGCATATACCGCACGGCATACAGAAGGGGTACTCGCCGTTTGTTTCGTGGAATCCGTAGATTGCGGCGGCTGTAATTTTTTTATCCCCGCAGTTTACCGCGCTGCATACAGCGGCCCGTTCGGCGCAGATTGCCGCACCGTATGAAGAATTTTCTACGTTACAGCCGGTGTAAACATTCCCGCTTTCGGTCAGCAGAGCAGCACCCACATGAAAACGCGAATACGGACAATAAGCGTTTTTTGCCGCTTCTTTTGCCAAATTTAGCAGAACTTCATTTCTGTTTTCCTCTGTAATATTTATATCATTAATCTTCATATTTAATTCTCTCGCTTCCGTTTACCGTTGCATAAATAAGCTTCCTCTGCGGAACGGGATTTTCTACTATTGTGTACGCTTTTCTTACCTCCTCGCAAATCTGCGGATAATCGCCGTTTGCGTGAACATATGCCAAAACATCGTTTTTTGCGACATAATCTCCTGTCTTTTTTTCAATAATCAAACCTGCCGTATGATCGATAACATCGGTTTTTTCGCGGCGTCCGGCGCCAAGTCCGACCGACGCCCGCCCGATTGCCTCTGTATCCATTTCGGCTATATAACCGGAAGACAGAGCTTTGATTTCTCTTATAAATTTTGCTTTAGGCAAAAGGGAAGTATCATCAATCATTTTTACATCTCCGCCCTGATTTATAATCATACGGCGGAATTTTTCATAAGCCGCACCGCTTTCAATCGCCCATTCAAGCTTTTTGCCGGCTTGTTCTTCGTCAAATGCCAATCCTCCGGCAATCAGCATAAGAGACCCCAGCTTTTTGCAAATCCTTACAAGATCGATTTTACCGTTTCCTTTCAAAGTCTCAACCGCTTCGGCGACTTCAAGCGCGTTTCCGACGGCATACCCGAGAGGGCAGTTCATGTCGGTTATAGCCGCATATGTCGGGCGGTTGTTTTCTTTTCCTATAGCGACCATTTTTTGTGCAAGGGAAACAGCGTCATCCAAGTTACGCATAAAAGCTCCGTTTCCGGTTTTAACATCGAGAACAACGGAGTCGCTTTTTACAGCCAGCTTTTTGCTCATGATACTCGCGGCAATGAGGGGTATGCTTTCGACTGTTCCTGTTACATCACGGATGGCATAAAGCTTTTTATCGACCGGTGCTATATCCTCCGTTTGTCCTATGATTGAAATTCCGTCTCTTTGCACATATTCTATAAAATCTTTGCGCGGAATATCGATTCGGAAGCCTGCGATTGATTCCAGCTTGTCAAGCGTTCCGCCGGAAAAGCCTAAACCTCTTCCTGACATTTTGGCAACCGCCAAACCGCACGCCGCAACCATGGGAGCAACGACCAGTGTCGTTTTATCACCTACTCCGCCTGATGAATGTTTATCAATTATTATCTTCCCGATTTCCGGCAAATCCAGCGGAGGACCGCTGAAAGCCATTTCGCGCGTAAGCCAGGCAGTTTCCTCATCATCCATTCCGCGCAGGAAAACAGCCATTAAAAACGCAGATATCTGATAGTCGGGTATTGATCCGTCCGCCGCGCATTTTACAAAATATGATATTTGTTCGCGGTTCAGTTTTTCGCCGTCCCGTTTTGCTTCGATTATATTTATGATGTTCATTTTGCATTTTCACACTTTCATAATAATATTTGTTATACCGGATAATCGTCCGGATACGCTTTTTTATCTTTTTTATATACAATATATGAAGATATAACCGCGGCTGCAAATATCAAAGCGAAAACTGCCATTGAAAGAATAAAGCATAAAAGATCACCTGAAATAATTCCGGTTAAAAGCTCAGCCGCACCGCCTGATATCATGATAATTCCGCCTGTTTTTTGACTTTTTTGCCATACCCGTTCGTTTTTCATGCTCCATGATGTGCGGAGTCCTGCAATTGAATTTAAAGTCGTTTTAGGCATGAAACAACCTAACACAATAAATACCGCGCCCAGGGCTATCGCGGTGAATCTGTACAGTAAGTCGGTATTCAGCGTTTCTTCGCGGACGGTCGGAGAAACATAATAATACGCAGAAAATAAAAAAAACAAAGTCATAGCGAAAAACAGTACGGAAACACAAGCGCCCGATACAAGGACAACCAGCTGATTTCCTTTTTCACCGCGTTTTTTAAAATATCTGTTTAATAAAACGAAAAAGCTTCCCATTAAAATATTAAGTAAAGGAAACAATAAATATTCGTATTTGCTTCCCGTTCTGTCTAATTCTCCGGCTGAATTATAATGCGCGGGAACTTCACTTGGCAGGATAACAACGAAAATCGCCGTTGCAAGTATGGACAGCAATACAAATATATAGATTATGTATCTTGCTTTCATTTGTTATTCTCCTTTCATTCGTTTTATTTGTTATCGGGGATGCGGGGATGCGTTTACTTTTTTTCAAAAAAAGGAACAAAAAAAGCGGGGGGTAAAAACAAAAGTTTTTTTCGGGTTTTCCTGCGAAAAACCGCGCACCCCCGCAGTCTGTATTTAATCTTCCATAACAACCGCGCGGTCGAAGAGAGCTTCGATTTCAGGCGACGGTTTTTTTGTGGCGAGAGTGCCGATAACGGCTGCAAGCATACCCACGACAAAACCTGGGATAAGTTCATAAAGTCCTGTTTGAGAACTGAAGAAGATGAGCCAGAGTACATCGGCGGCAGCACCTGCTATAATACCGCAGACAGCGCCGGTATAGTTAAATCTTTTCCAGAACAGTGTAAATATAATAACCGGACCGAAAGAAGAGCCGAAGCCTGCCCATGCGTTTTCAACCAATCCCATAATATCCGCGCTGTTCGGATTTATAGCTATTAAAGCCGCAATAACAGTTATAATCAAAACGACGATTCTTCCCGACCAAAGCATTTCCTTGCTTCCTGCTTTTTTACGCAGAACAGTTTTGTATATATCGCTTGTAAAAGCGGAAGCAGAAACGAGAAGCTGTGAATCGGCGGTACTCATAGAAGCTGCTAAAATACCGGAAAGCAAAATCCCCGCAATAAAAACGGGAACAAGACCCTGAACCATTGCGATAAAGACCGTTGATCTGTCGTCGATTGCCAAATTGGGAAGATATACGCGACCTATAAGACCAACCGCTACGGCAGCAGCTAAAGCAGCGACTACCCAAACCATTGCGATTATACGCGATTTTTTTATCATTCTGGTGCTTTTTATCGACATAAAACGAACAAGAATATGAGGCATTCCGAAGTATCCAAGCCCCCAGGCGAGACCGCTTAGAATTGTTGAAATACTTTCCCAGTCGAATTTACCGCTCGGAAGAAAATTCCAATAATTTTCCGCAAGCACAACAGTTTCAGCGGAACTTCCGCTGTTTATCGAAAATAAGGCAAGTACCGGAACGATAAGCAATGCCGCAAGCATTAACATTCCCTGCACGAAATCCGTCCAGCATACGGCGGCAAATCCTCCGAGGAATGTATATGCGAATATAATTGCCGCGGCTATCATTGCCGCTATGTTCATATCCCAGCCGAACACGATATTAAAAAGCGTTCCGCATGCTTTAAAGCTCGATGCCGCATATACCGCGTAGCATACAAGGAATACCAGTGCGCTGACTATCCGCAGTGCCGGATTCTTAGTTAAAAACCTGTTTGAAAGATATTCCGGAACGGTGATCGAATCGTTCGCCGCGGCTGAAAATTTTCTTAGACGGGGGGCGGTGAATTTCCAGTTTAAATATGTGCCGATTAGTAAACCTATAGCTATCCATACTTTTCCTACGCCGAAAGCTAATATCGATCCGGGTAAACCCATCAGCAGCCACGCGCTCATATCGGACGCCTGCGCGCTTAATGCCGTTACCCAACTGTTCATGTTCCTGCCGCCGAGGAAGTAGTCTTTTTCATTTCCGCTTTTTGTCTTGATGTAAAAATATACACCTATCCCGATGATTACTATAAAATATAGTATAAACGCCAATAGGTTTAAATCCATTCGCTTTGACCTCCGTACATATGTAATTTATAGAAACTGCCGAAATTATATCACATTTATACACAATATTGCAATACCTTGTTAAGGGGTTACGTTTACTTTTTTTGAAAAAAAGTAACAAAAAAGCTTTTGACGGATGATAAATGCTTGTTTGCGGATAGTTTTTTGTTTTTTTGTTTTTTGATTCCTAAAATATTTCTTGACTTTATATTTTTGAAATGTTACAATACATTGCCAATAACAAAAATGCGGAGGGAAAGCAAGTATTATGTACAAGTTATTTTATCTGCCGGAAAAGGGATACTGCGGAGATTTCATTCCGTTTTGGGACAAAGGAAGATTTCATATTTTCTATTTAAAAGATTTCCGCGACCATCAGAATTACGGCGAAGGGACTCCATGGTATCATCTTTCAACAACGGATTTTATAAATTACAAGGAACACGGCGAAGCGATCGCACGCGGAACAAAAGAAGAACAGGATTTGTATATATTCACGGGAAGCGTGATTTACGCAAAGGATAAATATCATATATTCTACACGGGGCATAATCATCATTTGGGAGCGAAAAATAAACCGATTCAAGCGGTTATGCACGCGGTAAGCGAAGATATGGAAAAATGGGAGAAAGTGCCGTCTGATACTTTCTATGCAAATCCCGAAAAATATGAAGTCAACGATTTCCGTGATCCGTTTGTATTTTACAATGAAGAATTGGATTTATATTCGATGCTGCTTGTAAGCCGAAAAAAAGACTGCGGATACACGGCGGGGTTTACGGCGCATTATACATCGCCTGATCTTGTTAACTGGACTGACAACGGAGAATTCTGGTCGCCGAATTTATACCACACTCATGAATGTCCGGATTTATTTAAAATGGGAGAATGGTGGTATCTTATCTTCTCAGAATATTCCGACAGGAGAATAACGCGTTATGTTATGTCAAAATCGATGACGGGTCCCTGGGTAATGCCCCCTGATGATACTTTCGACGGAAAAGCTTATTACGCCGCAAAAACGACAACGGACGGAAATAAACGTTATATTTTCGGTTGGAATGCCACTAAATCTGACAATAATGACAACGGCGGCTGGATGTGGGGCGGAAATTTGGGAGTACATGAAGTAATTCAGCGCGAGGACGGGACTCTCGGCTGCAAAATACCCGAAACGATAAAGAACTACGGTACATTGGAGAAAGAACTTGAATATCCGATAAATTTATCAAAGGCAGACGGAAAAGCGGAAGCTGTTTTGTTTGAAAACACGGGCGAGGCTTTCCGTATTGACGCGGAGTTTGAGTTTGAGAGAGGAACATCTCAGTTCGGGATAACTTTTGCTTCTTCTTTCAAAACAAAACACGGTTATAAATACGAATTTTATCCGAAAAAGAACCGGTTTGAGTTCTGCGGTGTAACAAGCCCGATAAATACGGTTGATGTGGCACATTTGATTGATCTCCAAAAATGCGGCAAAATCAAAATATCCCTTATAGTGGAGGGAACAATTTGCATACTTTATGTAAATGACGATTTGGCTTTAAGCTCACGTTTTTATAACAGGGCGGGAAATGACGTTTCGGTTTTTGCGACCTGCGGAAGTATAAAAATTAACTCCGCTTCATATTATAATCTGGAAGAAAATAAAAAATAGAAACTAAAATTTTATTATTAACAAAAATTAAAAATTGCAATTTTAAATTGCAGGAGAATATCGAATAATGTTAAAAAAAATCACTTCTGTCATTCTGATTATTCTAATGCTGACAGCTTTGTTTGTTTCATGTTCTGATAAAAACGAAAATAATAATTCCAACACAAAGACAGACAGCGGCACCGAAACGGAAATAGAATCCGAAACCGAAATAAAAGACGACCTGCCGGCTGATATAAATTTTGACGGAGCAAAGGTTAATATATTAAGCCGTGCTTTTTCGAGATATAAAGATGAATTAACTGTTGACGATTATACCGGCGATGTGGTAAACGATGCGATTTACGAAAGAGTTTTAAACGTTCAGGATAGATTGAATATAGAGGTTGTAAACAACAGAGAAGCTCCGAACGATTCCCACGGACCTTTTGCGATGGTTGAAAAAGCCGTTAAAACGGATGATCCGGTATATGATTTATTTGTGGGAAGCATGTATAACTCGATGTCGGCATCGGTCAACGGATACTGGCAGAATATGTACGACATTGAAAATCTGAATTTAAGCAAACCATACTGGTCTTATTATTTCTCCGAAAAAGCATCGGTCGGCGATAAGCTTTACGCTATAACCGGGGACCTTGCGTTTTCGATGATAAGACTGCTCGGCGTTACATTCTTCAACAAGAATTTGGCGGCTGAACGCAATCTTCCCGATTTATATTCGGTCGTAAACAATGGAGAGTGGACAATTGACTATGAAATTAATTTGGTAAAAGATATTTATGACGATTTAAACGGCAATTCAAAGAAGGATCAGAAAGACTTTTTCGGACTTGGAACAAGCAACACGTTTTCCGCCGACGCGTATACAAGTTCTTTTGATCTTTCGATACTTACAAAAGACAGCGATAATTATTTGGAAATCGGAATCGACATGGATAAATACGCAACCGCGGTCGAAAAGATTTGCAATATGTGCTGGAAAACACAGGGTGTATTCACAGAAGCTTTCTACGGAAGCGACGCGGAAATGGATGATATAGCAAAACATTTCTCAGCAGAAAATTATTTGCTTATCAGCAGCTGGCTTTACAGCACTGAGCTTGAATACATGAGGGATATGACAGATGATTACGGTATCATACCTTATCCGAAATACGATGAGAGTCAAGAAAATTATTTTTCATACGCAAACGATCAATTTTCGGTTTTTGTTATCCCCTCACCTGTTCCGGAAAGCAAAACTCCAGTTATAGGAGCATTTCTTGAGGCTATGTGTTCGGTAAGTAAAAAAACGGTTCTCCAGTCGTATTTTGAAATAGCCCTGAAAGAAAAATATTCGCGTGACAGCGAAAGCTCTGCTATGCTTGATATTATAGTTTCAGGCTTTAAACTTGACCCCGCTTGGATGTACAGTACAAACATGCAATATTTACCGCATAATATGATTAGAACACATATTATAAATAAAACCTCCAATATCGCGACGACATATGCTTCAAAGGAAAAAGCATATGAAAAGAGTCTGGAAAATCTGAATAAAAGATTCCAAAATCTCGATGATTAAATTTAAAACAAGTTTGTAATACAAAAAATTGTAATACGATAATGTATACTAAATTTCATTTATCAATATTGTAGAATAAAAACGAAAAAAGCCTGTAAGTCGTAATGCTTACAGGCTTTATATATGTACGGGCTGGTGGGCCATCAGGGACTCGAACCCCGGACCTACCGGTTATGAGCCGGTAGCTCTAACCAACTGAGCTAATGGCCCGCATCCAAGGCGTCAATGCCGGATTGTATTATAACATATTACTTCTGCTTTGTCAATAAGGCAACGGATTCAAAATATTAATTTATTGTGAATATATTTTTGAAAACAAATAAAAAAGCTTAGATTTAATTTATGATTTTAAAAATGAACTGCTCGGAGAAAAAGGAAGCGAAAAATTATACCCGCGTGAATTCATCGAATGGAGTTTGAATAAAGCAAGTTCCGGCATAACGCGCAGAAGACTTGCCATTTTAAAGAAATCCCCGTCGCAGCTTGATGTAACCGAAAGTACTTTTTCGTCCGACAGCAAAAGCTCCGCGCAGAATGTATTAGCCTCATATTCTTTTTTTGAGGAAGATGAAAAAAGAGAACTGTCTCCGATTGCCGCGTTTCTGGCTTCTTCACGGTGCAGATAAAAATGCCCCAGTTCATGCGCCGCTATAATTTTCATTTCCTCCGAATCAAGCAGTGAATTTATAATAATAAAATCACACCGGTTTGTGTTAAAATAATAACCTTTCAGTTTCACATATTTGTCGCTGTACTTTAATATAATTCCCGAGCTTTTTATCAAATTATAAGGATCGCGTGTCATATATCGCAAAACGATACGGCTGACAGTATCGCAGATATATTTATTTGTCAGCATCACGAGCCTCCTTACAATCAAGAATCAAGAATCAAGAATCAAATATCAAATATCAAAAAATTTCGTTTTTCTCATCAGATACACCGTGAATTTAAAATTCACTAAGCGGCGTAAAATATCCGGTAAAGAATTATACAACAAAACAAATAATTTGTCAATGATATTTATTTTTTTGAAGTATTAAGCCCGAGGAAAAGAAAAACCGGTAAAAAATTACAGGCTTTTTGTTACTTTTTTTCAAAAAAAGTAAACGCCTCCCCGCCTCCTTCCAAAAGGTTTATTTTATTTTTTTCCCAGACTTACAATAAAATTTATTTTTGTTGAAAACTTTGGGACTTCAGAATAAGCTGTCAAGCTTTGGAAGATAACACGTCCGGCTTCATAGATATCAGAGGTTTCATATGTCACGCTTCCCAGCTCCAAATCATTGGTCAAAAGGGTTGACAGCGCCTTTTCTTCTGTCATACCTACAAAATCCGGTACTGGAGTAATAGATATTTCAGGACCGCGGCTTATATATAGCTTTACAGTATCTCCGGTTTTCAGTACGGTGCGCGAAGAGGGTGAAGTTCGTATTACATAACCGAGAGGTATAGTTTCGTTATATTCATATTCCTGTGTTCCCGTTAATCCCATATTTCTGAGTTCATTTTCAACAAAACGGTATTCAAGAACAGTAAAATCGGGAAGAACTACTGTTTGCGCTCCCTGACTTATTGTAAGCTTTAGATCGCAATATTGCTGACCCGCCAAAACCTTCCGTTTATCCCCCGGCTGCGGTTCCTGTGAAATAATTGTTCCGGGTTCATAATTGGAATCATAAATAAAGGTTGGTATCACATTATAATAATCAAGCGATTCAAACTCATACATCAAAGTATCGTTATAAATCAAATCGACAAATTTCGGTATGTCAATTGTCTGAGCTTCCTTTGAATCGTCGCCGTTTAAAATCATATTTAATGCAAAAACTCCGCTTACGCATATAACAATAAAAAACGCGGAAAAAACTCCTGCTATTATCGGGAGCATTGAGTGGCTGCTTTTTTTGCGTCTTATATTGGGATTATTATTTTTTCGCACGTCAATATGATGTACTCTTTGATAATTATCACTTATATTTTTAGGTTTTGCAAGAAAATTATGCGGCTTGATTTGATTTTGATACTGCTGTTGCTGTTGCTGCTGCTGCTGTTGCTGCGGGTAGTTTTGCTTGCGTGGCTGAAGCTGGTTTTTCGGTGCTTGATTAGCTTGGCTTGATTGATTTTCAGCCGCTGCTTTTTTTGAGCGGAATATAAAATCGGGATTGGATTTAAGCTGAGCCAAATGTTTTTGCATAATGGAAGCGCTTTGGATTCTTTTATCCGAAACTTTCTCCATCGCCGCCAAAATAATCTGTTCAAGCCCTATCGGTATCGCGGGATTTATATCACGCGGACGTTTGGGTTGTGTGCTTACCTGCATAAGAGCTACAGAAACCGGACTATCCGCCATAAACGGAAGCTGACCCGTCGCCATTTCATATAATACAACTCCGAGGGAATATAAATCGGATCGGGGATCAATATTTTTCCCCGAGGCCTGTTCGGGTGATATATAATATACAGTGCCGATTGCCTTGTCTGTCATAGTAACCGTTTCGGCGTTTGGGAGCTTGGCTATTCCGAAATCCGCTACTTTTATCTTGCCGTTTTTTAAAAGCATAATGTTTTGCGGTTTTATATCGCGGTGGATTATTCCTTTTGTGTGTGCGTGTTCGAGCGCTTTTAATATCTGTTCGGTATAATTCAGTATCTCACGCAGTGAAAGAGGTCCTTTTTTATTCATATAGTTCTTTAATGTTATACCGTCGATATATTCCATAACTATATATTTGGTGTTTTCTTTTACCGAAACGTCATATATACTTACAATGTTGGGATGTGACAGCATTGAAACAGCTTTTGATTCGTTTATAAATCTTTTAACCGATTGAGCATCGTTTGCAATATCGTCCTTCAGCATTTTGACCGCGACGGTGCGTTTTGAAACGGTGTCTATCGCTTCAAAAACTACGGCCATTCCGCCCATACCTATTATTTTGACAATTTTATAACGCCGGTCTAAAATCTGACCTACGTATTTGTCAAATATATCCATTAATTCTTTTACCGTCCTCTCATGGCAGTGCCGAATGTATTGATTGATTTTTCTTCCTTTTTGTTCATATACATTTACGGCTGCATTAAAATAACCGTGATATTGTCCCCGCCTCCGCCTTGATTCGCGCCTTCAATCAGCAATCCGGTTTTGATTTCAAGAATTTCATCTTCTGTCAGTTCTTCGCCGGGCAGAAAAGGGATATTCGAAGTTACAATACTGCGTATATCGTCGATAGCCATATAATTTGTAAGACCGTCGGAACATATTAAAACGTATTCACCGCTTCCGCTTAACTTAACGGTGTAATAATCAAGCTCGCAGTAATCCTCGCTTCCGACAATTCGGGTTACTATATTTCGGTGCGGGCAGTCCGCAGCTTCTTCGGGTGTCATATTACCGATGTCAATTAAATATTGTACATATGAATGGTCGTGAGTTATTTTGGTGATTTTTTCTTCGGAAACGATATATAAACGGCTGTCTCCTATGTTGGCGATATGCAGTGTATCATCTATGGCAAGAGCGGCGCAAAGAGTAGTTCCCATACCGCGAAGCTCGGGGTTGTTCTTCGCAGCGGAATAAACAGCGGAATTTGCGGATTCCGCCGCGGCGTTTAATATCGATTTTATTTTATGGGCATTTATAATTTTATGCTGTTCGAATGCGCGGTTTATGTACCCGCAAAAAGTTTGTATCGCAATCGAACTTGCTACATCACCTCCCGCGGCACCTCCCATTCCGTCGCATACTACGCAAAGACTCGTATTTTCCGATAAATGCTTACAGGAGAAAGAATCTTGATTTGACGACCGTTTCAATCCTATATCGGTTTTACCAAAGAATATCATTATTAACCCCCTATACGTGATTTATTTACCTGCTTTATGGGTAAACCTTGTTTTTTCTCTATATTTATAGTGCCGGGTACTGGAAAGCGGGACACTTGGTTTAATTGCTTTTTTTGAAAAAAGCAACAAAAACTTATGAAAGTGATTTGAATATGCACTTTGCTAGCTTAAAACATTAAGTCCGGAACGCAGTTGACCGCATGCGGCGTTGATATCGGGGCCGAGACTTCTTCTTACTGTTGCGTTTATTTTGAAACCGGCAAGCATTTTGGCAAACGCATTTGCGTGTCCGGCGGAAAAATTATTTCCTTTTACTTCGTTTACCGGAATTAAATTTACATGGAAAGGCATTTTATTTCCGAAATATTTTTTTAACAAAGCGGAAAGCGCTTCGGCATCGGTTCTCTTATCGTTTATTCCGGAAATCAAAGTGTATTCAAAGGATATCCTGCGTCCGGTAAGACGGAAATAATTACAGCATGATTTTAATAATGTATCAATATTGTATTTTTTGTTCACAGGCATCAGAGATGAACGTATTTCATCAGAATAGGAGTGGAGCGAAACTGAAAGAGTAATTTGAAGATTCTCTTTTGCGAGTCTGTCTATTTTATCGGCAAGCCCGCATGTTGACAGGGAAATGTGACGCGCGCCTATACAAAGCGATTCGGGGGATGTGACTTTTTTGAGAAAAGCTATTACGTTTTCATAATTGTCAAGCGGTTCGCCTATTCCCATAAGCACTATATTTGATATACGTTCTCCGCTGTCACGCTGAGATACGAGAACTTGACCGAGAAGCTCTGATGAAGTCAGATTTCTGCTCAGTCCCGCGGCGGTTGAAGCGCAGAATTTACATCCCATCCGGCAGCCCGCCTGCGTCGATATACAAACGGTATTCCCGTGCTTGTATTTCATTACGACACTTTCGATTGATTGGCCGTCCGCGTATTCAAAAAGATATTTTACTGTTCCGTCAATTGATGAAACCAGTTTTTTCTTTATCGAGGGCACGGCGATAAAAAAATCCTCACTGAGTTTTTGTCGCAATTTGGATGATAAATTTGTCATTTCAGAAAAATCATGACCTACAGACAGCCATTTTAAAATTTGCTCAACTCTCCACTCGGGTTCTCCGGCAGCCAAGATATATTCGGAAAGTTCGGAGGAGGTTATATTTAATATATCCGTTTTCATTTTGAAATATTATTATAAAATACTTATAAAAAAAATTTTTATTTTGTTTTGGTTTTTCACCGGAAAATCTTTCGGCTTTTTATAATAGATTATACAAAGTCAAAAACTTTAAAATAATCAAAATCAAAAGATTTTCAGACAATAAGCCAAAAGACGGCATGATAATCCGCGCATTTTATTATAACATAACAATTATTAATTTACAACAATTATTATTGTTATGCTTTTGTAAATTGTAATTATAAAAACTATATCCAATGTGTTGAATATGATATGATTTTTATGTATAATATATAAAACACAAATATTTTTTAGGATAATTTATATATGGTTAAAAAAATCAGCGATATTATATTAATATTCATATTCCTTGCCGTTATATTCGCGTTTCCGATTTTTACAAAGCTTGCACCTCCGCTGGAAATATCGGAATACGAAAACCGTGAACTGGCACTTGCTCCTGTTTATTCGGCGCAGTCTCTGCTCGACGGGAAATATTTTTCCGATTGGGAGGTTTATCTTTCGGATCATATTTGGAAACGTGATTTTATGCTGCTTTCGGATATCAAATATAAATATTATGTTTTAAAGAGAAACGTTGTAAACGATGTTATAATCGGAGAAGAAGTGCTTCTTCCTTATATGGAATATATCGAACTCGATTCGGGTTCCGCTCAAAAATCAGAAGAAATGGCAAAAAAATTGTCCGGGCTTTCGGATTTTATTTCCGGTTACGGGGGAAAATTTATTTATATCGGAATACCCGAACAGTATTCGGCTCTCAGAGATAAATATCCGGATTATTTGTTCAACAACGAACTTAATTTGACAAACGATGAAAATAACTTTTTTTCCTCTCTTGACAAAACCGGAGTAGAGTATATTAATATGCGGAAGATTTTTTCACAAAAAGGCGGCTCTGAAAAATATTATTTGAAAACAGACCACCATTTTAATATTCACGGTGCGTATTTAACATACAAGACCTTGTGCGGATACCTGAAAGAAAGCGGATATAATGTAAATGAAATCACGGAAGAGGAACTGACTTTTAAACGGCTTGAAAATAATTTCTACGGTTCACGCAGCAGGAAGCTCTATAATATTTCTTCTGTAATTGATAAACTGGAAACGATTGAATTTTCGGATGAAATACCTTTTGCAAGGAGAGACAACGGAAACGATGTAAATCCGGTTGTATTTAATACTCCCGCGTCAGAGGAAGAAAACGTGACTTACGGCTTGTATATGGGAGGAGATATAGCGGAATGTGTGATAAGTACAAATCGGGATTGGCTGCCTGATATATTGATTTTCGGAGATTCGTTTACAAACGCGATTGAAACGGTTTTATGGACAGCTTTTGATGAAATGAGATCGATTGACCTCAGACATTACGGCGAAATGAAAATATATGATTATATTGAACTCCACAAACCGGATATCGTAATATGCGTTCGTGACGATACCGCTTATTTATCCTTTGACGGAAACGGCGGTTTTTAGAAAGCTTATTATCCGGCAATGCGCTTAACTTTTTTGAATTTAATCGGATGGTAAATTAGTCTAAAGTATTTTTGTAAAAATAAAAAAAGTCCGGAAAATAATTTTTTATTACCGGACTATAATTATCATAGATTAAAAAACAAACTATCCCAGCTTCTTTACATAAATCGGCGTATATGTGAGTTTACCGTTTATATGTTCGCTTTTCATTAATGTTATTTCTTCGATTAATTGTGATTGGCGGGGTATTGATTTTGAAAAAGCCGCAGGATTGAATGAAGCTGCCGTTTCTACCTCGCGTCCTAAAGTCAAGTGAGGTTTAAATTCCGCTTCATCCGGTTTAAATCCGTGTTCTTTTAGAGCGGTTATTACTTCTGTTTGAAGCGCTGTCAGTTCAGGGCAAATTTTTATTCCTGCCCAGTGGATATTACCCGTACGCCGGTTGAAGATTCCGTACCCTCCCAGCTCAAGAGTAAAAGACGGTGTTTTAACGCTGTCCATCGCTGATATTATTTCTTCTGTTTTGTCTGTTTCACCGATAAATGCGAGAGTTGAATGCAAAGTTGAACGCGAAGAAAAATTGCCTTTCAGTGATGCGGTTTTCAAACGTACTATAGCTTCGCATAATACGTTTTTAATTTCATCGGAAAAAGTAAGAGCTATAAATAAACGCAATATATTTCCCTCCTTCTTGTTACATTTTGATTTGATGATATTTTTATTATATATTTATGTATTTGTTTTGTCAATACCTCAACAGGTTACGCAAAAACCATACGTTTTTCGTTACTTTTTTTCAAAAAAAGTAAACGCGTTCCCGTTCCCCCGCACTCCCCGCTTCCCCGTATTTTAGGTTATTATACTTGACTTATATATTTGAAGATATTATAATATATTTGGAATTATTTTTATATAATCACAGCAAAACAGCAAAACAGGGGGAAAAATATGTCGCAAATAAAAAACACCTCTTCAAGCGAAAGGTATATAGTTATACCTTCTTGCAACAGTTCGCCCGCGCGGGAAATAATATTATCACGCGGCGGAGAAGCGATTTATAAATTTACTGCCCGTGCGGAGACTGAAAATCCTGTATACTGCGCATATATCCCGATTGGAATATTCGGGGATAATCTTTGCGTCAATTTGGAAGAAAACGAATATACTATTGAAGCGGAATTGCCGGAGGACATTTACTGCGAACCGCTCAGACCCGCGGTGCATTTTACTCCGGCGGCAGGCTGGTCTAACGATCCGAACGGACTTATATACATAAAAGGCGTATACCACATGTTTTATCAATACGGTCCGGGGAGCACTCTTTGGGGAGATATGCACTGGGGGCATGCGGTCAGCCGCGATTTGCTGCATTGGGAACAAAAACCGACAGCGCTGTATCCCGATTCTTTCGGAACGATGTTTTCCGGAAGTGCGATCTGTGATGAAAAGAATGTCAGCGGACTGGGAGAAGGCGCGGTGCTGCTTTACTACACCGCCGCGGGAAATCCGTTTACGCAATGCCTTGCATATTCAGTCGACGACGGAAATACGTTTGTAAAATACAGCGGGAATCCGATAATACCGAACATTATAGGAGCAAACAGAGATCCTAAAGTTATTTGGTGCGATGAGCTTGAATGTTATATAATGGCTTTATATTTAGACGGAAACACATACTCTCTGCTGAAATCGGATAATTTGCTTGACTGGAAAGAGCATCAGCGTTTCGAGCTTGAAAACGACGGGGAATGCCCGGATTTTTATCCGCTTGATATATATTCGGAAGCTTTTTCGGGATATATTCCGGATTCGCGCAAGTGGGTATTTTCAGGAGCTTCCGACAATTATTATATCGGAGTGTTCGAAGGGGGGATTTTCGTTCCGTTACAGCCGCAGCAAAGGCTGCATGGTGAACCGAACATTCTATATGCTTCCCAAACCTTTTCGGGAATTTCGGGCAACAGAAGAATCAGGATATCATGGGATCTGACAGCTTTGGCGGGAAGCTCCGGAATGCGCTGGAGCTGCCAAATGAGCGTTCCCTGCGACATGAAACTCCGGTATATCGGAAAAGAATTAAAACTCTGCGTTTATCCGATAGCGGAATTTAATTCGCTTAGATGTTCCTGTGACCGGGCTTCTGCTTACGACATTGAAGCTGAGTTTAAAATTACATCCGAAAAACCTGTAATCAGCGTTTTCGGGCACGAGGAAATTTTGACGGATATCGGTTCTTCTGACAGCGATAAGATATACAAAGTCAGGATAATTGCGGATAAAACGGGTTATGAGGCGTATTTCGGTTACGGTGAATATTATCTGGCAAGAGGATATATTACGGATTTTGCGAAGGAGCCTTTTTCGGGCTCGGGAATTGAAATAATAAAAAAAGAAATATTCGGATTGGAGTCTATTCATTAAAATTATGGACGAAAATTATAGCGTAGGTATAGAAAAATTAATAGATGAATTTCAGCTTGAAAGCGTTTACCGTCCTCCGGAAGAAACGGTTGTTGTATCAAGAAAGGATGTAAACCGTCCGGGTATGGCATTTGCCGGATTTTTCGGTCATTTTGAAGCGGGAAGAATACAGATAATCGGCAAAGGGGAGCATGAATTTATATCAAGCTTTGACGAGGAAACCTGTATGGAACGCGTTGACGCTTTCATGAGCAGAAAACCTGTGGCGGTTATCTATTCGTCGGGACTCGAAGTTCAGCCTCAGGTTTTGGAAGCAGCCGAAAAATATAAAGTGACTTTACTGCGTACATCGGCTCTGACAAGTGAATTTATGGCGGCTTTAATAGCTTTTCTTAATTTAAAGCTTGCACCCAGGATAACGCGTCACGGAGTGTTTGTGGAGGTCTACGGAGAGGGTATACTAATACTCGGAGACAGCGGAATCGGTAAAAGCGAAACGGCTATAGAGCTTGTAAAACGCGGACACAGATTGATAGCGGACGACGCGGTGGAAATAAAAAAAGTTTCGTCCAAAACCCTCATCGGAACAGCGCCAGAACTAATCCGCCATTATGTTGAGCTGCGAGGGATCGGAATTGTCGATGTAAGGCGAATTTTCGGTATGGGTTCGGTAAAGGAAACCGAAAAAATTGATCTGGTAATAAATTTGGAGCCTTGGGTTCAGGGAAAAATGTATGACAGATTCGGAATGGATACCGAACATATGACAATTATGGGTATTACAGTTCCCATGACTACAATACCTGTAAAACCCGGCCGCAATCTTGCAATTATTCTTGAAATAGCAGCTATGAACAACCGCCAAAAGAAAATGGGTTATGATACGGCGGCAGAATTTAACCGTATGCTGATGGGCAGCGAAATTGCAGACTAATCGTATTCCCGGATTCGGGGGGGAGTATGTGATACCGGGCGCGGTTTTTAACGATGGAGATAAAACGATAAAGGAATATATATATTTAATTTACATTATTTATATTTATTACGAAAAAAAAATAAGGTATACTCGAATAGATAAAAAATAATACTGCGGACTGGCATAACTCTTAGCTGCTGTAAAGCTAAAGCTAAAGCTAAAGCTAAATCTGAAATTAAATAAGAAAGAGAGACCCCCAATGACAGATAATAATAAACCTGCCGCATACGGAAGAGTTCTTTTAAAATTATCAGGCGAAGCTCTCGCGGGAGATCAAAGCGGTCCTGCAAAAGACCGGCGCATATTAAATTATGACATTGTAAAATTAATATGCGAAGATATTAAAAAATGCTGCGATATGGGTGTTCAGATGAGTATTGTCGTCGGTGCGGGAAATATTTGGAGAGGACGTCAGGGCGTGCAAATGGACGCTACCAGATCTGATCATATGGGAATGCTTGCAACTACGATAAACTCTCTGGCTCTTCAGGACGCATTGGAAGATTTGGGACTTGATACCCGGGTTATGACCGCAATCGAAATGAAACAGTTCGCAGAACCTTATATCAGAAACAAAGCAGTTCATCATCTTGAAATCGGACGTGTTGTTATATTCGGATGCGGAATAGGAAATCCGTTTTTCTCAACCGATACTGCCGCTGTTATGCGTGCTGCCGAAATTAACGCGGATATTGTTATGCTGGCTAAAAATGTAGACGGGGTTTACGACAGCGACCCGAAAAAAAATCCTTCGGCTAAACGCTTTGACGAGGTCGATTATATGTATATATTATCAAACGAATTGGGCGTTATCGATTCGACCGCGGCTTCGTTTTCAAAAGACAGAAAGATACCGCTGCTTATTTTTGGCCTTGATAATCCCGATAATATTCTCCGCGCGGTCAGAGGCGAAAAAATCGGAACTCTTGTAACAAATTCACGTTCATGACGGATTATGCGTTTTTGGTAAATTAATATCTGTGACTTTGCACATTTGTGTGACTGATTCACATGTTTTTGATTGATTCACATACTTGTGACTAATTTACATTCCTGAAAGATTCGCTTATATAAAAATAAAATTAAAAATATACAGTAATTTATTATAAACGGAGGATTTTCAAAAATGAAACTTAATACAAAAGATTACGAAGATAAAATGAAAAAGTCCATTTCAATATATGAACATGAACTTTCCACTATACGCGCCGGAAGAGCTAATCCTGCGGTGCTTGATAAAATAACAGTGGATAATTACGGCGTTCCCACCGCTATAAATCAAATAGCAACGGTCAGGGTCTCGGATGCCAGAACTATCATGATACAGCCTTTTAAAGCTTCTGATTTAAAAGCTATAGAAAAAGCAATCAATGTGTCGGATCTCGGAATGCCTCCGCAGAACGACGGTAAAGCATTAAGACTGGTATTCCCTCCGCTTACGGAAGAACGCAGAAAAGATTTGTCAAAACAAATAGAAAAAATGGGCGAAGAAGCAAAAGTAGCTCTCCGTAATGTACGCCGCGACGCCAACGAAAAATGCAAGGAATTAAAGAAAAAAAGCGAAATGACCGAGGACGAACAGAAACAATCGGAAAAAGCCGTTCAGGATTTAACGGATAAATATATCAAGGAACTCGATAAAATAACGGCGGCTAAAAGCAAGGAAATACTTACCGTATAATAAAAAGTAACCGTTTTTTTGATAAAAAGCTTTAAAAAACAGAATCGGCAGAATAAGGGAGAACCGTTTGTTTATTAATTCTTAAAAAAAGGAATATATAAAGACGGTTTTCATCGGAGCAAAAAATGATATTGGAAGAAAAATTAAAACATATAGCGTTTATAATGGACGGCAACGGGCGTTGGGCGCAAAGAAAAGGCTTTCCCCGTGAACACGGATACAAAGCCGGATCGGAAACGTTCCGCTCCGTTGTCGATTATTGCAATAAAATAGGGATAAAATATGTCACCGCATATGCTTTTTCGGCGGAGAACTGGACAAGACCCAAGCATGAAATCGATGCGCTTATGTCTCTGTTTTCAATCTATTTAAAGGAAGCTTTGAAGGATGCTGATAAAAACCGGATAAGATTTATTTTTATCGGCGACAGAACGGCACTTGATAAAAACCTTTCGGAGCTGATGGGTAAAGTCGAGGAAGCTACGATTAAATACGCTTCTTTTCATACATTAAATATGGCGATAAACTACAGCGGACGCGAAGAAATAGTCAGCGCGGTAAACAGATTGCTAAAAAAAGGCAAAACAAATATAACAGAAGATGATATATCGTCTGAAATATATACGCACGAATCCCCTCCGCCTGATTTGATAGTCAGAACGGCAGGGGAATACCGCCTTTCCAACTTTCTTTTATGGCAGTCTTCGTATTCAGAATTTTATACGACGGATACACTTTGGCCGGATATGACGGACAGGGATATCGACATTGCTGTAGAAAACTTTTTGGGCAGAACCCGTAAATTCGGCGGTGCAAATCCGACAGATAAGTAAAGAAAAACGCCAGTTTTATAAAAAATTTTTGCTATTTAAAAATGAGCAATTTTAAATCAATCAGGGCAAAAAATTAATGTGATACAATTGGATGGGATTATAATGAAACAGCGGATCATAACGGCAATTATCGCATTGTGTGTGCTTGCGCCGTTTTTAATTTTTTCAAAAACATTTATGTTATTGATTTTTTCCGGCGTATTGTCGATAGTTGCTTTATATGAAATGCTCGGCTGTATAGGACTCAGAAAAAATCCTGCGGTATTTATTCCGGTTTTGTTAACATCGACGGCAGTTATTATTATGACGCGTGTATTCTCCGATGTATATCAATATTTTACGGCAGTTTTTATTTTGTTTTTTACCCTGATTGTTTATTTAATGACGGTTTCGGTTTTTTCCAGAGGGAAAATAGATATTTCCAAAACCGGAATAACCGCGGTAACCAGCATATATATTATAATGGGTTTTGCTTCGATAGTATTGCTTCGTGATTTAAAATACGGGCAGTACATATTTCTTCTTTCCTTTTTAGTTCCGTGGGTATCTGACAGCGGAGCTTATTTTATAGGAATAAATTTCGGACGTCATAAATTGATACCGGACGTCTCCCCTAAGAAAACAGTTGAGGGGGCTGTCGGAGGAATAGTATTCGGTACGCTCTCAGTTATTCTTTTCGGATTTATAATCAGTTTTTTCTTTGACGCTCAGGCTAATTATCCGGCTCTTATCGCCGCAGGTTTTATCATCAGCATAATTTCTATTTGCGGGGATTTAATTGCTTCACTTATAAAAAGAAACTACGGAATAAAAGATTACGGCGTTGTTTTTCCCGGTCACGGGGGAGTAATGGATCGTTTTGACAGCATTGTGGCTGTTGCGCCGTTTTTATATATGCTTTATATTCTTTCCTCGTTCTTTGAAATATTTTTTTAAATTTTATGTATTTTAAGATCATAAACCGTAAACGGAATTAACCGCAAGCGGAATTAACCGTAAACGCAGAAGAGGATATAAAATTTTGACCAATACAACTAAAACCCCAAACGAAAACAATAAGATAATAATTTTAGGCTCGACAGGATCTATAGGGCTACAGGCTTTGGATGTGGCTTCGAATCTTGGAATTGAAGTTGAAGCAATAGCGGCAAACAAAAGCTGGGAAATGCTTACGGAGCAAATAAAAAAATATAAGCCGAAATTTTGCGCCGTTAGAAATAATGAAGCGGCTGATCGTTTACGCGAAGCTGTTTCACGTGAAACGACAATTATATTATCAGGACCGGATTGCGAAGATGAGCTTATATCTAATTGTACGGCTCCGGTTGTTTTGAACGCCGTTATCGGATTTGCGGGTCTTTCGGTTACGCTTTCCGCTATTAAAAACGGAAAAGATGTAGCGCTGGCAAACAAAGAATCACTTGTGGCAGCGGGAGACATCGTGATGGAATCGGCGCGGAAGGCGAATGTGAAAATAATTCCGGTCGACAGCGAACACTGCGCTATTGAACAATGCCTTATTGCGGGCGGACATGCCGAAAAGCTTATTTTAACAGCTTCCGGAGGTCCTTTTTTCGGTTTAAAGAGAAATATGCTTGAAAAGAAAACGGTTTATGAAACTCTTGCTCACCCTACATGGAAAATGGGTAAAAAAATAACGGTTGACAGCGCGACTCTGATGAATAAAGGTTTTGAAGTTATTGAAGCGGTACATTTGTTTTCAATGCCCGCCGATTCGGTGGATGTTGTAGTACACCGCGAAAGCATAATACATTCGATGGTGGAATATAATGATAACACCGTAATCGCACAACTCAGCGTACCCGATATGCGTACATGTATAGCATATGCGATAACACGTCCGCTGCGGAGCTTTACAATGACGCAAAAGCTTGACCTTACAAAAATAGGTTCCTTGACTTTTTATAAACCGGACACGGAAACTTTTTCTCTTTTAAAACTTGCATATGAGGCTGCCAGAAGAGGCGGGGTTATTCCAGCCGTACTCAACGCGGCAAACGAGGCCGCAGTAGATTTATTTCTTGAATCAAAGATAAATCTGACCGATATTTTCGATTCTGTGGAGTATGTGACGCTCGGGTATAATAATGTCAAAAATCCTTCGCTTGAAGATATACACGACGCGGATTCCGAAGCGCGGAGAATGATTTATTCGTATTGGACCGGACTCGGGGACGCGCGGCTTTTTCACGAAAAAGCATAGCAAAAGCTTTGTTTTGGGGACTTTCTTGGAATGAAAGAAAGCTGCATGTTTACGCACTGCCGCTCCGTTGGGTAAAGTAAAGTTAAATTAAGTTAAGTTAAGTATATTTATAAATATATAGGAGATGATTTCAATAACAATAGTAATAGCTATATTAATATTCGGTTCATTTATATTAATACACGAACTGGGACATTTTCTTTCGGCGCGTGCCTGCGGAGTCACGGTACACGAATTCGCTATAGGAATGGGACCGAAGATATTAAAATGGACTTCTAAAAAAACCTCAATAACATATTCGTTGCGCCTGCTTCCTTTCGGAGGTTTTGTCAGCATGGCGGGAGAGGACGAAAACGATATATCAAGCGGTTCACTGAGAAAAAAACCGGTTTGGCAAAGGATTATAATATCGTCCTCAGGCGCTGCTATGAACATTATCTTAGGTTTTATATTAATGTTTGTCATGGTTATCACAATGCCCGCTCTCGGTTCGACTACGGTCGCGCAATTCGAGGACGAGGCTGTTTCTAAAAATTACGGTCTTGAGCTTGGGGATAAAATTACAAAAGTCGGAGATGTTTCTGTCCACACTTCATCGGAGCTTGTATATGAAATAATGCGTAACGCTGTTAAACCTATCAATATCACGGTTGAACGCGGAGGTAAAACAACTGTTCTTGAAAATGTGCAGTTTCCGACCGTAACAGATGAGGGTATTCTTTTCGGAGAACCGGATTTTCTTGTTTCATCAGAAAGCAAAAGTTTTTTCTCTGTAATGAAACATAGTTTCTATCAATCAATTTCTTCGATTAAAATGATATGGCAGTCTCTTTATGATTTGATAACCGGAAAATACGGAATACAGCAAATGTCCGGTCCTGTAGGAGTTACTCAAGCGATCGGGAAAGCGGCTACTACCGGTTCCGTTTCGCTCTTGTATTTATGTACGCTTATTTCTATGAATTTAGGTATTTTTAATCTTCTACCGCTACCGGCTCTCGACGGGGGAAGAATAGTATTTTTACTTGTCGAATGGCTTCGCGGGAAACCGGTAAAACCGGAAATCGAAGGCATTATTCATTTCGCGGGAATTTTATTGCTTATGCTGCTGATGGTTTTTATAACGTACAAGGATATAATAAAACTGATAACAAAAACTTAATGAAATATAAAAAGAACGCAGTTTTTCAAATTGAAAACAAAGTCAACAAGTAACGTTTTTTGCGGAGCTTTTTTTCGCAAAAAAGCGACCGTAATCCCGTTTTTTGCGGAGCTTTTTTTCGTAAAAAAAGCGACCGTAATCCCGTTTTTTACGGAGCTTTTTTGAATTAATTAAAAAGGAAATAGAAAAATGTTCGATTACAATCAGATCAGAAGGAAAACCAAAAAAATCATGGTTGGCAGAATTGCCGTCGGGGATGGGGAACGAGTGACGGTACAATCTATGACCAATACGGATACAAACAATTTTGAAGCTACTTTTGCACAGGTTAAATCACTTGAAATGGCGGGCTGCGATATTGTGCGGCTCGCCGTTCCCAATAGAAAAGCTGTTTCTGTCATATACAAACTCAAGGAAGCGGGAATAAATGTTCCGCTTGTGGCTGATATACATTTCAATCACGAAATTGCAATTGAATGTGCCGCTGCGGGGATAGATAAAATACGTATAAATCCCGGAAATATAAATCAGGACGAAAAAATATTGCGGGTAGTAAAAGCGTGTAAAAATAAAAACATACCTATAAGAATCGGAATAAACAGCGGATCTCTCGAAAAAGAAATATTAAATAAATACGGGTCTCCCACGCCCGAAGCTTTGGCGGAAAGCGCTTTATTTAACGTAAAAATGTTGGAACGTTTCGACTTTTGTGATATAATAATATCAATAAAATCTTCCGATGTACGCAATATGATAAAAGCAAACAGAATAATCGCCGGACAAACCGAATATCCGCTTCATTTGGGTGTTACCGAAACAGGCACGGAATATATAGGCGCAATGCGTTCCGCTGTCGGAATAGGCGCGCTTTTGTGCGAAGGGATAGGCGATACTATCCGTGTTTCTCTCACCGCTTCTCCGGAAAAAGAAATTACCGCCGGAAAAGCTTTGCTCACGGCTGCGGGAATAGAAAGTCTCGGGGGGATAAATATTATTTCATGCCCGACCTGCGGCAGGACAAAAATAGATATTATTTCTCTTGCAAACGAGCTTCAGCGGAGGGCAGAAGCCGGCGAAACCAAACCATCGCGCAATATAACGGTTGCGGTTATGGGCTGCGCTGTTAACGGCCCGGGCGAAGCGGCTGAAGCGGATATCGGAATTGCGGGCGGAGCGGGCGAAGCTTTGCTCTTTATGAAAGGTAAAAAAATTTGCAAGATATCTGAGGGCGATATAATCGGAAAATTAATATACGAGATTAATAAAATGTAAATACCGGATTTAACAAACTGATTTCCGGTAGTCTGCGGGGTAAAAAATGGCAAAGACATTGTCTGAACTGCTTACAAGATATAATCCCAACGGGAGAATACGGGATATCATGCAATCCGGAATAAGTAACGGAATGCGGGCTGACCGTGAAAATAAAATTCTTGAAATAAAAGCTTCTTTTCCTTTCACGGTAACAAAAGATTTGCTGTATAAAATAGAAGAAGATATCAAAGCGGAATATGAGCTTTCACAAGTGAGAATTTTCCCCGCTTATCCGTCTTCTCTTTTCAGCTATGAATATGTATCTGAGATTATATGCGAAACTGTTCGCTCTGGAATTATTTCAAAAGGATTTTTCAGCAAATATACATATGAACTGACGGACGGAAAACTCTGTATTAATATATATTTCAACGATTCCGGAGTCGAATTGCTGCGTGAAGCGGAGCTTCCCAAATATATCGAAAAAATAATATACGACGAATTCGGAATAAATATTAAAGTATCGATTCAGCGTCACGAAGAATATTTATTTGATCCGGATGAATATGATAAAGAACAAAAAAAACGCATGTCGGAATTGTATTTTGAAATGACAGGCGGTAAAAAACCTGTACAAAATGCCGGAGGAGCTGTTATAACAGGAGCGCAGGTAAATTCTGTCGTTTCGGGTGAAGAAAATACGGGCGCTGTCGTCGTTTGCGAAAAAATAATTAAGAGCGGTTATCTTAATTTTGATATAAACAAAGCCGAATTAAAATACGGCGATCTTTTCGATATTGATAACACCGTTTCCGTAACCGAAATTACAGCGGAAGGAAAAACAATAATAACACTCGGTGAAATAATTGAATGTGAAATGAAAGAAATCCGGTCAAAGGACGGACGGGGCAGAACAGACCGGAGAAGCAATTATTTTTACGCTGTAAACTTTATAATCACGGACAAGCGGGGATCGGTATATTGCAAAGCTTCAGCCGATAAAGAAGAAGCGCAGCAGTTATATTCTTCCGTTTCGGAAGGCGATGCGGTCGCGGTTCGCGGTATTGTAAGAAGAGACAGCTTTGACGGCGAGCTTTATATTGATCCGATGGCAATTCAAAAAATATCACTGGTTGAAAGAACGGATACTGCGGAAGAAAAGAGAGTAGAGCTGCATTTGCACACGCAGCTTTCCGCGATGGATGCGGTTATTCCGCCTGCCGATGTAGTAAAAACGGCGAAAAAATGGGGTCACCGCGCTATTGCCGTAACAGACCACGGAAATGTACAGGCTTTTCCGGTTTTAATGGAAGCATCAGAAAAACTGGGAGTAAAGGTTATTTACGGAATGGAGGGCTATTTGGCAGACGATACCGCAAGAACTGTTTACGGTTCGTCCGATGATAAGCTTTCCGGAGAATTTGTCGTATTTGACATCGAAACTACAGGTCTTTCACCGCAAAGCTGTGCGATAACGGAAATCGGAGCGGTTTTGATAAAAAATTACGAAGTTATCGAAGTTTTTAACACATATGTTAATCCCGGAGTTCATATTCCCGAATATATAACAAACTTAACCGGAATTACAGACGAAATGGTGAAAGATGCCCCTGCGCCTGATACCGCGGTAAAAAAATTTTTGGACTTTGCCGGAGACCGTGTTTTAATAGCGCATAACGCTTCGTTTGATACTTCGTTTATAAGACGCGCAGCCGAACTCTATTCGCTGAAATTTAATAATTCGTATATCGATACATTGGCTATGTCCCGTTATGTAAATCCGGAGTTATCAAGCCATAAATTAAATGATCTGGCGCGGTTTTATAAGCTGGGAGATTTTAATCATCACAGGGCTTCCGACGACGCACGGGTTCTTGTGAAAATATTTTTTTGCATGGCAAACCGCCTCCGCGAAGAAGGCGTTGAAACGGTTTCCTCAATCAACAATACGATGGGGGATAAGGTCGATCCGCAAAAGGTTCGGACAAACCATATCGTATTGCTTGTAAAAAATAAAACGGGACTGAAAAATTTATATAAAATAGTATCGATGAGCTATCTCAAATATTTTCACCGTCATCCGAGAATACCGCGTTCCGTATTATCCGAATTCAGAGAGGGCTTGATAATCGGCTCCGCTTGTTCGGAGGGAGAATTTTATAACGCCGTTTTATCCGGGAAAAGCGATTCGGAGCTTGTAGCGGCAGCGAAATTTTACGACTATCTCGAAATACATCCTCTTTCAAATAACCGTTATTTGATCGATAACAACAGCGTTACAAGCGAAGAACAGCTTATGGAAATAAACCGCAAGATTATTAAAATAGCAAATGAAGCTAATATTCCGGTGGTTGCGGCTTGCGACGCGCATTTTATGAATGACTATGATGAGATAACGAGAAAAATACTGCTTTCCGGAATGAAATTCGCGGACGCCGACAGAAGCGCCGGGTTGTATTTGAGAACAACAGATGAAATGCTGCGGGAATTTTCATATTTAGGCGAAGAAACCGCTTATGAAGTAGTAATCCGATCCACAAATAAAATCGCGGATATGATAGAATCGGATATCAGACCGATACCGAAGGGAACTTTTACCCCCTCACTTGAAGGCGCTGAAGAAGAATTGAAAAATTTATGCTATAACAAAGCACATTCGATATACGGAGATGTTTTACCCGATATTGTTACGGCAAG
>JAVBPA010000017.1:0-89436 GCA_031549925.1 Eubacteriales bacterium
CGTGCATCATAATATGAAGCAAAATCATGATTTTTTTGTTCAATCAAATTACGTCCGATATACGATAAATCCCACGAAATAGTAGCATCATAATAGCCATAATCGAATATACGTCCGCCGCGTATAATGTCAAGCATTTCTGAAGATTCGTCGTCGCGTGCATATTTTATCTGTAAAGCTTCCTCATAAAATACCGGAACTATATTGCGGTATCCTTCTGCCGCCAATGCTTCTATTATAACGGAGGTACGTTCATAATCCGAAACAGTTATCGGTACCGCAAAGACGTTTTGTCCCGCGTCAACAAGAGAATTGTAACGATCAACCGAATCGTCATATTTCGGAGATGGGATTATTCCGATATCGCTTTCCATGTCACGCAAGGAAACCAGCGTACCCATAGAAGCGGCAGAAAACATTGCGCGGTTCGCTCTGAACATATCTCCGCTGTATGCCGGAGAATAATTATCTATATGAACGTTGTAATTATCAACTAAATCAAAAAATTTATTAAATATATCAACAGTGCGTTCATTATACAAAGTTAGCTCGGGTACACCCTCTTCATCGATTGTTATAACACGGTCGCCCGCGGAATAAAATACAAAAATAGGCATACCCCAAATACCGCTGACAAGACCGTACAAATCTTCTCCGGGTGTTTGTTTTGAATCACCGCTTAAATCGATCGAAGATGCTTTAACTATTGATGCGAATTTTTCAAATGTCCAATTTCCCGCGATAACATCTTTGTAAGGGTATTCGATTAAATATTCATTAAAAAGGTTTTTATTAAATACAAGACAGAAAGTAGCTCCGATGCTTAAATAACTTATATCACCGGTCATAGCGTACAAACGTCCCGCAATTGCCATATTATCGGAAAAATCGTGATCCCACCAGGGTTTTTCTAAATCAATGTATGGAAGCTCCGTTTTCCAGTCGACTACATAACCTTCTTTTGCGTGATTAAATGCAAAAGCGCCGTGCAGAGCCAACAAATCGTTTGCGTCCTCGTCCGCCAATATAGCGTTTACAGCAGTAGTGGTGTATGTTGTATTGCCGGATTCGTCGTAATTAAATATTATATTAATGTCAAAACGTTCGGAAATCACCAAATTACGCGTGTAAACAGCGTCATTCACTGTATCGCCTGTTTCTTTTTCCGCAATAAAATCGGTATTGTTTCCCGCTTCAATTCTTAGATATACTCTAAAATCATAACCATCATAAGTTTCATCGGGAAGTTCTTCTTTTACAGCGTATCTTTCGCTGTATAAATCTTCCAAATCGGATTCTCCGGCAGTTACATCGGAATCCGGTTGATCACTTTCTTTTGGTTCATCGGAACAGGAAGCAGCGCAGGCTGTAATAAACAAAAAGCAAAGGATTAAGCATAATAATTTTTTAAACATAATCAAGCCTCACATGTAAATTTATTTTATTTAATAATTAACCATCTTGTTTCGCCGGTTTCAAACGGTAATGCCAATTCATATACATCAGTGTATGTTATATTGTAAAAATAATCAAAGACAGTACATTCTTTATCAAAAATAATTTTTTTCATTCCGCGTTCGGCGGCACTGATAACAATTGTTTCATTATCGCAAATAAAAGTATCGTTTTCATATGACCAAACATGGATACCTGATATTTTCGCAAAAGCCCTTATATTATCACGCGGAATTGACAAGCCGCCGAAAAAGATTGTATTATAATTTTCTGCTTTTCCAATACCAAAAGCACATTCTCCGTTTTCATAAAAACCTAAAGCATTATTATCTTCATCTTTTATTTTATAACGGTGTGTTACACTCATGTCCTCGGTTGATATAAAATTATTAATGCTTCCTTTTTCAGTTAATTTTACGGATAACGGACCGGGTGATGTTTTTTCAATATCCATCCCTGTTAAAATCTTTATATCATCCGGTTCTGTCAGTCCGAATCCATACATAAACAATGCTGTTTTATTTCCGCCGTTATTTAAAAAATTATTAAGTTTAATGCAGTTTTCATGTGATAAACGGTAAGGATTTAAGAAAATAAATAACTTTCCGTCACCAAATTTTCCGTTGATAATATCTCCGATTTCCGCAAAAGCAAATGATACTCCGGCTCGGTAAGCTTCATAACGGAAAGTATTTATAAGAGTTCCAGATATTCCGCAAAATGAAGGCTGACCGACGATAGATTCTGCTTTTTCATCGAAAACGAAAATTATGTCAAAATTCGAACGTTTTTTATTCTCAGTTATTCTCTTTTCGTATTCTTTTTTTAATATTGCAGCTTTATCCCATATTGATTGATCAAGAAGCCATCCGAAAGCTCCTAAATCCATTAACCATATTCCGCATCCGTGAAGCATTATATCGCCTATTTCACGTTTATGTACATTATATAAATCATCAAGCGTTTCTATATTGGGCAGCCAGAGAGAATTTTCCGCTCCGTTAACAAAAGTTCGCTGATCACTTTCCTGAAACCATAACTTTCCGCATCTTGCAATAGAATCTGCGGGAGACATGTATGCGCTTGTCGCTCCTACGGCTCCGTGCGGGGCTGAACTTGAACGGTCTCCGTATGAAACAGGACCTGCAAATCCGTCAATGTACGGACTATCGAGTAATCTCCTGAGATCGTAATGCCCTGATTGGCAATCGGCTAATTCAAAATGATACGCGTAAAATGCGATAACAGCCATTTCATAATTAGATGTTTCTTTTATGGTTTTCGCAAAACGTTCTATTCTTGAAGCTACGAGTTCGTTTATAAAATCGAAATAATCGATAAAACGCTGTTCCTTTGCTTCTGTAAGCAAGGTGTTTTTATATAGTTCAGATGATATATTGTTCGGTAGATCACGCGGTACGGGAGAACATAAATAATCATTTCCGTATTTGTTTTTTTGCCATGATATAAAAGCCGCGTCAGCTACAGGAGACATATCTGATCCGCTTTCACGGAATCCGTATTCAAACCATTCGCAGTTTTCCAAATGAACACATGATACATTACGCATATAGCGTTCGTCTGTTCGCATAAAATTCACAATTAATTTTAATTTTTCATCGACTTCGCAAGCCCATTTTTCAGATGATGTGGAAACAAGGCAAACATTGGAATCCTCCGGATATATGCTTCCGTTACGGAAAACAATCAATTGATCTTTCCATTCATCGGAGGGCTCAATAAAATACGCGCCTACTTTAACACGGAGTATAATTTTAGCTTCCGGATCTCCTTTTATAACCGCATCAAGGCACCGGCTTAAATCTTTTAATTCATCAGCGGTTTCCTCATTATCATTTTCACAGGTCGCCGGTCTTTTACTTCCTTCAAAATGCAGGTTATAAATACAGGAATGTAAATGTATACCCGCGCGTGCGGCCATTTCCGCTTGTTCTGTTACGTATCTTCCACGGTCTGTATTTCCGAAAAAAACTATCGGAGCAATTGGATTTGAATCGATATATAAACGAGGCTGTCCGCCGGATAGACAAACTTTTGTTTTAATTGGTTTCATACAACACCTTTGCGTTTAATATAATAAATATTTATATATTTTTGCATATATAAGTATATCATAATTGCAAAAATAAGTAAATAAATTAAAAATATATTTTAATAAAATTTAATTTTACAAGAGTTTAGCCCGCAGATATTTCCGCGGGCTATATATTTAGATTAATAGAAACAAGCTTTAATATTTAGTAGTTTTTAATTATATAATTGTATTGTTATATAAAATTTCAGCGGTTTCTGCGTTTTTATAAATTGATGCAATTTTTTAAATTGCTATATTTCCATGATGTCATACAAATTCCTGAACTACTGAAGAAAGCTTTTTTATTCTACCGGATCTTTTTACACTCTCAAAAGTTACAATCAGATACTTATTTGCCTTTAATATCGTTCTCGTATTTTTCGATCATTTTTTTAACCATTTGTCCGCCGATTGAACCGGCCTGACGGGAAGTGAGATCGCCGTTATATCCCTGTTTAAGGGTAACACCTACGTCGGAAGCTGCTTCCATCTTAAATTTATTTAATGCTTCTTTTGCTTCGGGAACGAGCTTCTTATTGGATGATGCCATTTTTTTATTCTCCTTGAATTGTTTAAGATAGTGTAATCTTATTTTATAATTCCGGAATGTTTAATAATCCTAAGATTAAATTTTAATTCTTTCAACCATATTTTTATAATGTTAAAACAAAAATAAGTTTTAATCTTTATTATTATTCTTTATTTCAATTCCGTTTGAACCCGCTATTAGGTTCCGAAATTATTATAATCAATTTTCAGAGTTTTTATGAATGGTAAATTGTGATAATTTTTTTTATAAATTTGCTTCTTTTATTCCTTTAGCGACAGCTTCTAAAATCTTTCCTCTGTCTCCGACTGTCGGTTCTATAAAACCGCCTTCTCCGTTTTCATTCCATGCGTATATTATCGAAAGATCGGATAAACATTTATCGGAATTTTTCGCAATCCATTCACCGGTCTCCAGTACATGTTTATATATATCGGTCGGTGTTCTGTCCGGACTGTAGCATGATCTCGGCTGAGGTTCGCTTCTTCCCGCCCAAACTGTTTCCCACGGACGGCAGTCCCAACCTCCGATTACAAGCGGCATTTGCGGCAAAACGCTATATTTAGCAAAGTTTTCGCGGGTTGTTATATGATCGGCGACAAGAGATTCAAACGGATAAATATATGAAGTAATTCCGTCGCGTTTAATAAACGGACGGTGATAATTATATCCTGTTACCGCATCAATACCGGAAGTTTCCAGGAATATTGCGTTATCAACCCATCTTTCGGGATTCAAATCGATATCTCCCGTAGCTGTCATAGGAGGTCCGCTGCATCCTATAATACACAAACCCGGAAATCCCGCTTCACAAACTCTTTTGCGCAATTTATCAAGACATGCTTTAGTTTCTTCCGCTCCTCCGAGACAACGCACAAGATCATGGGAAGAAAAGAATATTATAACCGGTTTTCCGTCGACCCGCAAGGATTTTTCATCTGTAAGATAAGGCATAAACATATCGCAGGCATCATCCCATTTATCACGGAAAATAAAACCTCCGTTGTGGTTTGCTACAAGCAGGCAAAATTTTAAACGTGATGAGTTTTTCGCTGCCAAATAACGGTCGACAGCTTCATTCATGCGGTTTACGTGTCCGTTTTCCGGATAATACCAGTCGAAAGCAAAAAAGTTAAGTCCCGCATCGGCAGCGTAATCAACTTGCATTTCCATGTTTTCAACAGTATCACCGAGCCATCCCCAAACCGGTTCGCGTTCTGTAAAATCGTTCAGTAAACGATCTGTCCAATGCGATATTTTTGCGTACCAACCGTCCCAAAAATAAGCTCCTAATTTCATTTTATATTATTCCTCCCTATTAATTTTTTATGATTAGTTTTTTCGGGAATTTATTTTAAGAATATTTCAATAACCGGTATTTCCGCGTTGAGAGGTTTTTTAAGCGGAACTTTTAATTGTACTTCCGATGAATCCTCATTGCGGTCAAATCTGATTTCGGAAGCGTCCGATAATATCTGAGCGTAATCAACATGACGTGCGACTTCTCCTTTTAACACGATTGTATCAAAACGCCATGCAAGGCAATGCAAATACAAAGTATGTGTTTCGGGATTATATGTATACATGCAGTCGCGCGGACATTCAAATTCGAGCGGAGCTTGCGTACAGCCATAAATAGAACGGCTGTGACGTGACATCCATTTACCCATACCGGCAAGTCTTTCAAGAGCGCGCTGATCAAATTCTCCTCTTCCGGTCGGTCCTACATTGAGCAGCAAGTTACCTCCTTTTGAAACGGAATCTATCAGCATAATAAGCAGTTGATCAACTGTTTTCCAGCTTTCCTCATCGCGGTAATATCCCCATGAACCGGAAAATGTATGGCAACCTTCCCATACAACGGGTTGCCCGGCAACGCGAACCCATTCGCGCGGCATCCATTGTTCCGGAGTTTTAACATCCTGATCAATTTCCAAACGATCATCTATTATTATTTCGGGTTGGAGTGCGCGTATTTTCGATATTAATTCTTCACTTCGCCATTGAGCGCGTCCTTTTGGATTCCAGTTTCCTCCGATTGAAAAATCGTACCATAAAATATCCACTTTTCCGAATTGAGTGAGAAGTTCATGTGTTTGGCCGTATAAATAGTCAACATATTTGTTTAAATCGCGTTCGGTATCCTTTGCCTTATATTCCTCATTGTCTCTCATCGGATGGCATTGATCTGTTGTATAATCCGGGTGATGCCAGTCAAGCAGAGAATGGTAGAATCCTGTTTTTAAACCTTGTTCGCGGAAAGCATCAACCATGGGATGAAGAACATCTTTTCCATAAGGTGTATTTGTGGCTTTATAATCGGTTAAAGCCGAATCCCACAAACAAAATCCTTCATGATGCTTTGTTGTTATGACAAAATATTTCATGCCGGCTTCTGCAGCGGCTTTTGCCCATATTTTCGGATCATATAAATCCGGATTCCAATGTTTAAAATATTTTTCATAATTTTCGTTTGATATGCGTTCGTAATGTTTTACCCATTCATGCCGTGCGGCGAGCGCATAAAGTCCCCAGTGAATAAACATTCCGAAACGGTCATGAGTAAACCACTTTGTATTTCCCGGAGTCGGCTGCGGGCGGATTAGCGTAAGTTTATCAAGATCCATAATCTTACCTCACATATAAAAATTATTTTCATTTTTAATATACAACAATAACTGAATTATAAAATAACCGGTATGAAAAAATAAATGAAACACATATTTATATAAAAGATTCCAAGTTAATATTATATATTCTATAGTTGTTTTTATTATTTCCTCGATTTCGATTATATACTTAAATATAAAAAAAAGCAACTCATACAACAAAAACAATTCCGCGGAAATTATCCCGCGGAAAATATTTTATTAAGATGTTTTGGGAATGTAAATACCGTCATTAACAATATTGTCCGCTGAATTTACATATTCATTCAGATTTTCAGAAGGAAGAGTGTTGTAAATATTTGAAATGTGGTTTTTTCTTTCATTCGTAAAAGCCAGTTTTGAATCAAACATATCAACGGTTATTTCTTCTTTATAAACGTTAAAATAATTGTTCATTATCGTAAGTGTATCTGCTTTGTGCATTACATAATACCAAGTACCTGAGGTTACATCCGCTCTTATATCTGTTCCGGGGAAAGTAATAAAGTTGATATCTGTATTTTTTGTAAGATAAAATTCTTTTGCGAAATATATTAAATCTGATACAGACAAGGAAGTTTTAACGTTTTTTGACAATTCGCTGATCATTCCTGTTACGGTGCTTACGCTTATATTATTTTTCAATTGTTCAATTATTGCCGTCATAAATAATTTTTGAGCATCAATTCTTCCGATATCCGCTTGAACATAACCGCTGCGGTAACGAACAAATTGTTCGGCTTTTTTTCCGTCCAATACCTGATAACCTTTTCTTAAATGGATATATAAACCCTGCTCCGGATCATCATAGTCCATGTTAAACGGTACTGTCATCGGAATACCTCCGATTAAATCAATAATGTTTCTGAACCCTGCCAAATTTATAAGCGCGTAATTGTCAATACATATATTTAAATCGTATTCAAACTGTTCCATCATTTCACGCATAGCGGCGTCTTCTATATCTTTTTCTTTATTGTTATATGCGCGGCTGTGCATAATCGAATATACAGCGTTTATTTTATGCGGAGAGCCTTCCACTTCAACATAAGTATCACGCGGGATTTGCATAACGGAAATGCTTTCGTTTGTAACGTCAAAAGAAGCCAGCATTATAATGTCTGTATTAAGTCCGACCGTATCGCGTCCGAGTACTAGGAATGTATAAAAATCTTTTTTTCTGAGTGACAGAGGGTCATTTCCAGAAGAAGTAACCGGAGGAGAACCGTCTTCATTATCATTTGTTTTATTATCAAGACCGGGTATTATATTTAAATTGCCAAGACCAATATCAGGTTTATAAAACATTACGTACATAACGGTGAATGAAACTATTAATAAAAGTATTAATAAAATTGCGAGTATTATATTTCTGATTTTTTTTATGTTTCCATGCGGTTTTACAGGACGGCGTATTTCATTGTTTGATTTCATTTAAAACTCCCATTCCCATTATGAGATAATTTCTTGACAGAACAGTATCGGAAGATATAATATCACCATTATTAATTAAATCCAATATAGTCATATCGAATGACTTGACAAGTGTCTCGTCAAGCCAAGTGTGTTTATCGGAACAATTATAAATTTTATCATAAAAAATTTTTCTTAGCTTAACGCAATCCTCAAATTGTCTGGTAGGTTCGATATAATCGGCTAGATATAGTAATTTTTCGCAAAGAGTCATATTTACACTGCCCGTCGTATGACGTATTATACAGTTAAATACGATATCGTCTACTTTGTCCGGATAAAGAGCTAAAGCGAACGCGGCGCCTGTTTTAGCGTGAAATAATATTGGTTTCCTAATATATTCTTCTTGTATTATTATTCCGAATTTTTTGCATAAAGCAATATGTTCGTCCATTTCTAATTCTTTTGTTATATCATGGAGAAGTGCGGCGGTTAATAATTTTTGCTTATTAATTTCGTCAAGGCTAAAAATTTTCGCGAGTACCGCACATTCTTCTTCTACCGCTAATGTGTGGTTATACCGTTTTTTTGCTATATACTTTTTTAAATCTTCTTTTATTTTATTATCCATTTTTTGTTTTTTATCTGTATAATTTGTTTTTTATTATATATTCCAAAACAGGGCGGGGAAGAGTTGAATTTATTTTATCTTCCGATAAAATTGCATTTCTGATTTCAGTTGAAGATATTTCTTTTATGTCACCGTTTATTTCGACTATATCCGCGTTAAAATGTTCCGTATAATATGATATTTTGTCCAATATTTTCATATATATATCACTATTTTTTTCTCTTCTCATAAAAGCTATTCGCGTATATAAAAATATTTTTTCCGGACATTTCCATTTATCCAATGTCAGAAACATATCGGTACCGCACAAAAAGTTCAAACGGTATCCTTCGGATTTCGGATATATATCATTATAATGCTCCAATGTTTCAAATGTATAGCTGATCCCTGTCTTTTTTATTTCATAATCGTCAATTATTATACATTTATTTATAATAAATTTTGAATTTTCCCCAAAAACCAATTTCAACATATCAAGCCTTTGTGAAGGATCATCATTTGAATCGATATTTTTATGCGGAGGTATTGATGTGGGGACGATAAGCATAACGACCGGATTGATTTGGTTAATAAATGTTTTAACCGCGTTAATATGTCCAAAATGGGGAGGTGAAAATGTTCCTCCGTATATACCTATTTCTCGTATTTCTTTCATTATCTTTTTAAAATATATTTTAATTATTTTTATTATAATAATCTTTTAGATTATAAATAATCTTTTGGATTACAAATAATCATTTAGAATTTCGGAAAGTTTTTTCATTGCGATACCCCGGTGGCTGATACTCCCTTTTTCATCAATTGTCATTTGCGCGAAAGTTTTTTTATACGGTTCGTAGTAAAACAACGGATCATAACCAAAACCGCCTCTTCCGTTATATTCTCTCAAAATTGTCCCCCGGCATTCACCGCGGGTTGTTATAATTTTTCCGTCCGGAAATATACATGCGACGACGCATATAAAAGCGGCATTTCTTTGTTCCTTTGGTACATCTTTTAATTCTCTCAATAATTTTTCGTTGTTTTCCGCATCTCCGCCTCCGCTCCAGCGCATAGAAAAAATCCCCGGCATACCTCCGAGTTTATCAACCGCGAGTCCGGAATCATCGGCTATCGTAATATATTTATCCGAAGCAACAGCTTTTGCTTTAATTTTTGCATTTTCTTCAAAAGAAGTACCGTTTTCCTCAATATCTGAAGTGAAACCAATATCGGCAAGAGAAAAAATTTCGAATTTATCGTTCAGCAATTTGCGAAGTTCAGAAATTTTACCTTTATTATTTGATGCGATAACAACTTTCATAATTATAACCGTTATTTGTAATTAATAAAATCATTCAAACAAAGCGTTTACAAATTCCTGAGCTTCAAAAACCTCAAGGTCATCGATTTTTTCGCCTACGCAGATATATTTTAGGGGAATATTCAATTCTTTCTTAATAGAAAATACAATTCCGCCTTTTGCCGTTCCGTCAAGTTTTGTCATAATAATTCCGGAAATAGGAGCCGCGCTTTTAAATTCTTTTGCTTGATTTACCGCGTTTTGTCCGGTTGTAGCGTCAAGAATTAATAATGTTTCGCGGTCGGAATCGGGTAGTTCCCTTGATATTACACGATTTATTTTTGCGAGTTCATCCATCAGATTTTTTTTGTTGTGAAGCCTTCCCGCTGTATCGATTATCAAAACATCGGCTTTGCGGCTTTTTACGGCATTAATTGAATCATATACGACTGCTGCCGGATCAGAGCCTTCGGTTTGCCGGATCAATTCTACTCCGGCGCGGTCAGCCCAAACTTGCAATTGATCAATTGCAGCCGCGCGGAAAGTATCTGCCGCCGCAAGAACAACAGTTTTACCGCTTCTTTTTAAATTAGCGGCTAACTTTGCAACCGATGTGGTTTTACCTACTCCGTTCACACCGATTACTAAAATAACCGAAGGTTTTGTGGTGAGTTTAAGAGGTTCTCCCTCTCCTATTATATCCACTAATATTTCGCATAAAGCTTTTTTCGCTTCGATTCCTTCTTTTATACGTTCGTCTTTTATTTTTTCACGCAAACGGTCTATAATCTCCTGCGCACTGGCAACTCCCGTATCTGCCATAACAAGCAATTCAAATAGTTCTTCAAGCATATCCTCGTCTACCCGGACGAATGATTTCAAGAGATTATCTACTTTTCCGAAAATTGCGTCTTTTGTTTTTTTGAGTCCGTTCTTTAATTTATCAAAAAATGACATAATACAATCCTTATTTATTTGATTTTTATAATTTTATTCCTAGTCTTTCTTCCGCTTCGGAAATATTTAAAGGCAATACTTTTGATATCCCGCGCTGGGGCATAGTAATACCATATAACATATCCGCTTTTTCCATTGTTCCTCGTCTGTGCGTTATTATTATAAATTGTGTCTTTGTTATGTAACGCCGCGTATAATCCGCAAATCTTGTGACATTGACTTCATCAAGCGCGGCTTCTATTTCATCAAGAATACAAAAAGGCGGAGGATTTATTTTAATAATTGCAAAGAAAAGTGCGATTGCAACAAATGCTTGTTCTCCGCCGGAAAGTAAACTTAATGTTTTTATTATTTTCCCCGGAGGAGCTACATTTATTTCAATTCCGGATTGTAATACATTATGAGGATCGCAAAGCGTCAAAGAAGCGTGTCCGCCTCCGAATAATTCATTGAATACATTGTTGAAACTTTCGTTGATTTCCGATAGAGTTTCGGTAAAACGCTTTTTCATTTCTTCTTCGAGCTGTATGATTATTTTAGATAAATTATCTTTCGATTTGTTTATATCATCCAGCTGAACAGATAAAAATTTATAACGTTCGTTAACATCTTTATATTCTTCGATAGAACCGGTGTTGACAGTACCTATTGACCGCAAGCGGTTTTTTAAATCAATTTGCGCTGTAACTGCCGCTCCCCTTGTTTCAGCGGTTATTTCCGGATAATCAAGCTGTTTTGCCGCAGAATATGTAAGCTCATATTCATCCCATAACAGAGAATTCAATTTATTCCATTCAGATGTTATATTATCGTGAGAATTTTCATGGCGGTTGTATTCCCGGTATAATTTTTCTATTATAAAATTTTGTTCTTTTATTTGAACATGCAGTCTGTTCATGTTTTCATCGCGTATAGTTATATCGGCTGTAAGGCTTTGTATTTCTTTATCTATCAAGTCTGTTTCTTTTTGATTAAGTATACTTTCGCTGACGGTTTCATCAATACATAATTGTGAAGATTGTATTTTATCATAGCTTGTGCCGATAAAACTTTTTCCTCGAAGAAGCTGTTCTTCAATTGACGCAATAGTGTCTTCATCAAAAACCAAGGCTTTTCCCGAAGCTTCTATTTCACTTCGAATCGAAGCTGTTTTTAATTTTATATCGTTTATAAAATCCGTCTTTTTTGCGATTTGGATATTTATTATATTATGTTCTTTTTCGCTGCTGTTTAATCTCGCGTTATAATCCTGTATTTTATCTTTGATTTCATTTATTATATTTGTATTTTTTATCTTTTCGGATTCAGAATCCGAAATTTTTATTTTTAATAAATTTAATTCTTTTATTTTTTCTTCTTTTATATTTTTTATTATATCAAACTGATTTAAAAATATCGCAAGCTGTGATTTCTCGGCATTAAGCAGAGTTTCAAAAATCGATAATTTTTCCGTATATCCGGCATACTCCGCGTCACATGATATAATATCATTGCACAAATTTTTTAATTTATTTTCGTATTCATTTTTATTATCCAAAAGAACCGAAATATCTTCTCTTTGTTTTAGTATTAAAGCTCCTCTTGATAACATCCCGCTGTCTTGTTTTGCAGAACCTCCGGTATATGAACCTCCGGCATTGATAAGCTGCCCGTCAAGTGTTACGATTCTGTATTTATATCCCGAAGCAACTGCCATCTGCGAAGCGTTTTCCAAATTATCGAAAACAACGGTGCGTGAAAGCAGGTAATTTATTATATCCGTATACTTTTCATCATATTTGACAAGTTCTGATGCGATTCCGATATAACCTCTGTAAGATTCGAATAATGATGAGTTTATAGGGTTATATTGAGGTTTTATTGACGAAAGAGGATAAAAAGTAGCGCGTCCCGCAGAATTTATTTTAAGATAATTAATAGCTTCTTTAATTGAATTTTCATCTTCCGCAACGATATTTTGCAAATTTGCTCCGAGTGAAGTTTCAATGGCTAAAATGTAATTATCCTTGACTTCAATCAGTTTTGATACGGGACCAATTATTCCCCTCAGTTTATTTTCAGAAGAAGCAAGCATAACACTTCTGACAGCCGAAGCATATCCTTCAAAGTGCTCTTCCATCCGCGTAAGTATATCAATTTTGTTTTTTGCCGATGATATATCAAGCTCAATTTTTTTTATTGCTTCTTTGTTTTCGTTTTCAATTTCGTTTAATTTTAGCTTTTTGCTGTAAATTTCGGAATGTAATTTTTTATATTCCTGTTGTTTATTTATATAATCAGATACAGTATTTTTTATTTTTTCAGTTTTTTTAGAAAGATTTATCAGTTCATCTTCATTTTTTTGGATTTCATTATTTAATGTATAAAATCTACCGTCAGAATCGGAAGCTGCTCCATCTATTGTAGCCAGGTTTAATTTGGCTTCGTTTTGGATTTCGTTAAACTCTTTTAATTTGGTTTTATACTGTAATATTTCGCTTTCAATATCGTTTCTTATAACGGAAAGTTTTTCGTATTCCAATTCGTTTTCTTCCCGTTTCTGATCATATGAATATAATTTTATATTTTTTTGTTCGTATAAAATTTTTTCTTCGTCTCTTCGGCTGATGGCTGCTGTTTTTGCGTTTTCTTTTATTTTTATGTCGATTTCTGTGTTTGTTATTTGTTCCCGTATATGAATAATATCGTTTTCAGCAACCGCACGGATGTTTTGTAATTTTAATTTTCTTGAGATAAGATCTTCTCTTTTTTTTGTGAGTTTACCGATTTCTACTTTATCATTTATTGATTTATTATAATTATTTTCGTTCTGTGTTTCATAAAAATTCAAAGTTTCTTTAGCCGTATCATATTTAAACTTAGCCATTTGATAAGCTTCCCCGGCTTCATCGAGGCTTCTCTTCTTTTCATTTATATCATATATCCAGATAGATATATCCGTTTGTTTTTTTCTTAAATACAATTCAAGATATTTTTTAGCCTTTTCCGCTTCAGCTTCAAGAATCGGTAATCTTGCTTCCAGTTCTCCCATTATATCTTTTATGCGAACTAAATTATCATTTAGAACAATAAGCTTTTTTTCCGTTTCTGCTTTGCGGATTCGGAATTTTGAAATACCTGCCGCTTCTTCAAAAATTATTCTGCGTTCGTCTCCGCGCTGAGATAAAACTTCGGCAATTTTACCTTGCCCGATTATCGAATAACCGTTTTTACCGATACCCGTGTTTAAAAAAAGTTCCGATATATCGCGGAGTCTGACAGGCTTTCGGTTTATCATATATTCGCTTTCGCCGGATCTGTAATAACACCGGGTTATTGTAATTTCCGTATAATCCGAATTGATTTTGTCGGCAGGATCTGTGTTGTCAATTGTTATTGAAACTTCTGCGTATGAAAGCGCGCGGCGTGTATCGGAACCTCCGAAGATCATGTCTTCCATCTTGTTCCCGCGTATGTTTTTGGGGGATAATTCACCGAATACCCATTGTACAGCGTCTGATATATTCGATTTACCGCTTCCGTTTGGACCTACGACAGCAGTTACGCCGCGGTCAAAAAGTAAGGTCGTCTTATCGGGAAATGATTTAAATCCATATATCTCAAGCGAAATAAGGCGCACCTTAATACCCGTCTCCCTCTTTTATGTATATTTCAACATTATAACCCGAAATTGTGTCGGATTCTATAATGGATATATTTTTTATATTAAATTCCCGCATTATTTTTATTTTATTGTGTTTTTTTTGCCCTGATATTTTAGAAACGCATCCCTTCGGGCATAAAACAATTATATTTTTTTCATTATAATAATCCCTATGATATTTTTCAAGTTCAGTTTTAATAATCCGGTAAAACAACAAGCTTTCCACCATTTCACCTATCGCAGGATGATAACCTCCGGCGATAACAGCCGCGCTGTCATTTGAAATTATATCAGATGAACAAAGACCTATTCTGATAACCGGTACGCTGTTTTTTATAAATACGGACAATATTTCGGCGGATCTTAATACGGTTTCATCTGTTGTGAGAGGGATATACTCACCATCCCTTGTCATACTATGGAGTTTTGTGTTTTCGATAACAACCACGGGATAAATTCTTGCACCGTGAATTCCTATTTCGCAAAGACGCGAGGCAGTGTATAATTCATCTTCTAAATTTGAATCCGGAAGGCCTGCCATCATTTGACCGATAAGCGTAAATCCGGATTCCAATATAATATTGCAAGCATATTCCGATTGCCGCGAAGTATGTCCTCTTTCAGATTTCCGCAACACCCGATCCTTTAAACTTTGTATTCCAAGCTCAATTGTTTTTACGTGATATTCTTTTAGCAAAGCTAATATTTCCGTGTTTATATAATCCGGTCTGGTCGATATTCTGATTGATTTTACTTTGTTTTCCATGTAATATTTTTCCGCGCATTTTAAAAGATAAATCATATCATTTTTTTCAATTCCGGTAAAACTTCCGCCAAAAAAAGCGATCTCCGCTTCCGCCTCACCATGAATATTATCAAGATAAGATGAGATTTCACGATCGACCGCTGATATGTCAAATTTTAATTTTCCCGAAATTTGTTTTTGACTGCAAAAAACGCAATCATGCGGGCATCCCATATGCGGGATAAAAATCGGAATATTTATATGTCTCATAATATTTCGTTTAAACTTTTTGCCCGAAAAGATTCATCGCTTCACGTGCGGCGTTTTGTTCGGCTTCTCTTTTGGATTTTCCCGTACCTCTTCCGATTATATTATTGTTAAGTCTCGCTTCTACATAAAATATTTTATTATGAGCGGGACCGTCCTCTGATACGGCGACATATTCCAGCATTTCGTTCGGATCCTGCTGGATTATCTGCTGCAGCATTGTTTTATAATCTTCCGTGCGTCCGCTTTTTATTATTTCATCAGTTTCATTTTCAATGAATGGGATTATAAAATTATTAGCCGCTTCGATTCCGCCGTCTAAATATACAGCCGCAAGAACCGCTTCAAAAGCGTCGGTTAAAATCGATATACGGCTGCGACCTCCTGTGGATTCTTCTCCGCGTCCCATAAATAAATATTTTCCGAGAGAAATATTATTTGCGTATTTTCCAAGAGCCCGCTCGCATACTACTGCCGATCTTAATTTTGAAAGCTCGCCTTCGGTAAGAAGCGGATATTTTAAATATATATATTCACTTGTTATAAGCGATAAAACAGAATCACCTAAAAATTCAAGTCTTTCATTTGATGGGTAATCAAATCCTTTTGCGCGTTGTTCATTTGTGTACGAAGAATGGGTTAAAGCGCAATTTAAATTATCAGTATTTTTAAATTTGTACCCGAGTTTATTTTCGAGTTCAAGCAGATCTGTATTATTTTTATTGTTTTGCATTTTCATTTCTTTACTTTTTAATTATTTTCATCTTCCAGGACTACATGATTTTCTTTTGGCTGTTCTTCTTTGTTCAAAATCATTTGTTTTACAATTTCGACGATTACTTCTGTTTCAATAAAAGCAATTGCTTTCTTTACGGCATTTTTTATTGCTTTTGCATCTGAACTTCCATGAGCTTTAATAACCGGTTTTGATAATCCCAAAAGAGGAGCACCGCCGTATTCTGAAGAATCAAAATCCTGTTTCATTTTTTTAATACCTCCGCGAACCGCGAAGGACGAAGCTTTTGTCAATACATTTTCATAGTATATATCTTTTAATTTACCCATTAAAAACATTCCCAAACCTTCTGTCATTTTGAGAACTACATTTCCGGTAAATCCATCGGTTGCTATAACATCGCAGGAACCGAAAGGCAAGGTTTTCGCTTCAATGTTTCCTACAAAATTAATGTTTTTCGCTTCTGATAATAATTTATAAGTTTCAATTAATTTTTTTGTTCCTTTTGTGTTTTCTGTGCCGTTATTTAAAAGTCCTAATTCAGGAGATTCAATTCCGAAAATTTTATTCATATAAATTGAACCCATTACTCCGAATTGATATAAATGTATCGGTTCAACTTCTGTATTTGCTCCCGAATCAATCAATAAAACAGGTTTTTGGAAGGGAAGAACCGCAGCTATAGCGGAACGGTGTATTCCGCGTATTCTTCGGACAATAAGCGATGATCCCGCATGTAAAGCTCCGGTGTTTCCGGCGCTGACAAACGCGTCTCCTTGACCTTCAGATAATAAATGCAAACCCTGTCCCATAGAAGAACCGCTTTTTTCGCGGACAACGCTTAAAGCATTATCTTCCATAGTAATAATTTTTTCTGTATGAAAAATATTTATTTTATTTTCGTCAATTTTTATTTTTTGGCGTTCAGCCGCATCTTTTATTTTGTTTTCATCGCCGACTAACAAAATTTCCGCTTTATATTCAGATGCTGCCATAACAGCGCCTAATACAATTTCATCAGGTGCGTTATCTCCGCCCATCGCATCGAGTATGATTTTCATTTTTATGTTCTCCCGTGACTTTGCCTGCATATATCTTAAACTAAACTAATGATAACCTTTGTTTTTAAGTTTCAGGAATATTTTCTTTTGCTTCCGTTTCTATTTTATAATTACAGCTTTTATTATGGCATATATTTTGATTTTTACCCTTTTTTCTAAAAAGCATTTCTCCGCAATTGGGACATTTTTCATTAAGAGGTAAATCCCACGAAGAAAATTTGCATTTTTCAAAATTTTCACAACTGTAAAATACGGACTTTTTACTCTTCTTAGTGATTATTTTGCCTCCGCAAATCGGACAGGCAACTCCGATTTCTCTCTGGATTTGTTTCGTGCCTTTACATTTAGGATAAAGGCTGCAAGCGTAAAAGCTCCCGTATCTGCCGAGCTTTTTAATCATTTGAGCACCGCATAAATCGCATTTTTCGTCTGTTAATTCCGGTTCCGCGTTTTCTTTTAATGATCCGTCCCGATTTAGAGTTTTTGTATTTTTACATTCGGGATAACCCGGACAAGCCGCAAATTTTCCGTAACGGCTGTTTTTTATAATCATACGGCTTCCGCATTTTTCGCAGATTATATCAGTTTCTTCCGGCGGAACTTCAATATCTCCGCGTCCCACACTCGATTGTGCTTTATCAAGGCTTATTTTGAAATCACCGTAAAAACCGCTAAGCACTCCTTCTATACTGCTTTCCCCGTGAGCTATATTGTCGAGTGAATTTTCCATATGCGCTGTAAATTCATAATTTAATATATCAGGAAAATATTCGGTCATCAGCTTTGTTGTTACCTCGCCGAGAACAGTAGGTTTTAAAATTTTGCCTTCCCGTTCGACATATCCCCGGTTTATAATCGTGGTTATTATCGGAGTGTATGTGCTGGGTCTTCCGATTCCTTTTTCTTCTAAAAATTTAATTAATGAAGCTTCCGTATAGCGCGGCGGAGGTTCAGTAAAATGCTGTACTGGGTCAATCTTTTTTGCGTTCAGTTTTTCATTTTCGGAAAGGGGAGGAAGAGCCGTGTTATCTGAATCATCGCTTTCATCGTATATCGACATAAAACCGTTGAAACGAACGGTGTATCCGCTTGATCTGAATACATAATCACCGCAGGCAATATCCGCAGTTACTGTATCCAGTATAGCGGAAGCCATTTGGCTTGCGACAAAACGGGTCCATATTAATTTGTATAATTTATATTGATCCGGTGTGAGGTATTTTTTTATCTTTTCAGGTTCATGAGCCAAATAAGCGGGTCTTATCGCTTCATGTGCATCCTGGCTGTTTGATGAAGCTTTGTATACACGCGGATTTTCGGGATAATATTTTTCTCCGTATTTCTCTTTTATAAAATCACGTGCTATTCCGGACGCTTCATCGGAAACACGCAATGAATCCGTACGCATATAAGTGATAAGTCCGAGTACTCCGCCGTTTTCGCTTCCTAAATTAATCCCTTCGTATAATTCCTGTGCCACTTTCATAATGCGGGCTGATAAAAATCCGAGCTTTTTGGAAGCTTCCTGCTGCATAGTCGATGTTGTAAAAGGAGGCGAGGGGTTTTTATAACGAGTGGATTTTTTTATAGAAAGTACATAAAATTTTTCTTTGTTTTTGTTAATTGCGTCAAGTACGCGTTTAGCGTCTTCTTCGGATTCCAATTCTATTTTTCCCCTGGAATCTCCGTAAAATTTTGATTTAAAGGTTTCTCCGCTTTCTTTTTGTAAAATACAATCAATTGTCCAATATTCAACGGGGACAAAAATGCGTATTTCATTTTCTCTGTCTACGATGATTCTTGTCGCAACAGACTGTACTCTTCCCGCGGAAAGACCGCTTTTTACTGTTTTCCATAAAAACGGACTTATTTTATATCCGACAATACGGTCAAGGATTCTACGTGCCTGCTGTGAATTAACTAAATCCATATCGATACTGCGCGGTTTTTTTATAGCCGAGCGGATAGCGGTTTTTGTTAATTCATTAAAAGTAACACGTTTTGTCCGTTCCATAGGTAAATCTAAAGCAGCAGCGAGATGCCAGGAAATAGCTTCACCCTCACGGTCCGGGTCTGTCGCTAAATAAATTTTATCCGCTGCTTTTGCTTCTTTTTTTAGTTCAGCTATCAACGGACCGCGTCCTCTGATATTTATATAACGGGCGGCAAAATTTTTATCGATATCTACTCCGAGAGTGCTTTTCGGCAAATCTCTTACATGACCTTTCGATGCGATTACTTTATATCCCGATCCTAAGCAATTTTTTATAGTACCGATTTTTGACGGGGATTCAATTATAACTAAATTTGGCATCGGCGCCATATCCTTTCAATGTCACAGTTTTTTAAAAATAATTTTGAAACTGTAAAAAAATAGCATTTTATAATAAGTTAAATTATTTGTTACGTTTTAATTTGCCGTGTTCGGCTGTTGTTATATAACCTTTTATTTCAAGGTTTGTAAGAGCTGTTAAAACATCGGCAGTCGATAAACCGCGTCCGAAAAGCTTATCTGTTGAAACAGATTCATCTTCCGGTATATAACTGTATAATAATTCTTCTTTTTCACTTAACCGGATTTTATCAAAAGATGGAAGCTTTAGCGGTTCTGTATTTGTATTATCTCCGCCGGCTACAATTATTTTAGGGCGTTCCCTTCTTTTTTGATAATTGTTATTAGCATCGTTGTTATTATCATTTGTTTTTTGATTGTCTGAGATATCTGCTGTGATATTAATATTTTTTGTTGTTTTATTATTTACAATTTTATTTTTATTATTAACATACGGCTGATTTTTAGGTTCGGGGATATATTTTTTTGTTATAATAGGAGCTTGTCTCGTAAAATTGTTGTTTTTATATAATTTGTATAAATCGTTGTAGTCGTTTAAAATATCATAAGCGTCTGTAATTATTTTTGCGCCTTTGCGTATCAAATCATTAGTACCCGCCGAATTTGCTTCACCGATATTTCCCGGAACTGCGTATACGTTTTTTCCCTGATGAAGAGCATGTTTTGCGGTGATGAGAGAACCGCTCCCATTATTCGCCTCAATAACTACCGTTCCTTCTGATATTCCGCTCATGATACGGTTTCGATTGGGGAAATTTTGGGAATTCGGCGGAGTTCCGGGATGATATTCAGTCATTATAGTTCCGCGTGCGATTAATTCGTTCATCAAATTTTCATTAAATTTAGGGTAAACTACGTCAATACCGCATCCGAAAACCGCTATAGTTTCACCGAAAGCATCGATTGCCGCCCGATGGCAGATAGAATCCACTCCTTCGGCCATACCGCTGACTATAACCGCTCCGGATCTTAATAAATCATATGATATAGTGTATGCAAGTCTCTTTCCGTATTCCGTCATACGGCGCGTGCCGACACATGCTATGCACAGCTTTGAATCGATGTCGGGAATTTTTCCCATGTAATACAATAAAACCGGTTTGTTTTCTATTCTAAGCAAACGGCGCGGATAATATTCATGACCCGCGTGAAGAATCCCTACATTATTCTTTTCACAATAACTATATATATTTTTTGCTTCTTCCAAATCTTTCGGAAAAGATTTTACACGCTTTTTAAATATTTCTTCAAGCTCGCTGTCTGTGGCATTATATATTTTTTTTGCGTCGTTATTAAAGTTCAACAGTAATTTTTCGGAAATATTATAATTATATTTACACACCAAACTTAGCCATATCCAATAAATTATGTCATTCATATTCTTAACCAAATAAAACAAACTAAAATTAAAATTTTTATTTATTTAACAGATTCATACATTTTATACAGCAATATTGCCGCCGCCGCAGAAGCGTTCAATGATTCGGTCATGTTTTCTATGGGAATAAAAACACTTGCGGAACAAAGTTTTATTATTTTTTCATCTATTCCGTGTCCTTCGTTTCCTATTATAAAGCAGGTTTTTTGGTTAATACATAAATCGTGAAGTTTTATTGCTTCTCTGTCGGGAGCTGCTGCAAAAACCGAATAACCTTCTTTTTTTAATTTTTCTATAACTTCGGAGATATCGTAACAAACCGTAATTTTTTGGCGGAAAACTGCACCCATGGAAGCTCTGATCGTTTTCTGATTATATATATCGGCACATTCGAAGTTACAAATCAATTCTCCTATTCCGAAAGCGGAAGCCGATCTGATAATAGTTCCGAAATTTCCGGGATCCTGTAAGCTGTATATAATAAATTTTACATTATTACACCCGTTTTTATTATTGTTTAGGGTAATATTGTTAGTATTATCATATATTTTAATATATTTATGTAAAAAGTCAATACGCGGAGCTATACAAATTATACCTTCGGGATTTTTTTCTTCTGAAATTTTTGAAAAAACCTCCCGTGAGACGAGTTTTATATCATAATTATTGAAATCTGAGCTATATTTATCATAGTAATCAGGAGTTGCTATAACATATTTAAGAGGTATTTTTGCGGCTTTTGCTTCGCAGAAAAGTTTTCTTCCTTCAAATATAAACAAACCGCTGTCATCGCGGTACTTTTTTTGCGACAGGGCGGTTGTTTTTATTATAAACGGATTATTTTTCGATGTTATTATTTCCATAAAATACAATCTGAACTTTTTAATTTTTCATTAATGAATTCTGTTCCAAGTAATCGATATATTCTTCCAGACAAATTTGCATTTCATGTATACGTGTTGCGTGGTATCTGCCAACAAACCGAAAATGCCACGGTTCGAAAGATATTTTTGTGATTTCAGTTTTATCTTTCGGAAAACGTATTATAAAACCGAATTTATAGCAGTTATCAGCAAGCCATTGAGCGGAAGCTGTATTAGCAAAGGAGATATCCGCTGACGGAAGATTGTGCATGTCTACGCAAAGTCCGCTCTGGTGCTCGCTTGTTCCCGGAATCGCAACTTCCGTAATTGCGAGATTGTATGCATCTTCGTTTGACATAAAATAAGGAGAAGCTTCATATTTCGCAACCTGCTGTGAAAGGAGCCAAACCTGCGTATTATAACTGCGCCACCCGCTTGTCACGGTGACATCTTTAATATCACAAGCTTTAGCTTCATTCAAAAAAGCTTTTAGGGCGTTTGCGGGAGCGTTTCTCATATACTGGACATCGCGTCCCGCACGTGTGGGTATTTGAATTAAATCATTCGGTTTATAATCCTCCGATAATAAATTTTCATAATTTATAAGCAGAAGATAATCATTGCGTTCTGTTTCCGGAGGATCTATATAAATTTCATACTGCGATATATCGGTTTTATATTCGTATTCATATACTTTTTCGGGGATATTATATTCATGCGCCTCAATATTAATCTGCGGAGGAGGCTGCGGTGATATTTCCTGGAGTACTATTTTAGGATATTCCCGCAATGGTCCGGTATTCGTGTTTATTTTCAAAATCACGAAAGTAACAGAAAAAACAATGGCGAAAATGACCGCAGTTAAAATGATATATATTAATATTCTGAACAAATAAACCGGTATACGTTGTTTTACATAATTAGTATTCATTTTGTTTTATATCTTAATTTATTTTATTGTTGCCTCTGCGTGGCAGAAGACTGCGTGGTAGGAGGTTGCGCGGTAGGATCCTGAGGGTCTTGGGGAGGTTCTTTAATAGGATTGGTTAATTCAAGCAGATAATCTCCGATTGAATGTTCAGGTATATTTTTTGAGGATTCCGAGCTTCTTAAATTAAAAGATAATTCGGTATAAATTATTTCCGGTAAAGTTGTTTTCGCTTTTTCTTTTTCGGATAATTTTTCATAAGCATCAATAGCAGCGTAACTTTCATCTGTTAAAACACGTTCAACAATAATACTTTTTGATTTTTTTTCAATTACTGCTTCAGCTTTCATACCGTTCATGTATCTTTCGATAAACTCAAGAGGTACATATACATTTCCGTCGTCCCAAATAACAGGCACTGTTAAACGAAGCGGAATATTATTTATATATATCAATCCGGAGTTTAACACAAAACGGACATTGTCATTTGTCTCGTTATTCAATATATATCTCAGTTGTTTTGAATTACCTGTCGTCACCATAGAACAGTACAAAGCTACATCGGTCATATTTACATAATAATTTTTATAATAATACAGTTCCGATGCTCTTTTTTCGCTGCTTAAAAAAATTTCATGTTTATAGCCGATAGTATATGTAACATTTCCCAAATTTCCGTTTGAATTCAAATTTATAAAAAAGAAAGCTGCCGATACACCGAATAATAACAAAGTAACAATAATGTATATTATAAATCTTTTCAAGAAAAGTATCAGCGAATTTATTAAACGTTTTTTTAATAATTCTCTTTTTTTGGTAATTTGAATTTTGCGTTCTTCCGGTGACAATTTCCGAGATGGAGGTTTTTTATTTTGTTTCGGAATTGCTGTCGGTTTTTGGTTTTGTACAGGCTTTACATTTCCGGCTTGATAATTTTGTCGTTGTCTTTGATTTTGCAAATTCACGTTTGATGAATTTATCGGTTTCGCCGTATTACCGGATTGATTTTGTTGCTTTGGTCTCTGAGGCGGATTATGCGAAGGGTTGTACGGACGCGTATTCGTGTTCATATATGGATTTTGCGTTCGGTATTGTGTGTTTTGTTGTGTATTTACAGTATTATTATATTGACTCTGTTGCGTTTTTTGCATATTATATTGTTCTTGCTGCCCATACTGCCGGTTGGGATTTTGGTTTCTTTGCTGAGGATGAGGAGGCTGTGTTGGCCTATTGTTATTTTTTTGACGCCATTCCGGATTGTTATAATTTCCGGAATTATTGCTTCGGGGTATTCTGTTGTTATTCATTAGATGATATTACCCCCGATTTAATAATTTTGCCAGCTCCGTTATTTTTGTATATGTATATTTATAAAAATTTTTATATGCTTCGCAATATATGTATTCGTTATCTTTTTTAAATCTGAAACATCCGCCGCGGCATATTCTGTACCAGTCGCAATTGATACATTTATTGCTGTGATGGCGCGAAACTTCGATAAATTCTTTTGCCTGATTTCCTTGTGCAATTTCAGTGAATGTCTGCTTGCGGATATTTCCGAGTTTATATTTGTCAAGCGCCCAAAAATCGCACGGATAAACTCCTCCGTCGGATTCTATGACATATTGTACAGCGCATATCCCGCAAGTTCCGCATGATGTTGTCCTGACTCCTGCGGCAGCCCGCAAATAATCATCGAAATGACGTATCGAAACATCCGGTTCTTTTCCTCTCGATAAAAATGGATAGACATCATCATACCATAAATCAAACAATGTTTTATTGAAATTTTCCCATGCTTCATTTGAAGGAGCATAATTTTTATCATCGCCATTAAAAGGAGAAAGGCAGGGAATGAACTGCATATATTTCCAGTTTTGCTTTTTATAAAATTGATAGATTTTCGCTGCGTGCCGGACTGTAGCGGAATTTACGACCGTGAGAATGTTATACGCAACATTATACCTATTAAATTCCAAAGAACAGGCAATTACCCTGGAAGCTGTTCCGGCCCCAAAAGAGTCAATGCGGTTTAAATCATGATCCTCACGGGTACCGTCAAAAGATAAACCTACAAGAAAATTATTTTCAGAAAAAAAACTTGCCCATTTTTTTCTGTCCGCAAACAAACCGTTAGTTTGTATTGTATAGTTTATATCAATATTTTTTTTATTAAGTTCTTTTACCTTATTTATGAAAAAGAGAAAAAAATCAAACCCGGCGCATGTAGGTTCACCGCCTTGAAAAGCAAAAGTAACATATTGCTCCGCTTCCTCAAACGCGCGCCGGATTATAATTTCCGCTGTTTCTTCTGACATAATTCCATAACTGACAACGCTGCGGTTTTTGGCTTCGTCGCAGTAAAAACAATATCTGCACTTCATATTACAGATACTTGACGCGGGTTTTATCAGCATGGAAAGAGGGGGCATAATATCTCCGTTTTTTATTTATAATTTTCTTCCGAGGAGAAGCTGATTTTTCGTCCAGCCTAAGACAGGATCTCCGCAGCGTGACAATTCGCCGTGAAGCTTTATTCTCAGTTGTGAAAGTGTTTCGGATATTTTAGGATCGTGTATTATATTCCGAAGTTCATACGGATCTTCTTTTAAATCATAAAATTCATCCGTATCTGTTAAATTCCAAACATATTTATAATTCCCGTCGCAAATCATACGCTGGCAATATAAACCGAATTGCTGACCGTTATAGGTTGATACCGCAAAATCTCTTCCGTCGGTGGGTATACCGGAATATAAAAGCTGCGATAAATCCGCACCCTGGAAAATACCTCCCGGAACATTTTCGCAAACCATTGCCATAAGTGTAGGAGGGATATCAAGGCATTGATGTACAAATCCTGTAAAACGATTCGGAATAATATGTCCGTCCCATCTTATTATCATCGGAATATGACAAAGGTCCTGATACAAATTGTAATGCTTGTCAATTAAGCGGTGGCTTCCGCACATATCGCCGTGATCTGTCGTATAAATAATTATAGTGTTTTCTATTTCGCCGGTTTTTTCCAGATGATCGAGTATTCGTCCAACAGCATCGTCGTACTGGGATATAATTCCGTAATAATAAGCGGCAGTGTATTTCCATTTATCCCAACCGCGGTCTTCCAGTTCCCAATTTATCAACTGTTGATGCTGTATATACGGTTTTCCTTCAAATGTTTCATAAAATCCTCCCCAAACCGGAATGCTGTCCGGGTCGTACATTGTATCAAAAGGAGCCGAAGGACGGCAAGGCAAATGAGGTTCGGGGTTGTCCATATGTATAAACCAAGGATTTTCCTGATTCGAATATTCATCGATTTTTTCAATAACATGTTTCGCCGCGAGATGCGTATAACTGTCATCAAGAGCCACCGGATTTGTTTCGCCGAAGTATCCGTTTTTATATTGTACATTCGGATATTTTGATGAAATTTCCGAATTTATTTGTCCGCGTGAAATAAAGCTTTTATAACCGTAATAATCCGGTGAATGTTTGTCGTCGGCTTCCCATGAACCAATAAATGAAGAATTATATCCGGAATCTGCAAGCTGTCTTGTCCATGAATAAGAATTTTCAGGTATCATATTTACAGGAAATACTATATGCGGATTCCAAAGTCCCCCGTGCGCTTCGGGACGTTTTCCCATCATCATAGCCTGTCTTGCGGGAGCACAAACGGGAATAGGAGTATACGCGTTTTCAAAAAATACACCTTTGTCGGAAATTCGTTTTAGGTTAGGCGTAGAAACGGGATATCCTCCGCTCATTTCTATACAGTCATAACGCTGCTGGTCATATGTCATGAGCAATATATTCGGACGTTTATCTTTACTCATATATTTTTATATTCTCCGATATTTATATCCGTAATAATTTTATATAATTAAAAATTGCCTTCTTTGCTGGCGTGTTATGGATTATAACATGATATGATGTAAATTTCAAGCACATTTTTATTTGTTGTTATTACATATAATGTTAACGTTCGACTTTAAAATTTACTAAAATAATAAAAACGGCGGTTTTTTACCGCCGCAAACCTAAAATCGAATTAAAAATTTGTAAAATAAATCCAAAATCATATTTTTATAACGCTGATAATTATGTGTTTTTGGTGATTCGTAAAATTATTTTAAATTTTATTGAAAAATTTCGTTGTATTTTATCTTTAAATAATAGGATGAATATTTTAATAATTTACAATTCAATCCTGAGAATCCAACTTCTTTAAATAATCCATACAGCGTCCGACTTCCGATATTCCGTCCGGAGTAAGCGTTTCGCTTTCGACAACCATTGTAAATCCCAATTCAATCGCTTTTTTACGTACAGCCGCTACAGGAGCACAGCCTTCGCCGAGAGAATATCCCATATGTCCGCCGTCGCCGTCTTTTAAATGGATAAGCTTAATACGGTCACGGAGACGTTCAATTATTTCAACCGGATCTTTTTTTGCCGCAAATGCCCAGTATGTGTCGATTTGAAATAATATACCGGTGCGTTCCTGTAATTGTTCATGTATCATAGTACCATCTGAATTCGGTAAAAATTCATGGGAATGATTGTGGTAATGAAGGTCAATTCCTTCTGCGTTAAGTTTAGGCTGACATACCTTTACCATTTCGACAAAAGAATCAATTTTTTCCTGATTACCCAAATCAGCGCCGGGAATTATAATATTTTTGTTTCCGATAGTTTTGTGATATTTAACTGTTTCGGAAAAATTATTTGCGACTTCCTGCCAGCCTGTATGAGTACTTGAACAATAAAGCCCGTAATTATCAAGCATAGCTTTTATTTCTTCTGCGGGTATTCCGAAAAATCCTGCGAATTCAACAAAACTATAGCCCATTTCAGCAACAGATTTTAAAGCGAATTCCATGCGTTTATCGGTTATATCGCGGAGGCTGTACATTTGAATTCCGTATTTCATTTAAAATCACCTCAATAAATATAAAATTTGGTATCTCTGATATAAACGCATTATATTACAAATAATAATTGTTTGCAATAGTTAAATATAGTATTTTGTAAAAGAAACTGTGTCTATTTTATTATCAACTATTGATTTACTTTTAATTTATTGATATAATGCAGTATGAAAAGATATCATATTCCGATTTTACATATTTCATTTTATAAAAATTATTAATGTTCGTAAATGAAAGCAAATAAAATTAATAATAGCGTAAAAAGCTTTTACTGAGTATCACAGAATTACGAAATTTTTTTTGCAAAGTTTATATTATATCTTTTTGGATAAAGCTTTGCTTTGTTTTATTTTAATCTCGAATTAAAGTAAAGTAAATTAATTATTTTATTATATTTAACACTTGATACTTGATATTTGGGATATATTCGGTTTTGTAAAACGAATTTAAAAAATATTTTTGAATTAAAAACTAAAATTTAATTATCAAAAAATCATACGGGAGTTTCCATGAGTCAATTTTTTATTGATAATGTGAATATCTATAATTCTGATGAAAAAGAATTTTTTTTCGGCGGGATTATGGCAAATGACGGTATTATTTCGGATATATATGTTCGCGGAGAAGAAAAAAACGGATTCGATTATTTAATTCCCGGTCTTGTTGACGTGCATACCCACGGAAGAAGCGGTTACGATTTTACAGGAGCGGAAAAGGAAGAACTCGATAAATTGCGTCTTTCATATGCGGAGTGCGGAACTACGACGGTTTTTCCTTCGCTTGCGACTTCTTCTTATGAGGATTGGATTTCTTCTATAGATAATATTAAATCATCCGGAATGTATTACAGAAGCGGAGCAAATTTTTTGGGGATTCATCTGGAAGGCAGGTATTTAAGTATACTACGTCCGGGTGCGCATAATGTATCCCTGCTTGCGCCGCTTGATCCGTATGAAATAGAAAAGCTTTGCATGCGAATGTACCCCTATAATATACATATAACCGCTGCGTATGAACTTGACGGCGGTTTTGAGTTTATTTGCGCCGCAAAGAAATACGGCGCTACATTAGGTCTCGGGCACAGCGGTGCTTCATATGAAGAAGCATTACGCGCACTTGGGTGGGGTGTAACATCATTAACCCATACCTTCAACGCAATGAACCCTTTGCATAGCAGAGCTCCCGGAGCGGTTACCGCAGCTATTTTATCGGATGCTTACGCGGAATTTATATGCGACGGAGTACATATTTCACCTCATGTGATTGATCTTGTCTGGAGAGCAAAGGATCATAATAAATTTGTGCTTATCACCGATTCTATGATGGCTGCGGGATTCGGAGAAGGAGAGCTTTCGATTGCCGGAAGTAAAATCACGGTCAAAAACGGAGTTGGAATGACTCCGGAAGGAATTATCGCCGGAAGTACTCTTGATTTATTCCGAGCCCTTAGTAATTTGATATCATTTACGGGAGCAACTTTTGAGGAAGCGGTTTATTGCGCTACGAAAGCCCCTGCTGAGATGGTAAAAATTTATGATAAGGTCGGTTCGGTTGAATCAGGTAAACGCGCAGATTTTTGTCTTGCCGCTTGCTTTGATAAAAATTTCGGAGATATAAACTTAAAACAGACATATATAAGCGGAATACCGGTAATTTAATTATTTAAACATTTCATCTTTGAAAGAAAAGTTTAAACGTCTTTTTGATAAAATTAAATAAAATTTGTATATTATAATTTATATCAGGTTATTTCAAAGTTTTCTTTTATACAAAAAATATTGAATAAAAAAATATATAAAAACCAAATAATTATATAAAAAATAATTATCGGAGAAAATATATATGAATCGGACAAATTTTAACGAGGATTCGGCTTCTTCAATAAGGTATAAAACAAAAAAACATACAGGCGAAACAAAAAACGAAGAAATTTATACAAAAGCAGGAGAAAATAAAAAAAGACAAATTGCCGCCCGCATAAAAATTAAAGCGGTAAAAGCGGAAGCCCGGAAATTATTAATATGCCGTGAATACAGAATTATAGCAGCGGTTTGTGCGGTTATAATAATAATAAACGCGGTTGTTAAAATGTTTACTGAAACTTTTTTCGGTTTTTTTGATACCGGAAATTTATATTCCTCAGCTTCCGGATTGCTTTGTGATGTTATAACGGCAGCAATAATTATACCGGTATACGGGGGACTTTACAGTTATATAATTAATTTATATAAAAATAAAAGATCAGCCGAAAACGGTTTGGAAATAATTAAATATTCATCAGATAACGAATATACTGATATCGGGCTTTTACTAAAATGGTTTTCTTCCGGAAATAATGTAAATAAAATATATTCCGCAGCTTTTTCTTTGATTTGGAGGTATTCTTTAACTTTAGTTGTATCGGGTATCGTTCACCGCGCGGCAATATATTTATTTGACTATTATTATGAATACAATATAAAAAACGCTTTTATAATTTTTATCGCGGGAAATTTGCTTTCCGTATTTTTATTGATATACGGTTTTGTTGCATCTCAAAAAGTCGGAATGACTTTCTATATTATGGATATAAATCGTGAAATGAATTACTATGAAGCTAAATCCGCCGCTAAAAAAGTTATAAAATATTATAAAAATAAAACTTTCTTTTTACAGGCAAGTTTTATTCCATGGTTTCTTATTTCATATTTTACTCTTGGGTTGTTAAATATATTTTTTGTGATACCGTATTTTACGGCGTCTTCGGCAGTACTGAGCGAATATATTTACCGGGAGATAAAATGCAAAGAATAATAAGGGACATAAACTAAAAACTATATCGGAGAATTTATATGAGTGAAAACAAAAAATTTTATATAACAACAGCCATTCCTTACGCTTCACAAAAACCTCATATAGGGAATACATATGAGGTTATTATGACAGATGCCGTAGCGCGTTACAAAAGACAACGCGGATACGATGTGTTCTTTTTAACCGGCACGGACGAACACGGTCAAAAAATTGAAGAAAAATCCAAAGAAGCCGGTGTTTCTCCTAAAGAATATGCAGATAAAGTTTCATTGGAGCTGCGCGGTATTTGGGATTTGATGGGTGCTTCGTATAATAAATTTATACGTACAACTGATGATTATCACATGAAATCTGTTCAGCATATATTCAAAAAGCTCTACGATAAAGGAGATATTTATATCGATGAGTACGAAGGCTGGTATTGTACGCCGGACGAAAGCTTCTATACAGATACTCAGATAATAGACGGTAAATGTCCGGATTGCGGGCGTCCTGTACAGCGCATGAAAGAAGAAGCTTATTTTTTGCGCCTTTCAAAATATGCCGATAAACTACTCAAACATATAGAAGATCATCCCGGATTTATAGAACCTGAATCACGCAAAAAGGAAATGGTCAACAATTTCCTGCTTCCCGGATTGCGTGATTTATGCGTATCAAGAACTTCTTTTAAATGGGGAGTTCCGGTAGATTTTAACGACCGGCATGTAATATATGTATGGATAGATGCTTTGTCAAATTATATAACCGCTTTGGGGTATGATCCGGAAAATGAAACGCAGCCTGAGCTTTATAAAAAATTCTGGCCTTGTGATGTTCACATGATAGGAAAAGATATTGTCAGATTCCATTCGATTTACTGGATAATTTTATTAATGGCTCTTGAATTGCCTATTCCGAAAAAAATATTCGGTCATCCCTGGTTCAATTTCGGGGCAGATAAAATGTCAAAATCAAGAGGAAATGTAATATATGCAGACGAACTCGCTTCTTATTTCGGCGTGGACGGTGTCAGATATTACTGCCTTGCCGAAATGCCGTATGCTTCCGACGGAAGCATAACATATGAAAGTGTCGCCGTCAGATATAATACGGATCTTGCGAATAATCTCGGAAATTTAGTGAAGCGTACAATCGAAATGACAAAAAAATATTTCGGAGGAGTTGTTCCCTCACCGGAAGATTGCAGTGATAAAACGCAGTCTGCTTTGGATAATGATATAAAAAAACATATAACCGAAGCTGTATCAAATGTTGATAAATACATGGAAAATTATTGCATCTCCGATGCTCTTGATTCTATATTTACAATGTTCAGACGTGCAAACAAATATATCGATGAAACAACTCCTTGGAATTTGGCAAAAGATGAAGCAAACCGCGCACGCTTAGCAACTGTTTTATACAATTTGCTTGAAACAATACGTGTCGGCGCAGCTTTGTTAAAACCTTTTATTCCGGAAACTGTGGAAAAAATATTTAAAATGCTCGGTTGCGAAAACGATGCTCTTGAAATCGGAAATCTTTGTGCGGGAACGGTTACGGGAGAAGCGGAAGTATTATTTGCACGCGTTGATGAAGCAAAGCTGCTGGCTCAAATCGAAAAAGACAAAAACATAAAAAACGCGGAGGAAAATATCCAACCGGAAAAACCGGAAGCTATTCCGGAAATTGATATCAATCATTTTATGGGAACGGAACTCCGCGCGGCTGCTGTTTTATCCGCGGAAACCGTCCCGGGTGCTAAGAAATTGTTAAAATTACAGCTTGACCTTGGTTATGAAAAACGTCAGGTTGTTTCAGGAATCGCTGAATTTTACAAACCGGAAGATATTATCGGTAAAAAAGTTATTTTAGTTTCCAATTTAAAGCCTGCCGTTTTAAGAGGTGTTGAATCGCAGGGAATGATACTTGCTTCTGACGGAAAAGACGGAAAAATAAGAGTTATATTCCTCGATTGTGATACGGAAATAGGCTCAAGAATCAGATAAAGAATATAAATTATTTGATAGCAGACAGTATTATTGTTTTTATTAAAGTTTTTAGGTTTAAATATCGGTGTTTTTTTATCCGAATTTTTTCTGTTATTCAGGAGTTGCAAATGCAAAAAAAATATTTTGACAGTCACGCTCATTATGATGATGAAAAATTTGACGGTATACGCGATGAAATAATAGAAGAAGTGCTAAATAACGGCGTCAAATATATTTTAAACGCGGCTTCTGATTTGAAATCATCATATAACGGAAAAAAGTTGTCGGTTAAATATCCGCAATTTTATTACGCTGCAGGGATTCATCCTCATGAATGCGGTAAAATTACGGACGAAAAAACAGCTTTGCTTGAACTTAAAAGCTTTTTTGAATCAAATGATAATTGCAATGAAAAAACAAAAAAAGCCCGTGCTGTCGGTGAAATAGGGCTTGATTTTTATTATGATACATTCGACCGTAAAACGCAGATAAAATGGTTTAAAGATCAAATGCTGCTGGCATATGAATTAGGTTTTCCGGTTATTATCCATGACAGGGAAGCGCATTTAGAATGTATGAATATAGTACGTGAATACCGAGGTGTGAAAGGAGTTTTTCATGCCTTTTCGGGGAGCTTTGAAATGGCGGAAGAGCTTGTTAAAATGGGTTATTACATATCCTTCGGCGGTGTTATCACTTTTAAAAATGCGAAAAAAGCAGTTGATGCAATAAAAGCGGTTCCTCTTGAAAGATTGCTGATCGAAACAGACTGCCCTTATCTTGCTCCGCACCCTTTGAGAGGGAAGATTAACCGTTCGGATTACCTGAAATATACAAGTGCGAAAATAGCGGAAATATTAGGTTTTACCGAGGATGAAATCGCTGCTGTTTCGATGAAAAACGCTATCGAATTATTCGGTATTGAAACAGAAATTCAAAAGGGGGATATTATATGACCATAACATATATTTATAATAATTCTATTTATGTAAATCCGACAAACCGATGTACAAACAATTGCGATTTCTGCGTAAGAACTACAAGCGACGGTTTTTACAGCGGTGATCCGTTATGGCTGGAAAGAGAACCTACCATAAATGAAATGTATGAAGATATAATAAAAAGAAATCCTCAACTATATAATGAATTGGTTTTTTGCGGTTACGGTGAACCGACTATGAGGCTGGCGGATATTATTTGGGTTGCACGTAAAGTAAAAATGTTCTGTGATATTAAAATAAGATTAAATACAAACGGACATTGTAATTTAATATACGGAGAAGATATGACCCCGCTGTTTGAGGGGGCTTTTGATATTGTGTCGGTAAGCTTAAATACAGCGGATGCCGTTTCATATGATAAAGTTTGTCATAGTGTTTACGGCGAGGAAGCTTATGATTCTGTTATAGATTTCGCGGCAAAAGTAAAAGAATTTGTTCCGGTGACAATTTTATCGGTTGTCAGAACCACAATATCTGACGAAGATATTGAAAAATGCCGTATTATAGCAGAAAAAGCGGGAGTGCAGTTCAGAATAAGAGAATTGGTTTAAAGATCTTTATAAAAATAAATTTTAATCAGGAGGGAATTTATGGATAGAAAAAAATACTTGCAAAAAATTGATGAAGTTATAGCAGCCGGTCCGTATAAGGCTGATTGGAACAGCTTGGGAGGGCGGACAATACCGCGTTGGATGTTCAACGGGAAATTCGGTATTTTTATTCATTGGGGAGTTTACTCTGTCCCGGCTTTCGGAAACGAATGGTACCCTAGAAGCATGTACATAAAAGACTCAGCGGAATATAATCACCATATCAAAACCTACGGACCTCATTCTGAATTTGGGTATAAGGATTTTATCCCTATGTTTACCGCCGATAGATTCAATCCGGATGAATGGGCAGAACTTTTCGCTTTGGCGGGAGCTAAATATTGCGTTCCGGTAGCCGAACACCATGATGGGTTTCAAATGTATAAGAGTGATGTATCCAGATGGAACGCGTATGAAATGGGACCCAAACGAGATATTTTAGGAGAATTAAAACATTCACTTAACGAAAAAGGTATTGTTGTGGGCGCTTCTTCTCACCGCATTGAACATTGGTTTTTTATGGAGCATGGGAAAAAATTCGAAAGCGATGTAAAAGATCCGATGAACGAAAGCGATTTATACTGGCCCGCAAAGTCCGGATCATATAACCGCGAAGCTGGCGAAGAACCTGTTCCGAACAGGGAATTTATGGAAGACTGGCTTATCAGATGCTGTGAGCTCGTTGATAATTATCAGCCGAAGCAATTCTATTTTGATTGGTGGATTCAGCAGGAAGCCGCTAAACCGTATTTGCGTAAATTTGCAGCTTATTATTATAATAGTGCTTGTTTATGGGGAGACGAAGTAACAATATGCTACAAACATGACGCATATCCGTTCGGAACCGCTACGATTGATATAGAACGCGGAAAATTCGCGGAAGTTCAGCCCTTTTATTGGCAGACTGATACAGCGGTTGCGCGTAATTCATGGTGCTGGACTGAAAATAATACGTTTAAAACACCTAAAGGATTAATACAGGATCTTATCGATATAGTCAGTAAAAACGGAGTTCTGCTCCTTAATATCGGACCGAAATCAGACGGAACAATTTCGGATGAAGATAAAAGCATTTTGCTTAAAATGGGAGAGTGGCTCAGGACAAACGGGGAAGCCGTTTATAATACTCATATTTGGCGTAAATCCTCCGAAGGACCGACAAAAACCTTGGAAGGTCAGTTTACAGATTCTTCTGATTTGCAATTTACTCCTCAAGATATCCGTTTTACCGTAAACGGCGGATATTTGTATGCAACTGTACTGGAATGGCCTAAAGACGGACGTGTTACAATAACTTCACTAGCCGGACGCGAAGCATCAAACTTACCTATATTTTCCGGTATAATCGAAAACGCGGAAGTGCTCGGCTCTTCGGGTGCTGTATGGAAACGTGACGGGGAAGGACTTCACATAGAATGTCCGCAAATGCAAAGCGATTTGCCTGTCGTTGTAAGAGTGACTATAAATTAATCATAAAATAAAATTTGGCGTTATAATATTAAAAGTTAATACAATAAAAATAATACAGCTTTTATTAATTCGGAAAATAAATAATCGATGTTTTTGTAATATGATAAGTTTAAATTTAATATAAAATTTTGTTTTACGGGGATATGATATGAAAAAAATTTACGGATCAATATCTTTGTTGCTTTTATGCGTATTCATGGTTTTTATTGTAATATCCTGTTCGGAAAAAAAGGATTCCGGCAATAACGATAATTCTTCTGTTACAGCGGATGAAGAAAAAGAAACGGTAAATATGGATTTTATCGCAGAAATTCCCGCTTTAACATTCAACGATGCAGTTTTTACATTTCTTGTTATGAACGACCCTTGTTTTAGGCATTTATATGATGTAAACACGGACGAAATAAATGGGGATACAATTAACGATGCGGTTTATGAAAGAAATCGTAAAGTGGAAGAACGTTTAAAAATCGTAATAAATGATGTAAAAAGTTCAACTGCGGAAAAAAATTTAAATGCAAGTATAACATCAGGAGATAACGCTTATCAGCTTACATGGTTAAAAGTAGATAATTTTTTCACACAATCGATTAACGGTATATTTTATGATTTATATTCGATCCCTTATGTGGATTTGGATAAATTATACTGGGATCAAAACGTTATCCGCGACTTTACCATTGGAGGGAAATTATACGGTATTATGGGTGATATATCAACATCGGTTTCAATATTTACCCATCTTTTCGGTGTTAATAAAACTATAGCGGAAAATTATAATATATCAGTTGACGATATATATCAAACGGTACGCGACGGAAAATGGACTATTGATAAAATGCTTGAAATATTTTCTGTGGGATTATATTCCGATCTGAACGGTAACAGCAAAAGAGATGGGCTTGACCAATTCGCCTTCGGAGTATCACCGGCTGTATTTGAAGCTATGTTTTCGGGAGCAGGTGAAAAATGGATTAAAAAAGACAGCGAGGACAACCTTATATTGTCCGATTTGACCGAACGCATGGTAAATGTATACACTAAAATAGTTTCCGTTACATCAGATCATGAGACGACTCTCGGTACATGGAATATAGGCTCCGTTCAAGGTGTTTCGGATACATACGGATATGTCTACGAAGGTAAATTTGTAAATAATACATCATTTATAGTAGATATCGATTTAGGTATTGTTATGGATTACCGCAAAACGAAAGACGATGATTTCGGAATCGTTCCGATACCTAAATACGAAGAATCGCAGAGCGTTTACAGTGTTTATGCTTATCCCTTCTTCCCTCTGCTTTCCGTTCCGATATCATCTGTCGGGGAAGAACTTGATATGATAGGAATTACAATGGAAGCTTTATCCGAAGAATCATATAATAAATTAACTCCCGCTTTTTATGATCTTGCGATAAACGGCAAATATACCCGTGACGAAGCTTCGGTTGAAATGCTTGACCTTATATTAAGAAGCAGAATTTATGATCCGCTTTATTTTAATTCATGGAACGGAAGCTTGCGTGATCAGCTTTCATCGACATTAACAAAAGATAAAGTTGATATTGCTTCTGTTTTCGCAAAATGTTCACCGAAATTAATTGCCCAGCTTGAAAATGTAGTGGAACAATTCAGAAACAGGGAATAATCAGAAATTTGTTAAAATTATTATAAACAAATAAAGAAGCAGGAGCAAAAACTCCTGCTTCAAAATTATCAAAATCTGATTAAGCGCCCATTTTATTTAATTTAATAGTAAACGAACTCTTTTTTCTAGCTGCTGTATTACGGTGTAATATACCGCGTGCAACCGCACGGTCGATTTTTTTAACCGCTTCTTTATATGTTTTAGCCGCAACTTCTTTGTCGCCGGCAGCAAGAGCAGTTTCATATTTTTTTATTGCAGTCTTTAAAGTAGACTTGACCATTTTATTTTGAAGCGTCTTAGCCGCTGTTACGTCCACACGTTTTTTTGCTGATTTTATATTAGGCAAACCATTCACCTCCTTGCAAAATTCTGTGATAAATATCAACATATTATAACACTGCTATTTAGAAATTACAATAGGATTTACAATTTTTTAATATATTAAATTTTTGTAAATATTAAACTTTGCTGAAAAATGCGTTTGACATTGGGTGAATAATATGGTACAATGACTGTTGATTTTGATTAATTTTTATAATTAATCCGATATTATCATTACAAGCAGAAACAAATACCCAAAATTAAGGATGTTCGGTAACGGATATCGGTTGTCATCGGTGATATGTGTTTATAATTCGACTGTAACCAGCATGTCGTAGGGATACATAAACCGTTGAATGGCTGTATTCGAGACCGGCTTTTTTGTGGTTTTGGAGTATGTTTTTAATTGAAAATAACGCTTAATTTTTTTGATTGTAATCGATTGTAATATTAATTTTTTTGTTCTTGTATAAAACAATTTGTATTTTTATGATAAAGCTATAATGTAAAAGGCGGTATTTTCCGGAAATTCGATGTATTAAGGAGTAAAAATTAAATGCTTTCCAAGCAAATGTTAGGAAAAAATGAAAGAATGAGCTTTGCCAAAATTGACGAAGCTATTGAAATGCCGAACTTAATCGAAGTACAGAAAAAATCATATAAATGGTTTTTGGACGAGGGACTCTTGGAGGTGCTGCATGATGTATCTCCGATATCCGATTACTCAGGGAATCTGTACATCGAATTTATCCGTTATTCAATTGACGCAAATCCCAAATATCCGGTTGAAGAATGTAAGGAACGCGACGCCAATTATGCGGCTCCGCTGCGTGTAACAGTTCGTTTGTTCAATAAAACATCAGGCGAAGTAATTGACCGTGATATTTTCATGGGTGATTTTCCGCTTATGACCGACAACGGAACTTTTATCATTAACGGAGCGGAACGCGTTATCGTTTCGCAGATTGTCCGTTCTCCCGGTATATATTATGAATCGGAAATCGATAAAACAGGGAAGCGCATAATCAGATCAACCGTAATACCGTACCGCGGCGCATGGCTTGAATCTGAAACCGATGCTTCCGATGTGTTTTATATAAGAATAGACAAAAACAGGAAAATTCCGGTTACTATTTTTATACGGGCTCTCGGAGTTGAAACAGACGCCGAAATCAAAGCTTTATTCGGAAACGATATAAAAATCACGGCTACACTTGAAAAAGATTCCATGCAGACAGACGCCGAGAAAAACGGTACCTCTGCCGGAGATGAAGCGCTTAAGGAAATATATAAAAAATTGCGTCCGGGAGAACCGCCGCTTGTCGAATCGGCACAGCTGCTTATAAATAATTTATTTTTTGATATAAAACGCTATGACCTGGCTAATGTAGGAAGATATAAATTCGATAAAAAACTCGGAATAGCTAAACGCATTGACGGCTGTGTTTTATCAAGACCTGTAATCAGTCCGATAACAGGTGAATTTTTGTACGATACCGGAACTTTTGTAACGGCGGAAATAGCTAAAAATATTGAATGGAACGGTGTTAACGAAGTATATTTATTGCTTGAAAACGATGTTGAAATAAAAGCGTTTTCTAATGGAATGGTATTTCCGGCGGCTGTTCTCGGATATGATTTGCGTGAAATCGGTATAAATGAAAAAGTAAAACTGAGTGTGCTGAACGAAATAAATGAAAAATGCGGCGGAATTAAAGAAGACATTTTAAAAGAATGTAAAGTACGCATGTCAGAACTTGTTCCGAAACACATCACCAAAGACGACATTTTTTCTTCGATAAACTATCTGATATGCTTGTCTCACGATATTGGAACAGTAGATGATATCGACCATTTGGGAAACCGCCGTTTGCGTTCGGTTGGTGAACTTTTGCAGAATCAAATCCGCATAGGTTTTTCCAGAATGGATAAAATCATAAAAGAACGTATGAATATCCAGGACAGCGATTCATTAACTCCGGAAGCGCTTATAAATATAAGACCAGTTGTTACATCAATACGCGAATTTTTCGGTTCGTCTCCTCTTTCGCAGTTTATGGATCAAAACAATCCCCTCGCCGAGCTCACTCATAAACGCCGTTTATCAGCTCTCGGACCGGGAGGCTTGTCACGCGACAGAGCTTCGTTTGAAGTTCGTGACGTGCATTATACTCATTACGGAAGAATGTGCCCGATTGAGACTCCTGAAGGACCGAATATAGGACTTATTTCATATCTTGCGACATACGCCAAAATCAACGAATACGGTTTTATTGAAGCGCCTTACCGCAAAATTGATAAAAAAACAATGACTGTCACCGATACAATCGAATATATGACAGCAGATGTGGAAGATAATTATTTTATAGTTCAGGCAAACGAACCGCTTGATGAAAATAATAATTTTGTAAATAAAAAAGTAACCGGACGTTTCCGCGCTGAAATCATGGAAATGGAAGCTTCCAAAGCGGATTATATGGACGTTTCCCCTAAAATGGTCGTTTCGGTCGCCACTTCAATGATCCCGTTTTTGGAAAATGACGATAACTCACGCGCTCTCATGGGCTCAAACATGCAGAAACAAGCAGTTCCCCTGCTTATATCAGATTCTCCTATTGTCGGAACAGGTATGGAATATAAAGCCGCGATAGACAGCGGTGTTGTTGTAATAGCCAAAGAAGGCGGTATTGTCGAAAAAGTTACCGCGGATGAAATCACTATCCGTACAGACAGCGGTAAAAAAGACGTTTATCATATAATCAAATTCAAAAGATCAAACCAGGGTACATGTATCAACCAGCGTCCTATCGTATCTAAAGGCGAACGTGTTGAAACAAGGCAGGTAATAGCCGACGGCCCCGCTACATCAAACGGGGAAATTGCTCTCGGAAAAAACGTTTTGATCGGTTTTATGTCATGGGAAGGCTATAATTACGAGGACGCCGTATTATTAAATGAAAGATTGGTACGGGACGATGTTTATACATCCCTTCATATAGAAGAATATTCCCATGAAGCGCGTGATACGAAACTGGGACCGGAAGATATAACAAGTGAAATTCCGAACGTCGGCGATGATGCGCGCAAAGACCTGACAAGCGACGGTATTGTACGTAAAGGTACGGAAGTACGGGCAGGCGATATACTTGTCGGTAAAACAACTCCCAAGGGAGAAACTGAGCTTACCGCGGAAGAAAGACTGCTTCGTGCGATATTCGGGGAAAAAACAAGAGAAGTTCGTGATACCTCTCTGCGTCTCCCTCACGGAGAATCAGGTATTGTTGTTGACGTTAAAGTATTTTCAAGAGAAAACGGAGATGAATTATCTCCCGGAATAAATAAAGTTGTCAGAGTTTATGTAGCTCAGAAACGTAAAATATCAGTCGGAGACAAAATGGCTGGCCGCCACGGAAATAAAGGTGTTGTATCAAGAATACTTCCGCCTGAAGATATGCCTTTCCTGCCGGACGGAACTCCGCTTGATATCGTACTGAACCCTCTCGGCGTTCCCTCCCGTATGAATATCGGTCAGGTTCTTGAAGTGCATTTGGGTATCGCGGCGAAAAGGCTGGGATGGAAAGTTATGACTCCGGTTTTCGACGGAGCCAATGAAGATGATATCATAGAATGTTTGCGTATGGCTGGCATGGAAGACAACGGAAAAACCGTTTTATATGACGGAAGAACAGGCGAAAAATTTGATAATACGGTTACAGTCGGTATTATGTATTATTTAAAACTGCACCATCTTGTAGACGATAAAATTCACGCAAGATCAACGGGACCTTATTCCCTTGTAACGCAGCAGCCTCTCGGAGGAAAAGCTCAGTTCGGCGGGCAGCGTTTCGGAGAAATGGAAGTTTGGGCTCTTGAGGCGTATGGAGCGGCTTATACTTTGCAAGAAATATTAACCGTTAAATCGGACGACGTAACGGGACGTGTCAAGACATATGAAGCTATTGTCAAAGGTCAGAATATACCGACTCCCGGAGTACCGGAATCATTTAAAGTATTAATAAAAGAATTGCAGTCATTAGCTCTTGATGTACGGGTTCTTGATTATCACGGCAGAGAAATCGAATTGTCTACAATCAATGAGGATGATGTTGATGTGCCTAATTATATATCTCCCGATGATTTAAGCGAAACCCCGGAAAATGATGAATTATTTGCTTCCTCCTATGAAGACGGCAGCGTATTGGAAGAAAGTCTGTACGACGATTTTGATGAAGAAGAAATTTATGAAGATGAAGAAAACGTTTTCGAAGATACCGATGATGAAGATTTGGAATAACGGGAGGATATTACAATAATATGGAAAAAAACATTTTTGATTCAATAAAAATTGGTTTGGCTTCTCCCGAAATGATTAGAAAATGGTCCTTCGGCGAAGTAAAAAAACCGGAAACAATAAACTACAGAACATTAAAAGCAGAACGTGACGGTTTATTCTGCGAACGCATTTTTGGCCCGACAAAGGACTGGGAATGTCTCTGCGGAAGATATAAAAGAGTAAAATTTAAAGGGAAAACATGCGAAAAATGCGGAGTTGAAGTTACAACAAAAAAAGTACGCCGTGAAAGAATGGGGCATATAGAACTTGCGGCTCCTGTTTCCCATATCTGGTATTTCAGAGCTATACCTTCAAGAATCGGTTTGCTGCTTGATATATCACCGAGACTTTTGGAAAAAGTTCTATATTTCGCACAGTATATAGTAATTGATCCCGGTAATACTCCTCTTTCAAAAAATCAATTGCTTACAGAACGCGAATACAGAGACAGCTATGAAAGATATGAAGAAGAATTTAAAGTCGGTATGGGCGCGGAAGCAATCAAAAGACTTTTAATGGAAATAAATATCGAAGAACTGTCCCAAAAATTAAAAAATGATCTCGCAAACTCCTCCGGGCAGAAAAAATTACGTATTATAAAAAGACTGGAAGTAGTGGAAGCTTTCAGAAAATCCGGAAACCGTCCGGAATGGATGATACTTGACGCTATTCCGGTAATACCTCCGGAAATACGTCCCATGGTACAGCTCGACGGCGGACGTTTTGCTTCTTCTGATTTAAACGACCTTTACAGACGTGTTATAAACCGTAATAACAGATTACGCAGATTACAGGAACTTGCAGCTCCGGATATTATAATCAGAAACGAAAAACGTATGCTTCAGGAAGCTGTTGACGCTTTAATCGATAACGGCCGCAGAGGAAAACCGGTAACAGGTCCTAATCAGCGCCCGTTAAAGTCGCTTTCTGAAATGCTGCGCGGAAAACAAGGACGTTTCAGACAAAACCTGCTGGGTAAACGCGTTGACTATTCGGGACGTTCCGTTATCGTAGTCGGACCCGAACTGAAAATTTATCAATGCGGACTCCCGAAGGAAATGGCTCTTGAATTGTTTAAGCCTTTCGTTATGAAACGGCTTGTCGAAACGCAGAAAGCTTCCAATATAAAAGACGCGAAGAAAAAAGTTGAAAAAATAAACAACGATGTTTGGGACGCTCTTGAAATGGTTATTAAAGAACATCCCGTTCTCCTAAACCGTGCGCCTACTCTTCACCGTCTCTCGATTCAGGCTTTTGAACCGATACTTGTCGAAGGAAAAGCGATAAAGCTTCATCCGCTTGTATGTACAGCATTTAATGCCGATTTTGACGGCGACCAAATGCCCGTACACGTCCCGCTTTCGGCGGAAGCGCAGGCAGAAGCAAGATTTTTGATGCTTTCTGCGAACAACTTGTTAAAACCGGTTGACGGACGCGCTGTTACTGTTCCCTCGCAGGATATGGTTCTAGGATCATACTACCTTACAATGGAAAAAGAGGGTAAGGGGGAAGGTCATGTTTACCGGGATTATAACGAAGCGGTAATGGCATATGAAAACGGAGATCTGGCTCTTCACGCTCCTATTAAAATAAGAGTTGAAAAGGAAATTGACGGAGTTAAGGTTTCAGGATTAATTGACGCAACTCTCGGACGCCTTATATTTAACAGACCTTTGCCGCAGGATCTTGGATGGGTAGACCGCAGTGACCCGAATAAAGCGCTCGATCTCGAAATTATGTTTGTCTGCGGAAAAAACGAACTTGGATTAATCGTTGACCGCTGTATAAAAAAACACGGATTATCAAAAACAGCGCAGGTACTTGATGATATAAAAGCGATGGGCTTTAAATATTCCACTCAAGGTGCGATATCTCTTTCTATCGCGGACATAACGATTCCGAAAGAAAAAGCAAAACTTATTGCCGAAGCCGAAAAACGCGTTGATAATATACTGGAGCATTATAACAACGGTGAATTAACCGAAGCAGAGAGATATAAAAATGTTATCGACACATGGGAAAAAACCACGGATGATATAGTAAAAGCCTTGCAGAACGGTTTTGAAAGGGATAATCCGATCAAAATGATGAGTGATTCCGGAGCGAGAGGTAACATTACACAGATGAGACAGCTTGCCGGTATGCGCGGACTTATGTATACTGCGACAGGTAAAAAAATGGAGATTCCGATCAAATCGAATTTCAGGGAAGGACTTAATATTCTTGAATATTTCGCAGCCGCGAGAGGAGCACGCAAAACGCTTTCTGATACGGCTTTGCGTACCGCGGACTCGGGTTATCTGACTCGCCGCTTAGTTGATGTTTCACAGGATGTTATTATCAGGGAAGACGATTGCGGAACTGTAAAAGGTATAACTGTAAGCCAGATTATAACGGAAGAAGATAAAGAAAGCGACAGATCCAATGTTCTTGAAACATTGAAAGAAAGAATAACCGGAAGATTTGTTATAGGCGACGTTATAAATCCTAAAAACGGAGAAGTTATAGTTGTCAACAATACAATGGTTTCCGAAGAACAAGCGGACGATATTGTAAAATGCGGAATAGAAAAAGTAACAGTAAGATCAATTCTTTACTGCCGCGCTAAGCACGGAGTTTGTTCTCGCTGCTACGGAGCCGATTTAGCGCTTGGTATACCGGTTAACGTCGGTGAAGCAGTCGGAATAATAGCCGCACAGTCTATCGGAGAACCCGGAACGCAATTGACAATGAGAACTTTCCATACAGGAGGAGTTGCCGGATCTGATATTACACAGGGTCTTCCCAGAGTTGAAGAACTCTTTGAAGCGCGTAAACCTAAGAAAACCGCTGTAATCGCGGAAATAAACGGACGTATTTCAATACAGGATATAAAACGTATGAGAGGTATTGTTATTACTCCCGATGATATAATGGACGCAACGCCTCCGGTGACATATCAGATTCCGTACGGAGTAGCTATAAAGGATCGCGTTCGCGAGGGCGAATACATCGAAAAAGGTACTCCTCTGACCGAAGGAAGCATGTATCCCGCAGATATACTGAGAATACGCGGACTTGAAGCTGTTTACGATTATATTATACGTGAAGTTCAGGCTGTTTACAGAATGCAAAGCGTTAAAATAAACGATAAACATATAGAAGTTATAGCCCGTCAAATGACACGCAAGGTAAAAGTGGAAGATGCTGGAGATACAGATTTGCTGCTTGGCGCGTTTGTTGACATAAATGAATTTGAACGCGAAAACGAATCGATCAGCAATCGTGTAAAAGCGGGAGAATTGGATTTAAGAATGGCTGTTATGTCTCCGATTGTTCAGGGTATTACAAAGGCTTCGCTGCTTACAGATTCATTTTTATCTGCCGCTTCATTCCAAGAAACGACAAAAGTTTTAACCGAAGCGGCTATCAGAGGAAAAGTTGATCATTTGCTGGGGCTTAAAGAAAATGTTATTATCGGTAAATTAATTCCTGCCGGAACAGGCATGGAAAGATACCGTAATGTTGAAATTGAACAGGTTTCGGAAGCAAACGATTCCGATTATGAAGACCGTATATAAAAAAATTACCGAAGCGGTATGCGTTGAATAAAAATATAAAAATATATTGATAAATCACGGCGGTTTAATATCCGATAAATTGTGCATTTGACAGAAAATATTGTATAATTATATTCACTATTGACAAATATATTGTTAAAGTGTTATAATGAACAATTGAATTATGGTTTTGTTTTAAGTGGAAAACGGATTTTACTAAAAATTGTTTAAGACTTAGAAACTGCAAATTATAGACTAAATTCGTTAGATATCAAAACATAAATCAGTTTCGATGGAACCCAAATTTATTTTATTGTAAACCATACAAAAAAACAGTCTTGAGATTGTTTGATTGGTTTAATATATATTAAAATTCTAAAAGAAGGAGGAAAAATATGCCGACATTTAATCAACTTGTCAGACAGGGTCGCGAAGATAAAACATATAAATCAAAGGCTCCGGTTTTACAGAAAAATGTTAACAGACTTCAAAATGTTACACTGAATCAAAGTTCACCGCAAAAGAGAGGCGTTTGTACGGTTGTTAAAACAACTACGCCTAAAAAACCTAACTCAGCTATCCGTAAAATTGCTAAGGTTCGTTTAACAAATGATCTCGAAGTAAATACCTATATTCCCGGAATCGGCCATAATCTTCAGGAACACTCAGTAGTTCTGATAAGAGGCGGACGCGTACGCGATTTGCCTGGTGTGCGTTATCATATCATACGCGGAACTCTTGACGCTCAGGGCGTTGCAAACCGCAAGCAGGGACGTTCCAAATACGGTGCAAAACGTCCGAAGAAAAAATAATTAAGCAAAATTAACAAACACCGCATAATCACAGACTGACTAGTTGCGGGCGGAAAATAATTAATGTATTACCGCATGCAGGGTATATAAATTATTCTGACATGTTTTATATAGATTAAAATACTTACGCCTCAATCAGTATTTACGAAAATTAAATATTTCGAGTACCTGTGATATCATTATCAGAACAGCCGCAATTAAAATATTAAGCGGCGAGTTCCTTATGAAGGAGGGAAGATCAGTGCCGAGAAGAGGTAAAATATCCAAAAGAGACGTGCTTCCGGATCCGCTTTATAATTCTAAACTTGTTACAAAATTGGTTAACAATATTATGTACGACGGAAAAAAAGGTGTAGCACAAAAAATAGTTTATGACGCTTTCGTTATAATTGAAGCAAAAAGCGGTAAAAATCCGCTTGAAGCCTTCTCAACAGCGCTTGAAAATATAATGCCGGTTCTTGAAGTTAAGGCGAGACGTGTCGGAGGAAGCACATATCAGGTTCCGATGGAAGTAAGAACAGAACGCCGTCAAACATTAGGACTGCGTTGGCTTACATCATATTCAAGATCACGCAATGAAAGAACAATGGCGGAAAGATTGGCCGGGGAAATCATTGATGCGGTCAATAACACGGGCGCAGCCGTTAAAAAGAGAGATGAGACACACCGTATGGCAGAAGCTAATAAGGCGTTCTCACACTACAAATATTAATATTGATTTAGTATTTGTAAAACAATTGATTATATAATCGTAATATTAGGAGAGAAATAAGTAGATGCCAAGAGAATATCCCCTGCAAAAAACCCGGAATATTGGCATAATGGCGCATATCGATGCAGGTAAGACCACGACATCAGAACGCATTCTGTTTTATACCGGTAAAAATTATAAAATGGGTGAAGTTCATGAAGGCGCGGCCACAATGGACTGGATGGAACAGGAGCAGGAGAGGGGAATAACAATTACTTCTGCCGCAACCACTTGTTATTGGAAAGAAAACCGTATTAATATCATCGACACACCCGGACATGTTGATTTTACAGTGGAAGTTGAACGTTCGCTGAGAGTTTTAGATGGTTCTGTAACAGTATTCTGCGCGAAAGGCGGAGTGGAACCTCAGTCTGAAACCGTATGGCGTCAAGCTGATAAATACGGCGTACCGCGTATGGCTTATGTAAATAAAATGGACATAACCGGTGCGAATTTTTTCAGAGTAGTCGATATGATGCGTGACCGTCTGAAGACAAATCCGGTGCCGATACAGCTCCCGATGGGCATGGAGGATAATTTTCGCGGTATTATAGATCTGGTCGAAATGAATTCTGTCGTGTTTTATGATGATCTCGGAAAAGACATGCGCGTTGAACCGATCCCGGATGATATGATGGAGCTTGCTTCCAAATATCGTTTGAGCTTAACGGAATCCGTTGCCGAAACCGATGAAGATTTATTCATAAAATACTGCGAAGGCGAAGAAGTTACAGCCGATGAATTAAAAACCGCTATACGCAAAGCTACTATAGCCAATAAAATAGTTCCGGTTATATGCGGTACTTCCTATAAAAATAAAGGAATACAAAAACTGCTTGACGCTGTAGTCGATTACATGCCTTCACCTGTTGACGTTCCTTCGATTAAGGGAGTAAATCCGGAAACGGAAAAGGAAGAAGAAAGACCTTCATCCGATGAAGAACCTTTTTCCGCACTTGCTTTTAAAATAATGACGGATCCGTTTGTTGGAAAACTTTGTTTCTTCCGTGTTTATTCAGGAAGTATCGAATCGGGGTCGCAGGTATACAATTCGACAAAAGGCAATACAGAGCGTTTAGGACGTATTCTTCAAATGCATTCAAACGACCGTACGGATATAAGCGTATGCTACAGCGGAGATATAGCTGCGGCAGTCGGGCTGAAAAATACCACGACAGGCGATACGTTATGCGATAAAAAATCCCCGGTAATACTTGAATCAATGGAATTCCCGGAACCTGTCATAAGAGTTGCTATAGAACCGAAAACTAAGGCAGGGCAGGAAAAAATGGGAGTCGGTTTATCTAAACTGGCAGAAGAAGATCCTACGTTCCGCACATATACCGATGAGGAAACCGGACAAACCATTATAGCAGGTATGGGTGAGCTTCACCTCGAAATAATAGTTGATCGTTTGCTTCGCGAATTTAAAGTCGAAGCTAATGTAGGAAAACCCCAAGTTTCATATAAAGAAACAATCAGAAAAAGCGCGAACTACGATTGTAAATATGCACGTCAAACCGGAGGTCACGGACAATACGGTCATGTTAAACTTACAATCGAACCCAACGAACCCGGTAAAGGCAATGAATTTATCAATAAGATTGTCGGAGGAGTTATCCCGAAAGAATATATATCTTCTGTTGAAGAGGGTGTAAAGAGCGCAATGCAATCGGGAGTTCTCGGCGGTTATAATGTTGTTGACGTAATTGTGACTTTGTACGATGGTTCATATCATGAGGTGGATTCATCTGAGCTTGCATTTAAAATAGCCGCATCCATGGCTTTCAAGGAAGCTATGAAGCTGGCTAATCCTACTTTAACCGAACCGGTTATGAAAGTAGTAGTAATCGCACCTGATGATTATCTCGGCGAAGTATTGGGAGATTTAAACTCGCGCCGCGGACAAATACAGCAAATGGAAGCGCTTTCCGGAGGCCAGCAAATAACCGCTACCGTTCCGCTTTCATCAATGTTCGGATATGCCACGGATCTTCGTTCAAGAACACAGGGACGCGGAGTATATTCGATGGAACCGAGCCATTTTGCGGAAGTTCCGAAATCATTGCTGGAATCGCTTATTTCCGGACGCAATTAGTACAAATACAATTATCGCATTTTGATAAATTTTAAAACAATTAATAAATAAACAATTCATTCTATTTAGGAGGAATATAATAATGGCTAAGGCGCATTTTGAGAGAAACAAACCTCATGTAAACATCGGAACAATCGGCCACGTTGACCACGGTAAAACAACACTTACAGCGGCAATTACAAAAACCCTTTCTCTGGGAAATGAAAAAATAGAATTTTTAGCATATGACCAGATAGACAACGCTCCCGAAGAAAAAGCACGCGGTATTACAATCAATACCCGTCACGTTGAATACGAAACAGCTAACCGCCACTACGCTCACGTTGACTGCCCCGGCCACGCCGACTATATTAAAAACATGATTACAGGCGCAGCTCAGATGGACGGTGCTATACTTGTCGTTGCGGCTTCCGACGGTCCGCTCCAGCAGACACGCGAACACGTTCTTCTTGCCCGTCAGGTTGAAGTTCCCCAGCTCGTAGTATTCATGAACAAAGTTGATTTGGTTGACGACGAAGAACTTCTTGATTTAGTTGATATGGAAGTACGTGACTTGTTAAGCCAGTACGATTTTGACGGTGATAATGTACCGATAATCCGCGGTTCAGCCCGCAACGCTCTCGAAAGCACTTCAAGAAATATAAATGATCCGGAATATGCTTGTATTCGCGAACTCATGGAAGCTGTTGACTCTTATATACCGACTCCGGAAAGAAAGAGCGCTCTGCCTTTCTTAATGCCTGTTGAAGACGTATTTTCAATCACAGGACGCGGAACAGTCGCTACCGGACGTGTTGAACGCGGTACAGTTAAAGTCGGCGATACAGTTGAACTTGTTGGTCTTTCAGAAGAAAAGAAAAACACAGTTGTTACAGGCGTAGAAATGTTCCGTAAACTCCTTGACAGTGCTGAAGCAGGCGATAACATAGGTCTTCTTCTTCGCGGCGTTCAAAAGAATGAAATCGAACGCGGTCAGGTACTTTGCAAACCCGGTTCAATTCAGCCCCACACAAAATTTGTAGGACAGGTTTACGTTCTTTCTGAAAAAGAAGGCGGACGTTCAAAACCGTTCTTACCCGGATACCGTCCTCAGTTTTACTTCAGAACAACTGACGTTACAGGCGTTATCGGTCTTCCCGAAGGCGTTGAAATGTGCCGCCCCGGTGATAACGTTGATATAACTGTTGAACTTATCACACCTATAGCTATTGAAAAAGGACTTCGCTTTGCTATCCGTGAAGGCGGAAGAACCGTCGGATCAGGCGTTGTTGTTGAAATATTATAATATATTGTCTGATAAATAATAAATTATAAAAAATTATTAAATCTCTTGTAAACAAACTTACAGGAGATTTTCTTTTTTTGTAAAATGGTTGACTTATTAATAAAAATATTATATATTATTGTATATGGTAACATAATTTAAAATAATCTGTTTGTGAAAAAGCAAAACAAAAATGAATTTGTTTCAAAATTTTTATATGATTAAATATTTTATATCAAAATGCAGCATATGAATATATTAAAGATATTATATTTAGTTGCTCAAAAATATTATTTTTATTCAAAAAAGATTATCAGATTTATTTTAAGTTTTTTTATTATATAATTTAATGAATGGATGAAAAGTAATGTCGGTTGGCAAAGTCAATAATATAAAGAGAATGGTATATATCAGCATAGGTGTGGCTTTAACTGTCGCTTTGATTTATATATTGAGATTCCCTATATTTTTACCGTTTTTAGAATATGATCCGGGTGATATACCGATTTATTTTTGTACATTCCTTTTCGGCCCTGTAACCGGATTTGTTATTACCGTCATAGCCTCCATTATACAGGGAATAACGGTAAGCTCCGGAAGCGGTTGGGTCGGAATAATAATGCATATATTTGCAACCGGAGCATTTTCTCTTGTTGCCGGTTTTATTTATTACAGAAAGAAAAACATATATAATCTATTAATCGCATCTATTGTAGGTTCGGCAACGGTTATAGTTACTATGGTTTTTTGGAATTTAATTTTTACTCCGTTTTTCATGGGAGTGGATATCGGCAGTGTCATCAGTATTCTGCCTTTGATTATCGCATTTAATTTAATAAAAGTATTAATAAATGTTACATTAAGCGTGATACTGTATAATACTACTAACAAATACATAACTTTTTGATTTATTTTTTTGTAGAAATTAAAATATTTTTTCTTTTTTCGGTATTTAATTAAATTTTTTGTTTGCTGCATTTGTATACGGCATATACATTCGCAAACCAAACCGGAAATAGTTATATTCTTATCAAGAGAGGCTGAGGGACTGGCCCTTTGAAGCCCGGCAACCTGCCCCAAAACTGAGGCAAGGTGCCAATTCCCGAGAGATGAGAACTTAATTTATCGATATGTACGGTATTTTATCGTTCCTGCCCTCGGTTTTAAAAATCCGCGGGTTTTATTTTTTGCAAATCAAATTGTTTCAAAATATTTTATAAATATAGATTATGAGGATATTATGTTTTTAAAAAAAAGATTATTTACATCAGAATCGGTTACAGAAGGACATCCTGACAAATTATGCGATCAGGTATCGGATGGTATACTGGACGAGCTCTTAAAACTTGATAAAATGTCAAGAGTAGCGTGTGAAGTTACAGCCACTACGGGTATAATATATATAATGGGTGAAATTACGACCGAAGCATATGTTGATTTTCAGCAGATTACAAGAGATATCGTCCGTGATATAGGTTATGACAGTTCAAAGTGCGGGTTTGATTATAAAACTTGCGCTGTATTAAATTCAATACACGAACAATCGCCGGATATTGCTCTCGGAGTAGATTTGGCTCTCGAAGCTAAAAACGGGGAGTCTTCTGATAAGTTTGATATCGGAGCGGGAGATCAGGGTATGATGTTTGGATACGCTTGCGACGAAACTCCTGAATTAATGCCTATGCCTATTTCACTTGCTCATAAAACGGCTAAACGCTTGACTGAAGTCAGAAAAAATAAAATTCTTCCTTACTTGCGCCCCGACGGAAAAACGCAGTTTACAATCGAATATGACGGTTACAGGCCTGTACGCATAGATACGGTAGTAGTTTCAACGCAGCACGATGAAGAGGTAAATCTCGAAACAATACGCGAAGATATTATAAAACATGTTATATATCCGAGTATACCGGAAGAACTTGATCATTCCGATATGAAAATTTATGTAAATCCTACGGGAAGATTTGTAATAGGCGGACCGATGGGAGACAGCGGACTTACCGGAAGAAAGATAATAGTTGATACTTATGGAGGATATTCCAGGCACGGAGGAGGCGCGTTTTCGGGCAAAGACCCTACAAAAGTTGACAGAACAGCTGCTTACGCCGCAAGATATATTGCCAAAAATATAGTTACGGCGGGTTTTGCAGGGCGTTGTGAAATCCAGCTTGCTTACGCAATAGGAGTGGCAAAGCCTGTTTCGATAATGGTCGAAACATTCGGAACGGCAACTGCTGACGAAGAAAAAATCGCGGCTTTGGTTTCATCAAAAATAGATTTACGTCCTGCCGCTTTGATTGAACGTTTTGATCTGCGCCGTCCTATATATAAAAATTTGGCGGCATACGGACATATGGGAAGAGAAGAATTACGTGTTCCGTGGGAAAATCTCGATTTAGCGATGTCTTTTTAACAGTTTTTTATTATTTTTGTAGCAAACAACTCCCTTTAGGCATAAAATGTCATAAGGGAGTGTGTTTATATGTCAATTGATATTTTAACGGCAGCTGCGGAAATTGTTTTATCGGTATTTGCGGTGTACGGTATGTATTCAATAATATATGATTGTTTTTGGGGAGTTAAAAATAATGCGTCCAAAAGATATTGAAGCCGAAAAAAAGTTTAGTAAATTTGAATTTGGTGAATTAAACGAATCTGAAAGTGAATTAATTACTGTCGAAGGCATTATTGAAGGTATTCGGTTTCAAAATGAAGAAAACGGTTATTGCGTTTGTGACCTTTCCGTATCAGAAGAAGAACTGATAACAATTGTAGGAATAATGCCCTATATCGCCGAGGGAGAAACTGTGAAAGCTCTCGGAAAGTGGGAAGTTCATTCAAGCTACGGAAAACAACTCAGAATTGAATATTATGAAAAGCAGCTTCCCACATCCGCGGATTCAATATTAAAATATCTTGCTTCAAGAGCGGTTAAAGGTATCGGGCCGGCTACAGCTGCCAGGATTGTCGAACGGTTTGGAGAAGATACATTTGAAATATTAGAAAATCATCCGGATTGGCTTACCGATATTCCCGGAATATCCAAAAAAAAAGCCGTTGATATAAGCGAGAATTTCAAGAGTCAATTCGGTGTGCGTTCTGTAATGATGTTTTGCAGAGATTATTTCGGACCTTCCACTGCGGTTCGTATATATAAAAAATGGGGAGGTTCCGCTGTAGATATAATAAAAACTAATCCGTATTCTCTTTGTGAAGATATTTACGGAGTGGGTTTTGATCGTGCGGATAAAATCGCATATTCGCTCGGAATTGAACGTGACAGTGAATTCAGAATAATGAGCGGTATAAAATACATGGTTTCTTATAATGCAATTCACAATGGACATGTATATATTCCTGAAGAAAAACTGATAACACTTTGCGCTCAAATGCTTGATGTTCCGGAAGAAAAGGTAATTGCCGCTCTTGAAAAACTTGATCTTGAAAGAAAAATAACACGGGTTAAACGAAACAAAAATTTTATTGTTTATTTAAATTATTATTACGAAGCGGAAGTTTATTCAGCTCAAAAAATGGACTTGCTTGACAGACTTTGCCCAAAGCTTGATATAGGAGACATAGAAAGATTTATTACACAAATCGAACTTGAAAACAATATCGATTACGCGCTCATGCAAAAAAAAGCTATTATAAACGCTGTAAATAACGGAATTATGATACTTACAGGAGGGCCCGGAACAGGAAAAACCACAGTTATACGTGCTGTTATACGTGTATTTGAACGGTTAGGAATAAAAATAGCCTTAGCGGCTCCTACAGGACGGGCAGCTAAAAGGATGTCAGAAGCAACCTCCATGGAAGCAAAAACAATACATCGACTGCTTGAAATGGAATTTGCCGATGATACGGCTCCGCGTTTTAACCGCAATGAGGATAATTTACTGGAAGAAGATGTTATAATTATCGATGAATCCTCAATGATCGATATAATTTTAATGTCATCTCTTCTTCATGCTATAAAACCCGGCTGCAGGCTAATTTTAATCGGAGATTCGGATCAGCTTCCTTCCGTGGGAGCGGGAAACGTGCTGCGTGATATAATATCCTCCGAAAGATTTAATACTGTACGGCTGAACGAAATTTTCAGGCAAGCCGAAACAAGCCTGATAATAACAAACGCGCATGAAATTAATATGGGTGAATTGCCTGAACTCGATTCAAAAAACTCAGACTTTTTTTTCATATCACGCGAAAAAGATAACGACATAGCTGATACTGTGGTAGATTTGTATAAACAGCGGCTTCCGAAATCATACGGGGAAAAGGTAAAACAAAACATACAAGTAATATCTCCTTCAAGAAAAGGCGCTGCGGGAACTGTTATGTTAAACACAAAGCTTCAGGAAGCTCTCAATCCGCAAAGCAGAAGCAAAAGAGAAAAACATTTCCGTGATATTGTATACCGCGAAGGAGACCGTGTAATGCAGATAAAAAATAATTACAATATAGAATGGAATAAGGAAGATACTACAGGAATAGGTGTATTCAACGGAGATATCGGAATTATTGAAGGTATTAACAACGAACAGGAAACTATGATAATAAACTTCGATGACCGCATTGTTTCATATGAATTCAATATGCTGGACGAACTCGAACACGCATATGCGATAACTGTCCATAAAAGCCAGGGAAGCGAATATCCGATTGTAATTATCCCGATGTATAATTTCGCTCCGCAGCTTATGAACCGAAATTTGTTGTATACTTCGGTTACACGCGCACAGGAAATGGTTATACTGGTCGGCAGAAAAGAAATTGTTTCGGCTATGGTACAAAATAATCAAAGAGCTAAAAGATATTCCGCTTTGTCCGATTTGTTGAAATCACTTGATACCGATTCTTTTAATAATTAAATGATTATATGGTAAGACGATGTATCGGATGCGGCTGTTTTTTGTATGAGGATATTCAATATCAAATTTGCGGAGAATGTCTTGGTTTCTGGGAAGCGCTTGTTATCAAAGAAAAATTTTACGGATTGCAAACAAAAGAAGAAGTTTCAAATAATTATGTAAATAGCTATAATTATTTGATATCTTATAATAAGTATGAAAACAATATAGGTAAAAATATGCTTTTGCATATCAAAGAAAATAACAATAAATTCATTTTTGAATTTTTTTCACAAAAACTTTCCAAAAAAATAGTTGAAAAATTTTCTGATATGTCATATAATACAATTATTATTAATGTGCCTCGTTCTCCTTTGTCAATTATAAAGTTCGGGCATGACCAATCAAGAGAACTTGCTCAACGTATTTCCGATATATTGAGAATAAAATATGTTAATGCTTTGAAATATAAAAATAAAATAAACAAAACCGAACAAAAGACATTAAATAGAGAACAACGGAAAAAAGCCAGCGAGAATAAGTATACAATTGATAAAGAAACGATAAAAAATGTTATTGGGGCAAGATGTATATTACTTGATGATATATCAACTACCGGAGAAACACTTTCGTCATGCGCCCGGGTTTTGTCTGAAAACGGCGCATTGTATGTCGATTGTGTTACGGTTGCTAAAAACGTAATGTGAAAATAATTGTTGTACAATATATTAAGGGAATGATAATATGAAAAATTATATTGTGATTATTTTAGGAACTACTTCAATAACCGTGTATGACGGAAAAACCGATTCGGTTATAAGTGAACCTGCCGCGATAGCGATTAATAAAAAAACAAATTTTATTATCAATATCGGAAATGAAGCGGTGCAATTATATGAGAAAATCCCGGGATGTGTAAATATTTTATATCCTTTTAAATTCGGAATGTTTTATTATGCTGAGGTTACTGAAAAAATAATAGAACATTTTTATAAAAAATATATTTCCAAAAGAATTATAAAACCAAATTTGATATTATCCATTCCGATTTATTTATCAAAAAACGACAAAAATAATTTAATGGATTTAGCAAGCGATTACGGTATAAATAATGTATATTTTGTACCAAAAACAATTGCTGATGTTATAGGAGTCCGTCCTGACGCGCTTACATCCGGTGTATATACGGCAATAAGCATCGGTAATGAAAAAACAGAAATTATTTTGGCTGTACAGGGAAAAATTATTTCATACAAAGTGATTAACATAGCCGGAATATGTTTCGATGAAGCCATAATAAAATATATCAGAAATAAATATAATTTAAAAATACGCGAAGAAACAGCTGAATATATAAAAACAATGATCGGGGGATTATATAACTACATTGACGAAGACGGAGGAAATAATGTTTTGTCTGTCAATGTAAAAGGAATTGATTTAAAAACAGGACTTCCTCGAATAGTTATAATTTCATCGGTCGAAATTATCGAAGCGCAGAGAAATGTAGCGGACGAATTAATAGAAAGTATAAAACAATATATTAATAATTTTTCTGATGATATAAGAGCGGATATTACAGTTAACGGAATTTATCTTACAGGCGGAGGGAGTAAACTAAAAGGTATAACAAATTATATTTCAGAAGCAATAAATATAAATGTTATTAATATTGAAAATTATCAGACATATCGGGTGTTGGGAATAAAAGAAGTTTCAGGTAAAATACAAAGTATTGCAAAAGATTCTCATAATTTAATACATATAGAAAATCTTTTATAGATATATAACAGTTTTTAAAAATAAAATACAAAGAAAGTATTTATTTAATATATTAAATTAATAATTATTGGGGGTTGTGATATGAAGGGTAATAAAAAAACCACAAAAAAGTATTTGGCGTTAATAATGGCGGCAATTTTTATTGTTTTCAATATACTCGCTTGTGCGGATAAAAGTGATAACAAATCGGATCAGATTTCCGATAATAATACCGTTGAAAGCGAAACCGAAGTTGATAAATACGAAAATGCCAAAGAAAAATATAAAAATATCGAAAGCATAAATTTTGAAGGTGCGGATTTTATGATTGCCGCCCAAGCTGCAGTAGGCACATCCGAAAAAGAAATTTGGGTTGAAACAATGGACGGCGACGGTATAAATGATGCTATATATATGCGTAATTTGGCTATAAATGAAAAATTTAATTTAGTTATCACATTAAAAGCGGGCGATGTGGGAAGTGTTGTTAAAAAATCTGTGACGACAGGCGATGAAACTTACAAACTTGCTTTCCCGAACTTAGTAGGCGGAGCTTCCATGGCTCAGCAAGGATATTTGCTGAACTTTTTGGATATGGAAAACATTAATATTACCGAACAATGGTGGGATCAGGGAACGGCTGATTTAAAAATCGGAAATAAAGTATATTTTATGAACGGCGATATAAATATGCTCGATAATGACGTTACGTACATCATGCTTTTTAATAAACAAATTATTGAAGACGTAAATTTAGAAGAACCGTATCAACTTGTGCTTGATAAAAAATGGACTGTTGATATCTTTACTTCGATGATAAAAGATGTTACGACTGACGTAAACGGAGACGGAAAATTTAATGATTCGGATATGTACGGATATGTAACAACGGGAGCAGGACCGAGTACGTTTTTTTACGGAGCGGGTTATAAATATGTAAAGTTTGACAGCGAAGGCACTCCTTATTTGGATATAAATCAAGAAAAAATAGTTGCAATACTTGAAAAAATATCAGTAATATTTTCAAAAGACAATACAACCAGAATTCCTGCGGATGTTGCAGTCGGTAAAAATATGTTTATGAATGACCAAGTATTGTTTTACGGTGAAGTTTTGAGTTATATTATAAATATAAGAGCAATGGAGACACCGTTCGGCGTTCTTCCGATACCGAAATATGATGAAAATCAGGAAAATTATTATACTTTCTGCGAAGGCAATGCTTCGACAGTTTGTATACCGATGGTTATAAACGATATCGAATCGGTTAGCTCGGTACTCGAAGCTATGGCTATTCAATCATTTATAACAGTAACCCCCGCTTATTATGATATAGCTTTGCAACGTAAATATACACGTGATGACGATTCAGCCGAAATGCTTGATATTGCGCTTGCACATCGTATATACGATATCGGAAAACTTTATACGTCAATTGGTCTAAGCGAAATAATTAATACTCTCGGCAAAAAAGGATCGACAGATTTCGGTTCGGCTTACGCAAAAGTAGAAGTTTCATCTCAAAAAGCACTCGATAAAATAATCAGCTCATTTGAACAGCAAAATTATTAATTGGAAATGAATTATATCAGAAACAGTTTTTAATTTAAACGCAACGTGTTTTTAATTTAAACGCAACGTGTTTTTACTCATAAACAAAATATTTTTAATTTAAACGCAACGAATTATTTATAATTCAGCGATAGTAAAAATGAAAAAATTAAGCATATTGTTTTTTATAATAATTCTTATAAATAATTTATTATCCTTATTATCATGCAATAAAGGCGCTCTGGCAGATAAAGCCTCAGCGCCTTTAATTGATTATGAAATAAATGAAAACGTATCAAATAAGTTTTTAGGATTGGAAATAATCGATTCTGATGATTGTGATAAAATTCTAAAAAACAGTTACAAGACATCGGGGGGATTTCTCGGAGATTTAAACTACGGAGGAATATCTCTTCCTTATGATAAAAAAGAAGGAAGCTATTATATTTCGGCGGATTTGACCGAAGATCCATTTCTTAACGGAAAAGAATTATCATATAATAATAAAATAAATTTAAAAGCTTTATTTGTTGAACAATCAATAAAACCGGATAATTTTCAATACCGAGTAAAATATAAATTATTAGCATATAATGAAAATGAATATCGGTTATATAATTTAATAATTACTTCGCATCCGGTTATGACCATAAATAATAAAGGTTATGTGGGTGATTATAATTATCCTATACCGGAAGATGATGTTTCTGTTTATCTGTCACTGTACAGTCCGTCAGAATATATTACTTCGGAAGCTAAAATCCACATAAGAGGGGGTTCTTCCCGTTATTTTCCGAAAGCAGGTTATAAAATAAACCTGAGGGATTCGCATGATAATTCAAACGATGTAAACTTGCTTGGACTTAGAAAAGATAACGATTGGATACTAATTCCGATGTATACGGATGAAAGTAAAATAAGGGATGTTTTTTCTTATTCATTATGGTATGAATTATCCGCATACAATAACAGTTACGGATTGGAAAACGGTGTAAAAATAAAATATATTGAACTTATATTAAACGATATCTATTGGGGTCTTTATGGACTTGTTGTTCCTTTGGATAAAAAGCAAAATGATTTAAAAGACAATTTAGGAGAAATACTGTGCAAAAATGAAAGCTGGGAAATTCCTGCGGCAAAACTATTGTATGAAGCCGGAAATAGTGAAAGTGTACAATCTATAAATATAAAATTCCCTGATAATCCGGAGCAATCAGATTGGAATAAAATTGCTTCCTTTACAAGTTTAATATATGAAAGCAGTGATACGGAATTTTATGATAATATTTTGGAATATATAGAAATTGATAATGTTATAGATTATTGGATATTTGTAAATTTGATAAGCGGTGAAGACAACGGATGGAAAAACATGTATATATCTTTCAAATATGATGGAAGTAAATATAAATCGCTTTTATGTCCGTGGGATTGCGATTTGAGTTTAGGTGTTACATGGGATGAAAAATCTCCGTTATTTTGGTTTTACAGCGAACATTTGATAAAAATAATTGCGGCAGGGACATTGCCTAACCGCTTTATTTCACTAAATATCGGAGATTCTAAAAACAAATTGAAAATTCGATGGAATGAATTGAGAGATGATATTTTAAGCATTGAATCTTTGCAAAAACGTGTAGATTTATTAACTTCTGAAATAGTTTTATCAGGAGCTTGGGAACGGGATAAAACAAGATGGCCCGAAGGAGGTCATGCCGAAGATGTTGGAATGATAGAAGATTCCGTAACAGGGAACGGTTATATAAAAGATTTTATTGAAAAACGTATAAATTTTTTGGATAATTTTATTGAAAATATTTAATTTCTTATTATATCCCAAAATGTTTTATAATCATATCGGCAGCGGTTTCGGGAGAAAGATTCGTATTATCTATTTTTAAATAATTATCAAAGGGTTTTTCGTCTTTTCTGGAATTTAAACGGTAATTTGAATCACATTCGATTAGTAATTTTTCGGAATATTCTAAATTACGTTTTGAAAGCTTGTTCAGGAGCCGGTTTTCCGTTTTATTACGCATAAGACGCGTTTCTGGATCAGCGTATAATTCAACGACACATGTTTTAGCTCCGTTCGATTTATATAAATCTATTAAATTATTAATATAATTATATTCGTTTTTATCATCAAAACAAAACATGTATGTAAATATAAGTCCCGGCAGATCACTTTCCGCAACTGCTTTAAATATTTCCTGGCGGAATAAATTGTTTAAATACCGGCCTTGTTCCGATCCGTGTACGCTGAAAAAATTTCGCACCAATTCGATTGTCATATGGTTATGTAAAAGGCGTAGTCCCGTATGTTCGGCGAGTGCTTGACCTACAGTCATTTTTCCGACGGCTGAAGGACCTAAAATTATTACCAAAGTCATTATTTTAACCTCACTATTTATATAAATTTATATAATTTCTTTTTTCATATAACCCGATACAAAAGGCAGAGATTCAAATTTTTCAAAACCGATGTAATTATAACCTGATTTTTCGTACCATTCACGCAAGCGGAGATTTTCATTGATTATCGATAAAAATATGGCTATTCCTTTCTTTTCTTTTACGTAATTATCAGCGAAATCGAGAAGAGATTTTCCATAACCGTTGCGGCGGTATTCCGGTAAAACAGATAGTTTCCCCAAAAACCAAAGACCGTTTCCGCGGTCGGTTAATTCTAAAGTTCCGATTATATTTCCCTCATGATAATAAGCGAAAAACAAAGATCCGTTTTTTGATTCATATAACAATCTGGATAATTTTATAAATGATCCGTGAGTAGGGCAATTCTGTTCTGTTAAATTGAATTCTTTTGCTGCTGTGGCAAATGATTTTCTTATAACTTCGCTAGCGGTTTCGTATTCTGATTCACCCATTTGAGAAATATCATCAGATAATAAATTATCAAGCTCGCAGAATGATGAAACAGATTCGCCGTTCCAAGTATATCCTAAACGATTAAACATGATACTTCTGATACCGATGGAAGCTGCGGTTGTTACATTATCATAATTATCATCAATGAAAATGCAATCGGCAGGCTTTATTCCAATTTTATTTAAAGTATAATTAAAAACATTAACATCGGGTTTTCGTAAATGTATGTCCGCACTTGTTATTGATAAATAAAAATATTTGTCTATGTTGTATTTTTGTCTTATCAACTTTGAAAATTCCGATATATCGTTTGAGAGCAATACATATTTATATTGTTTTTTATACTTTTTTACAAAGTTTATAAAATTCTCATCGATTGATAAAAAGTTTTCCACATAATCAAAAGCACTCATTTGCGGATCTTCAAAACCGAATGAATGAAAAAATTCTTCTAAAGATATTTCTCCTCTTGAAGCTTTAGGATATACTTTTTTATATATATCAAAATATATTTCCAAATCAACACCCGATTTGCGATTTTCTATAAAAGAGCGGAAGTTACCTTTCATTTCATTTAAAATAACTCCGTACATGTCAAATAATATATATTTCATTCTAAAATTATTTTTCCTCCGGTTTTTTTGCTATGTACATTAAATGTTCAGACCAGGAAAGCAGTTCTTCGCGTTCGCATAGTTTTTCAGCCAGTGAAAGCCAAGCTTCAACAGCTTCAGGGGAAGCATTCATTATATTATTTTCACAAGGAGATGTTATACTCTCCTGTCCTATTAGATGAAGTTTTATTAAATTAAATTGTTTCATAAAAGGTTCTATATTTTTTTGATCTATGAAGAACGCTTGTGTGAAAGCTTGCCCGGAAAAGTTATTATTATTCAAAATTGTTTCGCGGAACAAAATTTCAATCGGTTCTTGCGAAAGGATTAATTCGGGAATTAATTTCATCATATATATAATACCGGCAAATGTAACTATAAAAGATATAAAAATAACTCCGCCGGGCTTTAATAAATTTAGAGCTGCGTTTACAGCTTCTATTCGTTCAGTTTCATTAAGCAAATGATACATCGGACCCATTAAAAGAATATGGTCGAATTTTTCACAAGTGAGTTTATCGGCGTATCTTGCGTCACCGCATATAGATTTTACGGAAAGATTGTTTTTTGCAGCTTCAGCGAGAGCAAATTCAATATTTTTTTCGGATAAATCAAATAAAGTTACGCGAGCTCCGGAAGCTGCCAAATATAACGAATATCTTCCGGGTCCGCCTCCGATATCAAGAACATTGTCACCTTTTTTTATGTATCTGTCGAGGTATTTACAAGTCAGTAAAAATTCGGGACGGTTTCCTATTCGGTTCCATTCGGTTTCGTAATTATTGTTATAAAAATTACGTATTATTTCGATATAATTCTGCTCCATAAAATCCTCCTATAATTATAAAAAAATATACGCAAACTGTTTTATTTTCAGCTTGCGTATATACCTGTATTATAATATAAATTGTATATCAAACATTTAAATTTTTATATTTATGTTTAATATTATATTTATAATTAAAGGTACAAAAGCACAAGCCTGCAAATTTAGGTTGAGTTCCCATATCTGATGCAGACCATCTATTATTTGTTACAGTATTCATATTATGAATATTCATACTTTTCCGTACCTTTAAATAAAAATTTCGCTAATTATAACATAGCAATATCTATATGTCAATAGATATTTTAATTATATCATATAAATTAATTTTGCTTGTCCAGCATTTTATAAGCTATTGCCGCAAGAGCCGCACCTGCGAGAGGAGCTAAAATAAATACCCAAACCTGCGAAAGTGCCGTTCCGCCGGCAAGCAAAGCCGGGCCGAATGAACGTGCGGGGTTTACTGATGTTCCGGTAAAAGGAATTCCTAATATATGTACAAGTGTTAATGTAAGACCTATTACAAGACCGGCAACCGAAGAATTATTAATACGTGAAGTAACACCTAATATAGCGAATATAAATACAAATGTGAGGACAACTTCAACTAATAACGCTTGCCATAATTCGATTCCGAGAGCAGAAGAAGTGCCATAACCATTTGTTCCGAGAGAAGCATTTGAATTGAAAAAAGCGCAAAGCAACCCTGCTCCCGCTATAGCTCCTAAGAACTGAGCACAGATATATCCGATAAAATCAATAACCGAAAGTTTTTTTGTTATCAGCATAGCCAGCGAAACGGCAGGATTTATATGGCAACCGGATATATTACCTATAGAATATGCGGTGGCGACGATTGATAAACCGAAAGCGAATGCTATTAATAATGTAGAAAAAGCAAGAGGGATAGAAGCCCCGTCTGATGTTAGCAGATTGTTTGCTGCAACTGCGCTTCCGCAACCGAAAACTACAAGAATCGCCGTCCCTATAAATTCCGCAATATATTTTTTCATAATCTTTTCCTCCTTAAAATATAATATGGCAAATATGTTAACACAAAATCGCAACATTGTCAATTATATTGATAATATTATTTAATAAAATTTACTTTACAATATACAATTATATATTTATATTAACAAAAAGATAAAACAATTCATAAATTATTAATTCGTATAATAATTATTATTGTTATAATTTACGGTAAAATATAAGCAAGAAGATATAAATTATAATATACATAGATATAATTTAAAAAGAAAGCTGGGATAAATCATACCATTACAAACTTTTTTGCGCTACGAAAAAAAATATTTAATGACAAATGAAAAATTAGCATTAATATTACCTGAAATAAATAAAAACATGACTCCCGATATTTATTGTACCGAAGGTAAAAGATATTCGGTTTACAATATTTATTTTGACAATGATACAAATGATATAATAAGACATTCTGTTTCATCACCGTATTATAAAGAAAAATTGAGACTTCGTTCTTATTTTGAATATCCCAAAAGCGAAGATTCAGTTTTTATGGAAATAAAAAAAAAGACCGGCAAAATCGTATCAAAACGAAGAGCTATTCTTACATATGAACAGTCCAAAGAATACATATATAAAAATATCATTCCAAAAGAATCCGCTTATATGCAAAAACAAGTTCTTTGTGAAATAAATTATTTTATAAATACATACAAAGTTAAACCGGCGGTTTATATCTGTTACGACCGTTATGCTTTTTTCGGGAATGAAGATAATACTTTCAGACTGACAATTGATTCCAATATTAGATCAAGAAGAAACAATTTAAGTTTTGATTACGGCTCAGCCGGAACTAAAATTATTGATGATAATCAATGTTTGATGGAAATAAAAATCAGCGGAGCTATTCCTCTTTGGCTGGTTAAGATAATATCACGTTACGAAATATACAGTACTTCGTTTTCAAAATACGGACAGGAATATCAAAAGCAAAAAACATTTGAAATTAATAATGACGATAGTATTATATTAAACGCAGTTTTTTAAATCATTATCCTTGTTTTTTAATAATATATTAATTAAAACAGGATTATTATACATTATAATTACACTAATCGGAGATAACTATGCTAGAAGAATTATTTGCAACAATAATACCGGAAACTGCACAGCTGGAAATATTTGATGTTTTAATATTGTTAATGGCGTCGCTTTTATTCGGATTTATTATTAGTGTTTTTTATCTTATAAATCATCGAAAAAAAGGCTGGATGCAATCTTTTGTTATAACGCTTATTATGCTTCCGCCTGTTATAGCTATAATTATTATTTTGGTTGGCAACAGCGCGGCGAGAGCTTTGGGATTAGCCGGAGCGTTTTCGCTGGTGCGTTTTCGCAGCGCTCCCGGTGATCCTAAAGATATTGCATATGTATTCTTTTCACTTGCTATCGGGTTAGCCTGCGGAATCGGATATATCGCATATGCAGCAGTATTTACAATAATTTTATGCATTGTACTGATGATTTTGGAATTGTTAAATTACGCAACTCCCAATAAATCAAACTTATCTCTCAAAATAACTATTCCCGAAAATTTAAATTATAAAAATTTATATGATGATATTTTAAATAAATATACAAAAAGATGGATACAGAAAAGAATCAAAACAACCGATTTCGGTTCGCTTTTTGAAATTAGTTATGAAATAACTATAAAAAATGATATTGATGAAAAAGAATTTATCGATGAGATAAGACAAAGAAACGGTAATTTACCTGTTCAGCTTACCCTTAAGGAATATGATGACGTTCCTGCGGGTTAATGATTTTATGTTAACTATTAAAGAAGCGGTCGCTTTTGAAAAAGCTCCGCAAAACTTTAAAAACAATTTATAAAACTCTTTTATTTAATAACATACCCAGCGAACTATGCTTACAATTTGAAAAAAACCGGGTCAAACCGGTTTTTGTTTTTAAAATGAAATTGTATTAATAATATTTGTTTTTGCGGTTGATTCCGGATTTTGGATTTATAATATCTCTCCAGTCAAGATCTCCCTTTTCAAGTGCGCGAACCAATATTTCCGCAGTTGCTATATTTGTCGCAACGGGGACATTGTGAATGTCGCATAAACGAAGAATATTATTTTCGATATCTTTAGTCCCTACGTTTGGAGATGTATCTCTGAAAAACAATAACAAATCAATTTCGTCATAAGCTATACGCGATGATATTTGCTGTGCTCCGCCGTAATCACCGGAGAGGAGTTTTTCTATTTTTAAACCTGTAGCTTCCGATATATAATTACCGGTACTGTTTGTCGCGCAGAGTGTGTGTCTGCTTAATATTCCGCAATACGCTATACAGAATTGTGTCATCAATTCTTTCTTTTTATCGTCCGCTATAATAGCTATTTCCATTTTTAAGCAAACTCTCCTTCTCTGGTGTGTATTTTTTATTTAATCTGCTGAAAACATATTTACAGCTTTTGTTTTGCATATTTATAATATAAAATAAATTTATTATATCAATTATTATAAATAAAAATAATACTGTCATAAAGCTGCAAATATATAATATATTCTATCATAAAGTGTATATGCGTGTCAATAAGAACTATTAATATTTCCAAAAGAAAAGCATGAAAAATTGTGTTTTTTAAATATTAATTATAAATATTGTATAAAAATTAAAAAATCAACACATATCAATATAAATTTTTTCTTATATATTATTATCATTGACATAATATATATCAGAATCAACTGTATATGATATAATTGCTATAAATATAAAATGTATTTTTTATATGTAACTTTTATCTTAAATATTTAATATCACTATTGTAATAGTGTTGCAATAGATATATAATTATCTTTGAGTAAATAATTATATTACAAAAAAACATAAAAATTATTTGTAATAAATTATGGAAAATAATTAAAAGGTGTAATTTTTATAATGAATGAAAATAATAATGAATATGATATAAAACTGAAAAGATCTCCGTTGCCGTATATCGGAGTGGGGGCGTTTTGGTTTATTTGGGCTTTTTTATTTCCATTGTATTTGTGGTATCATTTTATAATTGTAGCTGCTCTTTCATGCGGAGTATATTTTGTTGGTAACCGTGTATTCCCGCCGAAACAAATAAAAGTTCCGCGTATACCGAAACTTGAAACATCGGGTGTTGACGATGTGGACCATCAGTTAAAAGCTTCGTATAAACTTTTAGGGAATATTGAAGAATCCACAAAAATAGTACAGACAATAAATTCTTCTCTTGCGGCTGAATCGCATGAATTAGTTATGTCCGGATATAAAATATTAAATTATATCGCAAAATACCCAGACAGAATACAACTGGTCAGACGATTTTTAACATATTATGTCCCGACACTTGATAAATTACTCGATTCATATATAGATTTCCGCAGACATGATGCGGCCCGGGAAACTGTTAGGGAAATAGAAGAAGCTGTTCCCGCTATGAAAGCAGTTTTTATTAAGCAGCTTAATAAGCTTATGGAAGACCGTGAGCTTGATATTTCAACCGATATCGATGTATTGGAAGCAAAACTCGCGGGTGACGGAATTAAAAACAATATTGATAATAAATAAATATTTTTGAGGTAAATAAAATGAATGAACCTAAAATTGAACTCACGTTAAATCCTACGCTTACATTAACGGAAAATAATACTCCGTCACCCGAACGCGCCGCTTCCGCAACCGTTGAAGAAGTTGTATTTGATGAAAAAAGATTAAGCGAAGCAGAACGCCAAATGGTAGATGATTTTTCTAAAAAAATAGATTTAAAAAATTCAGCGGTTGTTTTACAATACGGTTCCGGAGCGCAAACTAAAATAGCGGATTTTTCCGATACCGCATTAGGTAACGTGCGTTCAATGGATTTGGGCGAGGTTGGAAATATGGTTACGAATTTAGTCGTAGAACTTCGCGGTTTTGGTCTTGAAGAAGAACAAAAGGGATTAAAAGGCGTTTTTAAAAAAGCGGGTAACAAAATCGAATTAATGAAAGCAAAGTATGATAAAGCTTCTGTTAACGTAGAAAAAATTATAACTTCTTTGGAATCGCACCAGGATCGTTTAATAAAGGATATCGCAGTACTTGACAAATTGTATGAAGCAAACCTTGTAAATTTTAAAGAATTATCAATGTATATAATAGCGGGAAAGAAATGCCTTAAAAATGCAAGAGAAAAAGATTTAAAAGCGTTTATTGATAAAGCTCATGAAACAGGTTTGCCTGAGGACGCGCAGACAGCCAATGATTTTGCCTCGCTTTGCGACCGGTTTGAAAAAAGAATATATGATCTTGAACTTACAAGAATTGTTTCGATTCAAATGGCTCCGCAAATCAGGCTTGTACAAAACAATGATACTGTTATGGCGGAAAAAATACAATCTACCATTGTAAATACAATTCCGTTATGGAAGAGCCAAATGGTTATTGCGCTGGGTCTCGCACATTCACAAGAAGCTATAGCCGCGCAAAGAGCTGTGACAAACATGACAAACGAATTACTTAAAAAGAATGCCGATGCTTTGAAAATGGGAACAATTGAAACAGCAAAAGAAGCTGAACGCGGAGTTGTTGATATCGAAACATTGCAATATACAAATGAATCCCTTATAAATACATTGGATGAAGTAATAAAAATTCAAGATGAAGGAAAACAACGCAGACACAACGCCGAAGCCGAACTTCAAAAAATCGAAGGCCAGCTAAGAAAAAAACTGCTTGAAATTAAAAATTAATTATTAAGTTATATAAAAATGAAAAAACAAAACTTGATACTTGCCGTTATACTGATGATTATATTAGTCATTGCATCATCATTTATCGGTACATGGCGTACATTTTCAAAAATGAAAAGCGATTTAGATGAAATGTTTATAAACGGTATTGAAGATGACGGATTCAGTATTCAAAATGATTTAAATCAAATTGTTTTTGAATCATTTAATTTAATTACGGTTGCTAAAAATTATTATCCCGAAACCGATGATTCTTTGATTTTGGTATCTGAAACACGTGATAATTTGATATCCGCACAAACTCCTTCTGAAAAATATGCTTCTAATATAAAACTAACACAGGCAGTGACAGAATTGTATTATAAAATAAAATCAACCGAAAACATTAGGGATGATTATTTAAATTTAGCAAAACAATATTATACTGAAATTCAATCCCGTAACGACACAATGAAAAATGACGGTTATAATAGTGAAGCAAAAAAATTCAATGATAATCTTTCAAAAATACCTGCGGTTTTTTTCGCTCCGATATTAGGATTCGATAAAGCAGAATTATTTCAATAATAAAATAAATAATGAAATTTAAAACAAAAAATTATATATTCTTTACCTTATATATCTTTGCTTTTTTATATTTATCATCATTTGCTGTATATGCAGTAAAAGTTCCCAAAGCTACCGATGTTTTTTATGTTGCTGATTTTGCCGATGTTATAAATTCCGATACAGAAGATTACATTGTTTCTAATAATGACTATCTGTATGAAAAATGCGGTGCTCAAATTGTTATTGTTACGATAAACGGTTTGGGCGGGGAAAATATAGAACAATACGCCAATGCGGTTTTTAATGAATGGGGAATCGGTTCTTCTGAAAAAAACAACGGGGTTCTGTTTTTAATGTCTATCGGTGATGAAGATTATTGGGCAGTGCAGGGAAAAGGACTGGAAAATCAATTAAGCAGCGGTTCTTTGGGGATAATTCTTGATGATTATGTGGAATCATATTATGCTGACGGTAATTACAGTGAAGCAGCAAAAGCTTTCTTTTACGCTGTTAATAATAAATTATTAAATCTATACGGTTTTTCAGAAAATCAATATAACGGAGATTACAATAATCAATCACCGGATGAACAAGAAGGCGAAAATAATACAAGAGTTGGATATTACGGGTTTTTCAATTTTATATTCTTGTTTATCATTATTATTGTGATAAATTCCGCAATGCGCGGATTTTCATTTTTCGGCTTTAACAGATACCGGAGAGGGTTCGGCAGCATTTTCCCATTTTTCTTTTTTGGTCCGAGAGGACCTCGCGGACCGGGAGGTCCGGGGGGATTCGGCGGCTTCGGCGGAGGTAATAACGGCGGCAGAGGAGGAGGCGGAAGAAGCGGCGGCGGGGGATTCGGAGGATCAGGAAGATCAGGCGGAGGTTTCGGAGGTTCAAGAGGAGGCGGAGGAGGATCATCACGCGGAGGAGGAGCCGGAAGAGGCAGACGCTGAAAATAAAGCTGATGCTGATGTTTATGTTTAATTAATTAACCGGCAATATTTTTATAATGACAAAAAAACAATTGTATCTGCACTTATTTATAGATACAATTTACACGGCGACCCTGGCTTTCGGCGGAGGTATGGTTGTTTTGGGTATGATAAGGCGGCTGTATGTTAAAAAGTATGGCTGTTTGACAGACGATGAGCTGACAGACCTGATAGCTCTCGCGCAATCGGCTCCGGGCGCTATATCAGCCAATACATTCATGATGGTAGGGTATAATCTTGCGGGTTTCGGCGGAGCTGTAATAACAATGATAGCGAATATTATACCTCCGCTTATTATAATAACTTTGCTTTCCTTTTTTTATAACTATATCCGTGATAATATAGTCGCGGAATACATATTGAAAGCGATGCGTGCGGGAGTAGGAGCGGTTATTATCAGCATTTGTACTGATATGATAATTAATGTAACAAAAAAAGGAAACAGAATATTTTCTGTTTTATTGCTGACAGCTGCTTTCATAGCTTCCTATATCATAAAATTTCCCGCAGTATATATTATTATTTTATCCGCTGCTTCAGGTGTGATATTTTATTATATAAATTTTAAGATATCTTTGAAAAAAAGCGGGGATAATAAAAAATGATATATCTTAAAATATTTTTATGTTATTTTCAAATCGGGTTATTCAGCGTGGGCGGAGGACATGCTTCAATTCCAATTATTAAATCCATGGTTGTTGATATACGTGGCTGGATGACAATGGGCGAATTCTTGGATATGGTTACAATAGCTGAAATGACACCCGGACCTTTCGCATTAAATTCCGCAACTTTTGTCGGAAATAAATTGGGAGGAATCGGAGGAGGTGCACTGGCGACATTTTCTTGTATGCTTCCTTCTCTTCTTATTATATTATTACTTGCGTTTTTATATAAAAAATATAAAAATTTATCTGCAGTGAGCTGGGGTTTGTCGGGGGTTCGTCCAGCAGTTGCCGCTTTGATAGCCGGAGCGGGAATATCGATATTGATGATGTCTTTGTTTGAAACTAATGTTATAAATGAAATAAAAAGCATCGATTTTATTGCCATAGTTTTGGCAGCCGCAGCTTTTTTTATACTCAGGTGGAAAAAAATAAATCCTGTATTGATGATAATTTTAACCGGGGTATGCGGAGCGGGTATTTACTTGATTAAGGATATGATTTTAAAATAAAATAAAGCTCAAGAAAAGAGGTAAAAATGAAACAAATTATACCGGATGAAAATTTTATACGCGGATTTCGTGTATTAAGCCAAAAAGAACATAATAATAATGAAAGAGTTGTCGAACTGGGCGAATTTAAATACGGCGGAAACACCGAAAAACCTCTTTGGAAATTGGCTCAATGGGATAGCGGCCCATGCTTGTGGGCAAACAAAATATTAGGTAATGAGTATTCATTAAGCGATGGAAAATCGCGTGAAGTAACTTATAATCCGAATGATTATTCATTGAATATGAGACTTGACACATCAGAATATTACAGGGGACGTCCGGTTATAGCCGGCGATTACTGGCCGCATTTATTAATCGAACAAAGCATGAACGCTTCTCCGATAAATGATAAATTAAAAGTACAGCTTGACATGCGCTTACTTGATTATAACAAAACAGAAATTGAAGGCGATTATGTCAGAGCTGCGCAGTTTTTGTTGTTTTTATATTTGATAGGGCGTGAATCCAAGGAATTTGTATGGTTCGGTTTACATTTCTTTGACAGCCGTTCATCACACGACAAAACATATATCGGTTACGACGGAGGCAAAGCGGATGCTTCAAAAGCTTTAATATACAGCGTGGGTGAGCATGATATATTCGGTGATGTAAGCTTGTGGAGAGACGGAAAGCCTTATGTTTCAAATGAATGGAGAAATGTGGATATCGATTTAATGTCTCATGTTGAAAACCTTATAAATTACGGAATAAAAGATAACTATTTTAAAACTATTTCCAAACCATCGGATTTTGATATATGCGGTCTAAACATTGGTTGGGAAACTATAGGAACATTTGATCATACAATGGAATTTAAAAATCTCAAAGTTCTTTTATAAAAATATTTTTAATTTTGAAAAAAACTGCTTAATACGTTGGATGTAATAAGCAGTTTTTTTTATTTTATTCGTTTATTTGTTCAGAAAGCCATTTTATTAAATCAGTTTGTTCGTATGTTACAGTCCAGGAGTCATGTTCAACACCCTCGTAATATGTAACTTCCGGATTTCCTCCGGCTTTTTTAATAACTTCTATAATATCTTTTGTGTATATAACGGGTACTACAGAATCAGTTTCTCCATGAAAAGCACGTATAGGCTTTTTGTTGAGTACGGCAGCTCTCCAAGATTGCCCTCCGCCGCATATCGGAGCATATGCTGAAAAATAATTGGTAAAAGTCATTCCCATTTCCCATGTACCGAATCCGCCCATGCTGATTCCCGTAAGCGAAATTTTCTTTTTGTCTGCATTGTATTCTACTGCTATAGAATCAATTAATTCCATCAAGTTATATACTAGATGATTCCAAACTGTACCGGTGGGGCATTGCGGGGAAAGAGTAATTACACGCAGTTCCATATAGTCTTGATCACGGTCAAATAGTTTAGGTACTCCGTGTTTTTTAACAAGTTCTATATTATCTCCTCTTTCACCTGCTCCATGCAAGAAAACTATTAGAGGCAAACATTCCTTTTGCGGATCAAAATCCTTTGGAGTAGTTAAAAAGTAATTCAAATTTACAGGTTTTTTTCCCGCAGTTGCAAAAACATTTGTTATTTTCATAAGAATTCCTTTCGATATTACAAAGCTCCGATTGAATAAACTTCGGATATTATGCGTTCAGTAAAGTATTTATAATCATCAAACGACATTTCAGGGGGAATTAAATGGTCGAGAGCAGGGAAATATCCGGTATAACCCAAAAGCGGACGTATTCTTTCGATTTCTTCGTCGATAGCTTTTTTTCCAAGAGATATTTTCATTTTATCAATACCGCCCATCATTGACATATACGGATATTTTTTGCGTAGTTCAACCACATCGCAGCCCGCTAAGACTTCAAAAGGAAGCATCATATTTACTCCGCCTTCCGCGAAGAGGGGAATTAATTCTTCGCAGTTCCCGTCGGTATCCAGCTGCATTACCGGTATATTATGTTTGTCGGCAAAATCACGCAGACGCCGGTAATTCGGAACCATGTATTTTCTGACATGTTCAGGTGAAATAAGCGAACCTTGTTTTCCGGACATATCTTCCCATATATGCAAAACGTCAACTTTTACATCAAGGCATATTTTTTCAAATAATTCAAGATAAAAATCCGTAAGTTCGCACATTATAGCCTCAACAAGCGCGGGATCGTCATAAAAGCAGAAAAGACTGCCTTCGACTCCCATAAGATCACGCATTGTTCCGTATAAACCCATAGGATAAGTTCCGATTTGAACAGGGACATCCGCAGCGTTTAAATTTTCAGCAATTTCTTTCCAATTAGGAGGAAATCTTCGCGGATCAGAAGCATTGAAACGTTCTGTTCTAATCTGTTTCCATTCTTCATATGAATTAACAGGTGAACGTATAATTTTAGGTATTGTCGAATGACCGTCTATACATTCAATAATTTGTCCGAAACCATCACGGATAATAGATTTTCCTCCGGGAAGTTTTTCTATCAATTCATAAGCAAAACCCGGACAAAAGTGGTGGTTTACATAACCTGCAATACCTACACACCGATCGAGATTAAAATCAGCCCAGGCACCTCCCGGATTCGGAACGCCTTCATTTTGCCAGCGGGCCACCGTTTCACCCCATGGACCAAACATAAAAAATACAGGAGTTCGGTCAATAGGTTTACATGTCGCGCACGCTATAAAACGTTCGCGGTTTGTCATATAATTATTTTCTCCTCAGTTTTATTTTTATTTAATTCTACGCTATAAATTTTACCGTTTGCTTTTATTTTCGGGATTTTTATTTCATTATCTCCTATGGAGGCGCATAGTTTTATATTAAAAGAATTAACAATTGAGTTTTCCCATTCCGCGCTTATTTCATATCCGCCTCTGGCTTTCAGACGGACAAAACTGCCGGAATTAAATTCTTTTGGCAATGCCGGCAACAATTCAATTATTTCTGTATGGGATTGGAGCAGCATTTCGCATATGGCTGCGGTTCCGCCGAAATTACCGTCTATTTGGAACGGCGGATGTATATTGAAAAGATTTCCGCGTGTTGATTCAATATATAATTTACGTAATATTTTACCCGCTGCTTCACCGTCATGAAGTCTGGCAAATAAAGCGGTAACCCAAGCGGCGCTCCATCCGGTGTGACCGCCTCCGTTTGCAAGTCTTCTTTCAAGAGTTTTTCTTGCGGCTTCAAATAATTCTCTTGTATTTATATTTATTGCAAAGTCCGGATAAAGGGCGAATAAATGCGAAATATGACGGTGTCCTGGTTCTATTTCATCATAATCGTAATACCATTCCATAAGCTGCCCCCATTTGCCTGTTTTTAAAGGAGGCATTTTTGATAAAGTATCCGCCGCTCGTTCAGCCATTTCCGGATTTATATTTAATATTTTTTCTGTTTCTATATAAAAACGCAGTAACCCTCCGATTATTTCAACATCCATAGTAGGAGAAAGACATAAATAAGCCGATCCTTTTTCGGTTAAGTATCTGTTTTCCGGAGAAGTAGAGGGACCGGATAGTATTATTCCGTTCTCATCGCAGAACATGGTATCCATAAAAAACAAAGCGCAATCGGATATAAATGAATATGCGGTATTCGCAAGGAAAGAAACATCACCTGTGTATAAATAATGTTCCCACATATGAAAACAAAGCCATGCGCCTCCCAGAGGCCATAACCCCCATAACCCGTCTGCCGGAGCGGCAAAACCGTATATATCGCTCAAGTGATGCACAACCGCTCCTCCGGAATGATAATTTACATTTGCGACTCTACGCGCACCCTCCAGAAGATAATTGTTCATGTAATCAAATAGCGGAATTGTACATTCGGATATATTGGCAACTTCTGCGTGCCAGTAATTCATTTGAATATTTATGTTTGTATGGTAATCACTGCTCCAGGGAGCTTCCATGTAATCATTCCAAACACCTTGTAAATTTGCGGGGAGAGTTCCGGGTCGGCTTGATGAAACAAGCAGATATTTTCCGAAATTAAAATATAATGATGTAAATCCGCCGTCGTTTTTCCCTTCACCGATTAAATTAAGTCTTTTATCCGCAGATATATTTTCTAAATATTCGTTATCCTCTCCAAGAATTATATCGGAGCGATCTATAATTTCCGAAAAATCTTTTATATGTTCGCATTTTAGTAAATTATAATTAAGCTCGGAAGGAAAGAGAGGTACTTTATCTGTTGCAATTGAAATAAATATATCGCAGGAATCCGCGTTTTTTAATTTGACTTTATAATCTTCCACATGGAGTTCTCCTCCAATGTTTTGAACAACAACCGAAACATTTACATAATGATTTCCGCATTTTGTGGAAGATATTATTTCAAAGGAATTTTGTGATAGCTGCGAAACAGATTTTATAAAACCCCTTTTATATACCGCGCTGAAATTAACCGATGAAGCTTCGCTGCAGGATAATCTCATAGCGATTACCCGTTTCGGATATGATGCGAAAATTTCACGGTTATAATTTTTATCGTCTTTTTTATACGATATGGTTGCTATACCGTTTAATAAATCAATTTCACGCCGGTAATCGGTGCATAAATCATCATCATGAAAATTTATATGTATTTCACCGGCTGTTTCATATGAACCTATGCGGTGAAATTTATCTCCTAAAGCTTCTAGCGCATATTTATCGGCTTCGGTTGCTTTTCCTTCTAGCAATAAACTGCGTATATTTTTAATTATATCAATGAATTCCGGAAAATCCGTGTTCATCGGATTTCCTGCCCAAACGAATTCTTCGTTGAGCTGCAATATTTCGTTTCCGATTCTTCCGTAGATAACTGCTCCTAAACTTCCGCAGCCAACGGGAGTCGCAAGTTCCCATTCAGAGGCAGGTTTATCCAAATATAAAATACGGTTTTTCATATTATAAAACCTCGGGTAATATTTCTATCCAATAACCGTCAGGATCTGAAATAAAATATATACCCATAGATGTATTTTCAAAACATATACAGTTCATTTCCGAATGAAGCTTATGTGAAGCTTTTATATCGTCAACACGGAATGCTAAATGAGATTCGTTATCACCGAGTTCGTATGGGTTTAAATGATCTTTAAGCCAGGTTAATTCTAAAATTCTTCCGTTTTCGGTTTTAGTTTCGTCAGATAAAAATACTAAAATAAAATCACCGCTTTGGGGTTCAACTCTACGGATTTCGTGCATTCCCAGAGCTTTTTTATAAAAATCGATCGATTTATTTAAATCAATGACATTTATATTATTATGTTCAAGTCTGAATTTCACGCGAACAACCTCCGATATATTTTAATTTTGAAATACGATTACATAGCTGGTAATTTACTGTATGAATATAATGGTCATATATAATACAACTTCCATATAAATATAACATACAATAAACGACCGTGTCAACTCTTGACAAATATTAAAAAAAATTATATAATACCTATATAAAATAATAATCAGATAGGAGTTTTTATTGTGGATTGGAATGAATTTTATAAAAAAATAAATGATGCCGCAATGTATGCCTCGCAAGAAGCTGAAAAGCTGACAGGAGTTGCGAAAGCGAAATTTAAACTCATGAATTTGCGTTCAAAAGAATCCGATTATTATGAAGCAATCGGAAAACTTTGTTATGAAGAGCGTACTCAAATTACGGATGCGGAAAAAATAATTGATAATTCTGTTTTAATAAAAGAATTATGCGATAAAGTCAGAGAAACTATAATTGAAATAAAAACTGCCGAGCAGGAAATAAATCAATATATGAACAATACGAAAACGTGTATGATATGCGCTTCTAAAATTGATCGCGATATGGTTTATTGCCCGAAATGCGGTGCTAAACAAGATTAAGAAGAATTAATATATTAATTTGTAAAATCGGCTAAACGATATAATATCCGGTTGTTATTTGTTTGCCGGTCATAAATTTTATTGGGAGGCATTTGTCCTCCTTTGTTTTTGTAATAATATATGATTATAATTAGCTGTGAAAATATAAAACTTTCCTTCGGCGTTGAAATGTTGCTTGACGGCGTATCTTTTGCGTTGAATGAAGGTGATAAATTGGGAATTGTGGGTGTTAACGGAGCGGGGAAGACTTCTCTTTTCCGTATTATAAGCGGTGAATATAAACCTGATTCCGGTGATATATATATATCAAAAGATAAAACGATTGGTATGCTCGGACAATCTCTTAATTTTGTTTCTGATAATACACTACTTTCGGAAATGACAGGAATTTTTTTCGAACTTATCGCCATGCAAGCGGAGCTTGAGAAAATGAGAGAAGAAATCGACGGCGGTAATATTGCTTTGTCTGCAAGATATGCTGATCTTCATGATAAATTTACAAGAGAAGGCGGTTTTGAATATCTTGGAAGATGTAAGGGAATGCTGAAAAGACTAGGCTTTTCCGAACAGTTTTGGGATTTAAAAATAAATTCATTAAGCGGGGGGCAAAAAACGAGAGTTGCGCTTGCCCGTCTGCTGCTTTGCGAACCTGATATATTAATGCTTGATGAACCGACAAATCATCTTGATATTGATACCCTTTTTTGGCTTGAAGAATATTTGAAATCTTACAGAAAAACGGTTATTGTTATTTCTCATGACCGCTATTTTTTGGATAATGTAACAAACAAAATACTTGAAATCGAATATAAAAAAGGTATTTTATATAAAGGAAATTATACCTCATATAAAAATCAAAAAGAATCAAACCGCGAAATTCAGCAAAAACATTATGAGCTTCAGCAGCGTGAAATAGAACGTATCGAAAAAATGATCGAACAACAGCGCAGATGGGGACAGGAACGAAATTTTATAACCATAAAAAGCAAAGAAAAGCAGCTTGAAAAAATAGAAAGAATCGAAAAACCGAAAGATGATCCGGAAGGCATAAAATTTAAATTCAATTCTTCAGGTGAAAGCGGAAACGATGTATTGATAATTAAAAATTTATCTAAAGGATATCCCGGTAAACCTCTTTTTTTTGATTTAAATATACTTATAAAAAAATATGACCATGTTTTTATTTTCGGTAATAACGGCTGCGGAAAGTCAACACTTCTTAAAATTATAACCGGAATGACCGAATGTGACGCCGGAACTATAGAACTGGGATATAACGTTAAAATAGGTTATTATGATCAGGAAAATCAAGAACTTGACGATGAAAAACTTGTAATCGACGAGCTTTGGGATACCTATGACAAAATGACCCAAACACAAATAAGAAAAGCTCTTGCATTGTTTAACTTTAAAGGAGATGATATTTTAAAAAAGGTCGGTGTGCTGAGCGGAGGCGAAAAAGCAAGACTAACGCTAACAAAACTGATATTATCATCTATGAATTTGTTAATTCTTGACGAACCGACAAATCATCTTGATATAAATTCACGCGAAGTACTGGAAAAAGCATTGCTTGAATTTGAGGGAACTATTATTGCCGTTTCACATGACAGATATTTTATAAATAAACTTTCTACCCGCATTTTAGCTTTCAACGCACAAAATGAAAATGAAATATACGATTACCGCGGTACTTTCGAAGAATACATTAAATATAAAAATAATTATTTATCCAAAGAAAGTTCCGAGTCGGATGAAAGAGGAGAAACGGAAACAAAGAAAAAATTTATAGAAACAAAGCGTTCATTATCCGAACAGAGAAAATACGAAAGAAAACTGCGTTTGACCCGCGAAGAAATAGGATTATCAGAAGAAGAGCTCACAAGAATAAACGAGGAAATAAACGGAGAAGCGGCAGCGGATCATATCAGATTAACGGATCTATTTAACCGCGAAGAAAAACTCGAAGAGAGATTATTGGTTTTATACGCGGAACTTGAAGAATTGGAAAAACAGGATATATCGACTCAAGTATAAAACATTATATTTCAACTTCTGTTTTTATTTCCGCTGTATTTTTTGTATCGGATAATTCTGCCTCAAGATAACAAATTTTGAAACCTTTTTCTAAAAAATTCGTCTCATATTCTGTAAGTATTGTGTTATAAATATTTTCACCGTGCAAATCATAGGTATGATGAAGAATTCTAAATCCATTACTTGAAATTTCCGAAACCGAAAAATCAAAATAGGGAACATTATCTGTTTTTAATTTTATTCTTCCGTTTGTTATTAATATTTTTTTATACATTTCCAAAAATCCGCGGTATGTTAAACGGCGTTTATAATGTCCGCTTTTCGGCCACGGATCGTTGAAATTCAAATAAATTATTTCTATACTGTTTTCCGGTATATATTTTAATATATCAAATGCATCGCATAAAATAAAACGGATGTTTTCAATGTTTTCTTTCTTTATCCGTTCCATAGCAAGCAGCATTACATCGGGTATTTTTTCGATCGCTATATATTTTTTATCCGGGTTGTTTTTGGCTGTTTCGCTTATAAATTTTCCTTTTCCGCATCCTATTTCAAGTTCAACAGTCTGTCCGGTTGTATATTTATAAAAATCCGTTATTTCGGTTAAAAATAAATCTTTACACTTTTCGATCCGCAGATCATAATGCTTTTTTTTTCGCATTCGCATCTTGAAATTTTAACTCCTGTCTGCTATAATTTAATATGTAAATAAAAGGGTAAAAACTGATTATAAATTATATCATTTTTTTTATAAAAGTCAACTTTTTATAAAAGTCAACTCTTTGGGAAATGGGGCACAAGCTTTATATGAATAAACGAGCTTTCTTTTCACAGCTCTATAACCGGTTGATTGAGCTTGAAGTCAGCGAAGACAATATAAATAAATATATCAAACAATTTGAACGTTATTTTAACACGATGACTGACGAAGAAGCAAATGAACAAATACGCTCATTTGACGGTGTTGAAGGTGTAGCGCAAAACATTATAAATTTAATTAAAAAACGCGAGGAAAAAGAAAGAATAGAAAATCTTTCGGCTGAAAACGAAACTCCTACGCGTACAATGCGTATAATTGATACAAAGAAAACGGAAAACCAAAACGGTTATTATACAAACAATTTTGAAAATAATACATCAGACGCTGATAATAAAGATCAAACTAAAATAATAGATAAAGTTAAATATGAATATCAAAATTCAGAAAATCCGGATAAATATGAAAGTATCAGCAGCGGAAAAGATGAAATTATTAAAAGCGAAACAGACATTGATGATAATGAATATATAACTGATAATATTTTAAACAATAAAAACGATATCACTGAACCTCCGGAATTTGCAAAGGAATCTGAAACTAAATTAAAAGATGATGTTGAAGAAGATGATTTGGAATTTGATACCGGAGAATATGAGCAAATATTAACAAAAAAAAGAAATCCTTATGTAAAAGAAGAAACAGAACAAAATCAGAAAAAAAATTCTTTTCAGCCTACACAACGGCTTGGAGCAAAAATTTCTGAAAATTTATCAATAAATAAATTAAATTCCGCTTCTGTTATACCAATAAAAGAATTAATTAAATCTGAAACTCCTGAAGAAGCCGAAGCAATTGCGAATAAAAGAAATTTTACAAGCGAATTTAAAAAACAGGCAAAGCGTACAATTGAAAGAAGAAAAAAACGTATTTCAGAATCAGATGAACCCAGTATTGATGATGTAAATGAATCTTCTATACCTTCAATAGCTTTAAATGAATTGGATGATACCTATTTCGACGATACTCCGATACCGAATACAGTATTGTTTTGGTCACTTTTTGCAATAAGCCTTCCTTTGACTTTACCCTTGTTTTTGGCTTTAATGGGTGCATTTTTTGCTCTTTTTGCAGCTTTAACAGGCGCTATTATTGGCATTATAATAACAATTGTTTGTATTGTATTAGCCGGAACAGGAATTTCGCTTGTCGGAATTATATATGGTATAACACAATTATTTGAGGTTTTGCCTGTTGGGCTTTTTGAAATAGGTTTTGGAATAATTATCGGCGGAAGTTCTATGCTTGCAGGAGTTTTGCTTTATAATTTCGCAATCAGGTTATTGCCGCTTGCTATGAAATATTTGACTGTATTATTTAAATTTACTCTTCAGAAACTTCATCAATTGTTTAGATTTTTAAAGAGGGAGTGTGCGAAACGATGAAACCTACCTCAATTATATTTATTATCCTAGCCGTTGTTTTGATAACTGCCGGAACGGTTACTTGTGTAGCTGCACAGAAAATGGCAGAAACTAACAATGTTAAACTTTTTTATCAGGAGTTGGATGAAGAAGGAAACGGAATAGTTCAAAATGATATCGAACCGGAAAATGTAAATACAATTTCAATTGAAATAAAAAACGCTAATGTTGTATTAACCACCGGAGGCGAAAAAACAACAGTTCGTTTGGTAAATTTTTCAAAGAACGCTTATAATTATTCTGTTACCGGTAAAAATTTAATAATTGATGATTCTTTTAACATATTGAGTATATTTAACATACTCACAAGCGGGTTTGAATTTGACGGTTTGAGGAATTATATAAATTATGACCGTTATAAAAACCGTGAAAAGCTTGTTGAAATAAATTTGGCAGATAAATCGGATATTAAAAAATTTGAAATAATACTCGAAAATGGAAATATCGATATATCGGGAATTAATTATCAAGCGGATTATGTATTATCGACTAAAACCGGTGATATTACGCTTGATCAAATCGTATCAATTTCTAATATGGACATCAAAATCGGCAAGGGTGATTTTAATTTTATAACTCCCGCGACAAACGGAACAATCGATGTAAAAATCGAAGAAGGTAATTTTAACAGCTCGATTCGCATATCAAACTATCGTTCATACAAACTGATAGCCAAAGAGGGTTTGATTGACTTTTTCGGCGATAAAAAAAATTTAAATTATGAAGTTGAGCCTATAGCTCCGACGACATTTTTAAATGTTGAAATTTATAAAGGCAATATTAATCTCGAAGCTTTGATAAATTCGTCGAACGAATCAACTATTAATTAAAAATAAAATGTATAAAAAAAATAAAATAGGTCATACTGATAGTGTAAAGTCATATGGAGGACTTATTTTATGTTTGATAAAATAGCGCTTGTCCTGCTGATAATCGGCGGGATTAACTGGGGCAGCATTGGATTGTTCCGTTTTGATATCGTTGCATGGATATGCGGCGGACCGGCATCACTTGTCAGCCGTATAGTTTATACAATTGTCGGATTATGTTCGCTTTGGTGCATTTCATTGTTGTTCAGAAGCGACAGAGAAATTACAGACAGAGATTAATTATAAACTAAACTCATTTTATAATAAGCAACCCAATATAAAAGGATTTTCCGAACAATTTGCAAAACGGAAAATCCTTTTTTATGCTTTTGTTTAAAAAAAGGGATGATCACATACACGGCTACATTCATCTTTTAAATAATTAAGATCTTTTTCGCACAGAGGTTCTTTTATACATTTTTCTATATTATCAACCGCATAACTGAAATTGAAAAAATCTCCGGGAGGTATTATTATATCCGCTCCGAGCGAAAGAGTATATTTAATGGCGTTATTTCTTAGTTTTATATTATCCGGATCTATCGGTTTACACCAGGATTTATTAAATCTTTCGTGAAGCTCCGAATCGCTTTCTAGCCATGATCGTTCAATTAATTGTTTCATGGCTAGTATACCCATTCCCCGCTTTTTTGCTTCAGTTACGATTTCCGTACCGAAATTTTTTGATAAATGTAAATGCCAATTAAGGGGAAACAAAACAGTATCAAAATTAAAGTTTTCAATAGCTTTTAAAGCAGCCGGTTCACTGTGTGCTGTTATACCTAATTTTCGGATATAACCTTTTTCTTTTGCCCAAAAAAGAAGCTCCATAACTCCGCTTTTTGAAAATGCGCGGGTAACTTCTTCTTCGCTTGACAAAGCGTGGAGCTGATATACATCAAAATAATCCGTATGAAGCAAACGAAGGGAGTTTTCGAATTCAATTTTTGCTCCCTCGTAATCACGCACGGCAGTTTTGCATGCTAAATATATTTCTTTACGGTACGGAATCAAAGATTTCCCGAGTTTTTCTTGTGCGTCTCCATATGACGGGGCTATATCGAAATAATTAACTCCTTTTTCAAATGCCCATGAAACGTAATTATCAGAAGCTTCATTTCCGTCATTCATTGAAATAATTCCGCCGTATGCTACCGGAAAAACATGATAGCCTGTATTTCCTAATTTGTTTTTTATCATTATTATAATTCTATAAATTTATTTTGTTTTAAATAAACTTTTCGGAATATGACAATAACCTTCCGGATGTTTATTTAAATATTTTTGATGATATTCTTCTGCTCTGTAATAATTATATATAGGACTAATCTCTATTGCAATAGGCTTAATATAATTTTTTTGCAATTTATCTATCGAATTTTGAATTTCATTCAGTTGTTCTTCGTCCGTATAATAAATTCCGGCTCTGTATTGTGTTCCGGTATCGTTTCCTTGTCTGTTATATGAAGTCGGATTTATTGTTTTATAAAATTCATTCAACAAATCAGTTAAATTTATTATATCTGTTTCATAATTAACTTCAACCGTTTCCGCGTGTCCGGTATTTTCCATACAAACATCTTCATATGTTGGATTCTGCGTTCTTCCGTTTGCGTATCCGGTTTCTGTTGATATAACCCCTTCAATTTCAGATAAAAATTTTTCCGTTCCCCAAAAACATCCGCCGGCTAAATAAATTTTATTAATCATAGAAAGTCTCTTTACATATAAAATGATTTAATTTTTAATGGTTTCTTTTTGATTTTTCATCCGCTTTTTTTCTGCTCCGGGAGTGTTCAGCTATAGCTTTCTGCCATTCTTTTTTATTTTTAAAATATGCCGCTTTATCATCGGTAAATTTTGCTTCGCGTTTTAAATTTTTATAATTATCCCATCTTATGGCTGATATTTCACCGTTTTGAATAGCACAAAGAATTGCACATCCGGGTTCGTTTTCGTGAGTGCAATTTGTAAATCTGCATTTTGTAAAATATTCTTCGAAATCAAAAAAAGTTTCGTTAATTCCTGTTTCAGCATCCCACATTCCAAGTTCACGCATACCGGGTGTATCAATAATCATAGTACCGCAAGGAAGCATTATCAATTCCCTGTGTGTCGTGGTATGACGGCCTTTGCTGTCATCTTCCCTTATATCATTTACTGTCATTATATTATCTCCCGCTAATGTATTAACGAGAGATGATTTTCCGACTCCGGAAGAACCGAGAAAAACTATTGTTTTATATGGCTTCATATACTCTGAAAGCAAATTTATACCGTTTCCGTTAAAAACGCTTAACGCAATAACATCGACTCCGGGTATATTGCGTAAAGTATCATGGAGCTGCGGTAAATAATCATCTACTAAATCTGATTTTGTTAAAATTATCACCGGAATAGCTCCGCTTCCTTTGGCTGCCGCTGTATAACGCTGTATACGGTTTATATTAAAATCGCAATTAAGAGAGGATAATATAAAAACGTAATCGAAATTAGCGGCAACAATTTGTTCTAAAATTGTTTTTGCATATGTGCTTATATGTCCGGAATAATTTGGTCTTGCAAATTTTGATTTGCGTTCTAAAATTTCATATATAACAGAATCTCCTTGCGGATTATATTTGACGGCTGCGAAATCACCTACTGCCGGATAAGGTATAGTATTTTTTTCGAAATAAAATGTTCCCGCAAGCCGTGCGTTCAATTCTCCAAGCTCTGTTATTATTCTATATATCTGACCGTGGCAAGAAATTATACGCGCCGCAATTCTGTCTTCCGATGTATTTATAAATTGATTTTTATAATAATCAGTATAACCGTAATCTTTTAAATTTATCATTATATAATAATGTTCCTCAAAATATTAATTAAAATTTATGCAAACAAAAAGGCACACCCTGACGGATGAGCCTGGATATCTCATAATCGAAAGGTTGTTTTTTGCACAAAAACAACAACATTTATCTGTAGCCGTTTTGTGCGGATATTTTATTGTGTTACAGCCTCAACCGTTAATTCGTACATAAAATTTTTAACCTCCCGTTTTTAATTAATAAATCACAAAGTATTTTAAATATTATAAAACACGCTATGAGAATATCATATTATATCAAAATTGTCAATATATAATTTTATTATAACAATGTTTACCACATAGTTAATTCAATCGTTTTGCAATAACATATCATTGAGCGTAATTTCAGGATGATGATATCTCCCTCTGGTTTGTGTTTTGTTTTTATAATTCAAAGCTTTTTCGGGACACCATTGAATACACGCCATACATTGTTCGCATTTATGAAGAAATTCCGGTTTTTTGTCTTTTATTATAATGTTTTTAACCGGGCATACACTGGCGCAGATTCCGCAACCCGAGCAGTTTTCTGAAGTATTATATCCCATATCTTTATTAGGAAAATTTTTCAGGAAGCTTTTATTTATTAATCCCAAAAACAAACTTCCCGGAATTGTAAATTGTTTTTTTAAGATGATATCGGAACAAATTTCATTGATTTTTAAATCGGATTTTTTAGCCGCTTCTTTGGAATTATCAGCCATTTTATATAATGCAACATAATTTGCAAACATATAAACTCCGTTTCCGTAATTCAAAACAACATCATGTTTTGCCAAAAGATTTTTTATCTCGGATATTGAGTTTCCGACGCCTCCTCCGTATGTTGAAACAGCAAAATAATATTTGTTTACGGGGAATTTATTATTGTTAATAAAATTTTTTACCGCAAAAGGCAATCCACCGCCGTAAACCGGAAAAACAAACCCTATACAATCAATATTTTTTTCTATCTCCCCTTCGTTTATTCTAACCATAGGGATAACTTTACAATTTGAATTTTCCTGTTCTTCTAAAGCAGCTGCGATTTTTTTTGCCGCGTATAGGCTGTTTCCTGTTCCTGTAAAGTAATAAATTATAATATTCATAATTATGTTTCCGATCTTAAATGTTTTCGTATAAAAAATATATATCTTGACAATACTTACTTAAAATAAATATTGGAGGTAATTTATTCATGGCAAACGAAAAATATATATATGATTTACCTATGGGATTTGGAATGGCATTAATGCAAAATAAAGCGGCAAGAGATTATTTTGATGGATTATCAGACGATGAACAAAGAAGAATTGTAAGCAAGACACATGAAATAAAATCAAAAGAAGAGATGCAGTCTTATGTTAATTCCCTTTGTACAGATAAAACGATAAATTAAAATATATTTTTAAATCTAAAATAATGCAGATACGTTAAATTTATCGGAAATTCAATTTTTTGAAAATAAAATCAAAAATCCAAACCAGAACAAAGCGGTGTAAATATTTATCATCGCTTTTTAATTTTTAACAGTGAAAATAAAATGCTCATTTCAAAAATGTTATTTTTTCTCCCTGTATTTTTTTATATATTCATTATCCTCATAAATTAAATCTTTTTCTCCGGCTAATGATTCTATATGATGTCTGAACTCATGACGGATTGTTTTTCGTACAGCGCAAGTAAACTGTTCTATATCCAAATCACCGTACAATCTTATAAAAGAACCGTAATACAGATATATAATACGTCCCTCAGCGTGCGTATGAATGTATTCTCCTAAAATAAACATGGGATTATTAAGTGAACTTTCGGAATGAATTTTTGTATATTCCAAAACATTAACTCCTCCGTTAAGTTGTTTGAATAATTCATCCGGTAATTCACAAGTCACATAATCCGCAATTTTTTCAAATTGGTCAAAGGTTATCATAATCAATTCGTTTGGTTTTCGATATTATTGTCTATCTGTTTCATCATATTATAAATTATAAGCGGATCTCCGTAAATAATCAGGCGTATTATGCGTTCTCCGTTATCATATTCGCGTATTAAATTAACGCTGTATTTTTTAGGTCTGTCCTTATCGTTTTTTATATTTTCCAACAAAATGTCTATTTCGTTTTTTTGTTTTTTCAAATATATAACAGAACATATTTCACATCCGTTTTTATTACGCGGATCAATTGATTTTTTATTTATGTATTCTGTAATTTCTTCATTTACAGTTTCATAAAGAGGGGTGGAATAACTGGTACTGTTTAATAATTCGCTTATATTGCTTTCCGTAAATCTCCACTGTCCGCCTATTTTACGTCCCGTAAGTATTCCGCTTTTAAGATAATTATGTATTGTACGGGTCGTTACCGTCAGCATTGAAGCTATATCGTTGATTGTGTATAATTTTTCGTTTTTATCCATAACATTTCACTCTGTTTATTTCATTGTATTGTTACATTTGTTTTAATATTATCATACAATATTGCATATGTCAACATAACTTTTCTTGATTTTTCATATGAGAAAGCAATGGATAAAACAGTTATATCATTGACATATAATTATAATCATGTTATACTATAGGAGTATTATATTTAGTTGAGGCATTTTTTATGGGTCAAAAAAACGAAGGAAAAAAAATAATAACGCAAAATAAAAAAGCCCGCCACGATTATTTTGTTGAGGAAACATACGAAGCGGGAATTGTTTTGTTCGGAACAGAGGTAAAATCGATAAGGCAGGGAAGCGTTAATTTAAAAGATTCTTATTGTTTTTTTGAAAAAGGTGAAATGTACGCTTCGGGAATACACATAAGTCCGTATGAAAAAGGGAATATTTTTAATCGGGATCCTATACGTCACAAAAAACTTCTTATGCATAAAAAAGAAATATTGAAATTGTTTGGTCTTGTCGGTAAGCAAGGATATACTATTGTTCCTTTGTCTGTATATATAACCGGTTCTCATGTTAAAATAGATCTCGGATTGTGCAAGGGCAAAAAGCTGTATGACAAACGCGAAGACGAAGCAAAGAAGCAGGACGAAAGAACCGCTCAAAGATATGAAAAATCTTCGCGGTATGAAGATTAATAAATAACGGAGATTTTGCGATGGAATTTTCAAATTTGATATACGAACGGCGCAGTATTCGATCATTTAAAAATGAACCCCTGACAGAAGCGCAGATATACGCATTAATAGACAGTGCGATTCAAGCTCCGAACGCTTGTAATATGCAGTCATGGCATTTTTATGTTATACAAAATATTGAAGTAAAAGAAAAATTAAATTTTATATGCCCCAAATGGGCAACGGCCGCACCTGTAATGATAGTAGTCTGCACAAATTCTGAAACGCTTGAAAAAAAATTCGGTGAACGCGGAAAAAATTTATTTGCAATTCAAGATACAGCCGCTGCTGTTGAAAATATATTGCTTCGCGCTGTAGATATGGAATTGGGAGGTTGCTGGATAGGTGCTTTTAATGAAAATAAGTGCAGTGAAATATTAAATATTCCACCAAAACACCGTCCTGTAGCTATAATATCTGTAGGTGTTCCAGCCGAAAAGCCTGAAAAAAGGGAAAGAAAAAGTATCGCTAGTGTAACCACATTTATTTAGTTTTAATATTTCTAACATTCTTTAATAATTTATCGTAATTTTGTATAAGATATTATAATAATTAAACCTATCAAATTCATTTAACTCTATATGGGGGCGTAATGGTTTCGACGGGGATTTTGAAGTCGGATAAGCGGGCAGAGGTTCGGGACCTCTTTAAACTGCCGAAAATTTAAAATAAACGCTAACAATAAATTAGCAATCGCTGCGTAATGCAGCCGTCCTGCCGAAGAGGATCACGGCTTCGGTTTGGGCGTGACACAGTGATGAACGTGTACCGCCAGTTCGTCGATATAACGGTCATGAATAAATAGGCTGCCCTGTGTATAATTTGCCGTTTTGGTATACACGGGGGAGATATACAAAACGGCTCCGCCCGGAGAAAGTCTTGCGAATGAGTTTTCGGACAGGGGTTCGACTCCCCTCGCCTCCACCA
>JAVBPA010000043.1:0-8327 GCA_031549925.1 Eubacteriales bacterium
AAAAAATTTTCTCCACATTTCGGGATTTAAAAGCATTCCCCTCTCACTTCCGTAATCATCTCCGAAAGCTATTCCGTCAACACCTGTCGCTATAACATATTTAGTACATTCAACATCGTATTCCGTAATCATATCCGCTAGTTTATTAATTTCTTTTGTGTTAAGTGCGATATCGCACAATACATCTTCATCCGGACGCAGTGCTTTTAAGCGTTCAAAAAGCGAACCTGCGCCATCCATAGCATAGTATTCTTTTTTATGATTTTTAATTTCTTCGCAGCGTTTTTTAAAATGCTCTCCTTCGCATACGGGAGGAACGGGAAAATTGTATTCATCCAATTTACTGATATCCTCAAGCGGATATTCGCAGGGAATACCGGATATTCCGAAAATACGATATTCCGTAACAGTTCCCCATCCGTCACGTATAAAAGCGTGATATGATCCGTCATCATCAAAATGTTCTTTCGGTATTTTCGGTACAGGTACATTTATGTGAGGAGAAAAATCACCGGGTAATGTTGAATATAATTCGTTTAATTTATTTCCATGTTCGTAATAACCGACCGGACAATAATAATATTGAATCGGAACACGATCTACCGGTTTGTATCTCATCGCGGATTTTATACGGTCTCTGCTATTCATACATTTATCCTTTATCCTTTATTCTTTATATCAAATAAAAAATTTATTATATCCCTTTTATAAAAAATATTTACATAATGTTTATTGACATTATTTTATATACTGTGTACAATATATAAGGTGCGATTTTTATTTATATTATTTATGCTGATAAATATCAGTGAATTATGAGAGGTGAACATTGAATGGACGCTGGAAGCAGTCAAAGTACTGATTACGGGCACCGATGTCGTTTAATAAAATCGATTTCAAGCGGATTTGTTATATAAAATTTGAAAACCGATAATAATGTATATAACTTAATATATTTTGTGTATTTTATTATCTGTTTTCATTTTATTATAAGGCAGGCCCGCCATGCTTGTCTTCTGTATAATACGCGACGCTGAAAGCAAATTACCATCAATATAATTATTACCGAAATTTTTCGGTTTTTTATTGGTGTTTGTTTTTGTGCTTTGCGTATATGACTAACCTTCCCTGCGGTATAATACCGCCGGCCCCGTGATATTTTTATTTATATCATAAAAGGGGTATTTACCGGAAAATTCCGGATATATTAAATCAGGAAAGGAAACCAAAATGGTTACAGGTAGCTGTAAATGGAAAATGAAAATGAATTTGATTTAGAATATGCGCATAAATTATTAAATGATAAAAAATTCCGGGAAATTCGTAAATTATTATCTGAAATGGCTCCGGCTGATATAGCATTTTTTATAAGCGAAATAACCGAAGAAGAAATACCGGTTATATTTAGGTTATTACCGAAAGAATTGGCTGCCGAAGTATTTGTTGAAATGGATTACGATGAAGAACAGCTTTTAATACAATCTTTTAACGATATAGAATTAAAATCAGTTCTCGATGAATTATTTGCGGATGATACAGTCGATATAATAGAAGAAATGCCGGCAAACGTGGTCAGTCGTATGCTGAAAATTATATCTCCTGACAAACGTATACAAATAAATGAATTATTACAATATCCCGACGATAGCGCCGGAAGCGTTATGACAGTCGAATATATTGATTTGCGTCAGGATATGACAGTAGAAGACGCCTTTAAACGTATTCGCAGAACAGGTCTTAACCGTGAAACTGTTTATACATGTTATGTAACAGACGGAAACCGGCATTTAATCGGATTGATAACCGCTCTTAAGTTAATGATTTCTGATGAAAAAGAAATAATAGAAAATATAATGGAAACAAACGTTATTTCCGTAGAAACAACAGATGATAAAATGTTTGTCGCAACCCAAATAAAAAAATATGATTTACTGGCTCTGCCTGTTGTTGACAAAGAAAAACGTATCGTTGGTATTGTAACGGTTGACGACGCTATAGACGTTTTAACGGAAGCCGTAGAAGAAGATATCCAAATAATGTCTGCCGTTACTCCGCTTGATGATTCTTATTTTAAAACATCTGTTTTTAAGCATGGAAGAAATCGTATTGTTTGGCTCATGATATTGATGTTTTCCGCTACTATATCGGGAATTATAATCACAAATTATGAAAACGCTTTCGCTGCTATACCGGTTTTAGTTTCATTTCTTCCGATGTTAATGGATACGGGAGGAAACTGCGGAGCGCAGGCTTCCACTATGATTATACGCGGGCTTGCACTTGATGAAATACGTTTATCGGATTTTTATAAAGCTTTATGGAAAGAATTTCGCATAGGTACTCTTATCGGATTATTACTCGGAGTTTTTAATTTTTTAAGAGTTTTAATTCAATATAGAGATATAAAACTCGGTATCGTTTTGGGATTAACAGTTTCATGCGCGGCGATTGTAGCAAAATCTTTAGGTTGTATGCTTCCAATGCTTGCAAAAAAAATCAAATTAGATCCCGCTATCATGGCTGCTCCTTTGATAACCACAATGGTAGATTGTTTTACGATATTCGTTTATTTTAATATTGCGATGAAAATAATGAATATAGCAGCATAGATATTATTTTATTAATAATTCTATTAAATAATCGACAGCAAGTATATAACTATATTTTCCGAGCCCTAATATCTGACCCACACAAACCGGACATATAACGGATATTTTCCTAAACTCTTCCCTGTTTGAAATATTTGACATATGAACTTCAATACACGGAAGTTTTACCGCTTCAATAGCATCACGTATTGCATATGAATAATGTGTATATGCTCCCGGATTTATTATAATACCGTCAAATGTATTAATTGCTTCATGAATTTTATCGATTATACCGCCTTCATGGTTTGATGTATAAAATATTGCTTCCGCTCCTTTGGCGGAGGCATATTTTTTTATTTGCTCATTTATTTCATCAAGCGTTTCGTTTCCGTAATAATTTTTATCTCTCATACCGGTTAATGATAAATTCGGCCCGTTTATTATTAATATTTTCATTTTATTTAAAGAAGCTCCTTATAAATTATGTTTTTTGAAACTCCTCTGTCATGCGCGGTTTTTTTCATAGCTTCCATTTTACCTAATCCGCTGTTTATATAAAAATCCACATGTTCTTTTACAGATAAATTATACCAAAATTGTTCTTCCGCGTTCTTATTTTTACCTTCAATAACTAAAACAAATTCCCCTCTTACATCATCTCCTGAAAATTTATTAATTGCTTCTCCGATAGAACAGCGTATAATTTCTTCGTTAAGCTTAGTCATTTCACGGCATGTCGCAATATTTCTTTCACCGAACGAAATATATAAATCATTCAATGTTTTTTTTATATTATGCGGAGATTCGTACAAAATAACAGTTCTTGTTTCCGATGATAATTTATCAATTTGATTTCTTCTCGCTTCCCCGCTTTCAATTAAAAAACCTTCAAAAACAAAAGATTCAGCTTTAAACCCTGACAATATCAAAGCGTTTATCGCAGCGCAAGGTCCGGGAACAGCCGTAATATTAAGACCGCGGTTTATACATATACGTACAATATCTTCGCCCGGATCTGATATAACAGGTGTTCCGGCGTCTGTTACTAAAGCACATGATTCACCGTTTTGCAATCTTCCGGCTATGATATCGCCGCATTTTTGTTTATTATGCTCGTGATAAATAACAAATGGTTTTGAAATATTGTATCTGTTTAGTAGTTTTGATGTAACACGTGTATCTTCAGCGGCTATAAAATCAACTTCTGACAAAACTTTTATTCCGCGTTCCGAAAAATCGTATAAATTTCCTATAGGAGTAGATACGATGTATAATGTTCCTTTTATTATTTTATTTTTTTCGTTTGATAAATCATTCATACCAGTTACCGGTTTCATATATAATTTGAGCTTCTTTTGAAACTTCTCCATTATATTTTAACATAAGAGGTTTTAATATTTTTAAATCAGGATTTCCTCCTTTTTTAGCTTCGGCTAAAATGAGACATGGAGGATGATTTTCATCAGAGTGTATAAAACATAAACGTTTAGGTTCCAAATGATTTTTTCTAAGCGCAAAAAATAAATCAACAAGCCTTTCGGGACGATATACTATATAAAAAGAACTGTTCCAATTTAATAGCATATCGGCAGCCGAACAGAAATCGTTGATATCTCCTTTTAATTCTCTGCGTGCTATGTTTTCGCTTTCGGTTTCATTATATATTCCGCTGTTTATTTTTAAATAAGGAGGATTCGTAAAAACAGCGGAAGCCGTAGCATTCAACGATTTGTTTTTTATTATATCTTTAACATCGCAGTTCATTTCATATACTATGTTTTCATAGCCGTTGTATTCCGCGTTGCGTTTTATTAAAAGCGCATAATCCGATTGAATTTCAACGGCAGTTATTTTTTTAAATTTTTTTCTGGCGGCACACAAAAGAGATATAATGCCGCTGCCGCTTCCCAAATCATAAGCAAAGTTATTTGGATTGCTTTTTATAAAAGCGGCAAGCAGCAACGCATCTGTTCCGAAATGTAAACCCTGCTTCTTTTGTATTAATTTGATATTATCGTTAATATCGGTTAAAAATTCATTATCATATACCATATAATTTATATAAACAAAGGTCAGCGTACAAAAATATACTGCTGACCTTGAAAGTAAAATAAAATTTAAGTAAAATTTTTATATTGTTACTAGTCTTCTTTAACAGGAGCGTCTACCGGACATACGTCAGCACAAGCCCCGCACTCAATGCATTCATTTGGATCAATTATATATTTTCCATCTTTTTCTGAAATTGCATTTACCGGACATTCTTCTTCACATGCCCCGCAAGCGATGCATTCATCTGTTATAATAAATGACATAACAACACCTCCGTTTATAATACCGTAATATTAACATTATCTGTTATACCGCAGTATTATATCACACAAAAAAAGCTATGTCAATACAAGTATTATATATTAATAATAATTCCAATAATTTGTTTTTTATTGTAAAAACAAAAAAATAACTAAATTTCATATGTAAGTATTTTTTATAATTATAATTTTATATTGTTTTATTTAAATTATACCAGTTGTTTTTAGTTTGTTAATATATTGTTTATTTATGTAATAATATTGATATTTAAATATTCATATTATTTTAATTTATATAAACAATATTTGTAAAAATACAATTGACAATAATCATTTGCTTGAATATAATGTACTTAATTATAAGGAATTCATTTTGTTTTATTACATACATAACAAAGCATACACATAATAATAATTTTAAATGTTTTTGTCTGAAAAAACAATATTAATAAATATAAAAGGAGCGCATAAAAAATGAAACATAATGTATTACTTATTCTTTGCGTGTTTTTGTTATTTTCCGTTTTAGCCTCATGTAACGGAAAAAATGTTACTGCTGAAAACGATAAAACTTCTTCAGAAGATTCAAGCGAAACAAAAACCGATTCTATTACACTGGATAGTATGAAACAAGCTGCCCGTGATGCAGGTTATGAAGTTTCAGATGATTATTACAATTGGAACAGCGGAATTGTAAACGGTTTTTCGGTAAGATATTACGCGGACGGAGCCGATGTAATCAGTCCGGTTTATGAAATGAAAGACAATGCGGCTGCTGAAAGTTATGCAAAGGAGATAAACGAAGCAGGATATCAGGTAGTTTTTGTAAACGGTAAATTTCTTTCGATGGCTTCAGCAATTGATGGAGTTATTGAAAACGAGGGAGAAAAAACATTCTTTGAAAACCTCATATTCGGAAAACCGATTGAAAAAATGACAAAAGATACAAAGCAGCTACCGGATGAAAATAATTCCCCAGAATCAGAGGAAACCACCACAAAATCCGAAACAACAGAAGAAGTTACAACAGAACCTGAAGTAACGCAGGAGACTTCGTCTGAAATTGAAAAAGAAACGGAAACTTCCGAAACGGAGCTGACTTTATCGGGTTTGAAACAAACCGCGGTAAAAACCGGTTATGATGTTAAAGACGATTATTATTATTCTTTCAAATCTCCGGTTGAACCTAAGAACGGTTTTCAGGTAACTTTTACTGAAGGCGGAAGCTTTCAAATAGATTTTTTGGAATTCGCGAACAATGAAGAAGCAAAAACATATAAAGAAGCGGCAGATGAACCCGATGATATGTTTCCATACATAAATTATGTTTTCGGAAAATTCGCAGCGGGTTATTCCATTGGTTTTTCTGCCGATGAAGAAATAAACGCATATGTCAAGAATGTGTTTGAAACCGCAAACAATAATTCTTCTTCGGATATAAATCAAACAGAAACTGAAATAAAAACCGAAACTGAAACCGAAACTTCAGAAGCATTTAAAACACGCAATGAAATTGAAACAATTTTTACAAATTACAGTATTACATTAGAATTTTCCGCTAAAGGTCAGGAAACATATTATCTATCTGAAACACGATGTGATGAATTTTATTCGATGAGCATGAACGATAATCTGATGTATGCAGACTTTATTTCAGAAAAATTATATATATTAAATAAAGCGGAAAAAACCGGTCAATTAATGCCTTTAACAGAAAAAAATCAATATAATTCTTTTAATACTATGATAAGCTCTCATATCCTTTTGTATATTTCGTACATCGATGAAACTATGACTAAATCGGGAACGGAAGTTATGCTCGGAAGAAATGTAACGTTATATACGTTTACATTGGCTTCTGATTCCAGCGAATTTAAATTTTGGATTGATGATCAAACCGGAATAGCGTTAAAATACACAATGGAAAACGCGGATAATAAACTTGATATGGAAGTTAAAAATTTCACTTTCGGAGAATCATCTCCTGATAATATGATTGATTTGAGCCAGTACAATATTATGGAATAAAAATTGTGTATAAAAATATAATTATAAAAATATTATTTTAAATCCCACAAGAACGGCCAGCATTATTATATTTACAGATGTAAATATCCCAAGATATAATAGTGGTTTCGATTTTTCGTTTTTTACATATAATTTATAAGAAATAAGACTTGCGAGCGAGGCTATTAAAGTTCCTAACCCCCCTATATTAACTCCAAGCAGTAATTCCTTTGAGTTCATAGTAAAACCGGAAATCATAACCGCAGCCGGAACATTACTGATTATTTGACTTGCTATAATACTCATAAAAAATTCTCTGCCTGTTATTATTTTCGGTAACATTTCATAAACAATTTTAATATTTCCCAAGTTCCCTACAAATATAAAGAAAGCGATAAATGTAAAGAGCAGCGAATAATCAATTTTTATAAAAATTTTATAATCGAAAATAAGTAAAATAGCAACAGTTAATAAAAAACAAATCCTGTAGTCAATTATACGCAGAACTGTTGTACCGGATAATATAAAAAGAAAAATATAAAGAAACAGCAATTTTTTATTTATTTTTATAGGATTCGTTTTTTCGTTTTCAATCTTCCCTTTTCCGCCGAAAACAAGCATTAATGCAATAAGAACAAAGCTTACAACACATATAGGAAAAACAATTCCGATAAATTCAAGCAAATTCATTTTATAAAAGGAATATATATAAAGATTTTGCGGATTTCCTATCGGAGTAAGCATACTGCCTAAATTTGCCGCGACCGTTTCAAGTGTTATAATAAATATCAATCTTACCGGTTTTAGATTTTTTAATAAAGTAATTGTTAAAGGTACAAAAGTAATAACCGCTACATCGTTTGTGATAACCATAGCACTAAAAAAGCATAATCCTGTTAAAACTGCCGACAATATTTTGATATTTTTTGATTTTTCAATCAATTTACATGACATATATTCAAACAATCCCGAACGTATAAAACCCGCGACAACAGCCATTAAACAAAACAATACGGCTAAAACGGAAAAGTCAATATAATTTATATATTCCGGATTCGGAGGGATGATAAACATTGTAATTATCGCAAACAAAGATGATATTATAAGAACAATTTCTTTTTTTATAAAATTTTTCAAGTTTTATACCCAATAAAATTATTCAATTACAGATTAATTTTTTACATTATTATATATTATTTTTATTAAAAATATATAATTTTTATATATGTTTACTCTTTTTTATATGATTCTTAAATTCAAATAAACCAATTTTTGCAGTATAAACGGATACAATTGTAATTTTATTGTATCCGTTTTTTATATGAAAGTTTTATTTTCTAACCTAAATTTTCTCTTAATATTTGTACCGCTTGTTCCAAACGGCTAGCATAATCACGAAGGGCAGCAGAAACCTTAG
>JAVBPA010000065.1:0-6776 GCA_031549925.1 Eubacteriales bacterium
GTAGACTAAAGTCAACAAGTAGACCAAAGTCAACAAGTAGACCAAAGTCAACAAGTAGACTAAAGTCAACAAGTAGACTAAAGTCAACAAGTAGACCAAAGTCAACAAGTAGACCAAAGTCAACAAGTAGACCAAAGTCAACAAGTAGACCAAAGTCAACAAGTAGACCAAATTCAACAAGTAGACCAAAGTCAACAAGTAGACCAAAGTCAACAAGTTGACTAACCGCAAAACTTTTGTGAAATTATTTTTTGAATGTCAAAATAAGTCCGCAGGCAATTCCCAATCCTGCCGCTCCTGACGGCTGTGTGCGGTAATCATCGGGACCGCTATGTATCATAACAGTATCACCGACAACATCGGAAGGTTTAAATTTGTCGGTAAAAAAAATCATTTGCGAATAACCTCCGTTTGAAAATAAAACGGGAAAATCCCCGGCGTGATTTCCGTGAGGCTGTTTATCGGGGTTATAATGCGTACCCAGCATAGCAGGGTCAAATTTTGTGCAGTGATCTCCTTCGTGTATATGAAAACCGAAAGGACCGATAGGCGGAGTTTTTTCTGTCGCGGGCTGATACTCGGGCAAGCCGTTTATTTGGACATTTACAACAGTACCGTCAGGAACAGAATAAAATTTAACTGTACCTCTTATATTATTTTTATATCCGTTTATAACCGCAGCCGCGTCCGGACGGAAACGGTTTAATAAATTATCAAATATTTTTGATGATATGGAGTTGCTTTCTATTTTTATCACTCAATTCCTATATATTTTTATTTGCAATAATATAATATGTAAGAATATACATTTGTTGAAAAAATAAAAATACAAAAAAATGATTGGTTATAAAAATTTTGCGGCTGTTCGACTTATTGAATTTGATTTATTCAAAAGCGACAGTACCCTCAGCCTAACATATTATTTTCCCGTCAGATATGCTAAGCATATGATCGGCGAAATCCGCTACAAGTTCCGAATGTGTAACTATGATAACGCATTTATCATGCTTCAGCATAAGGTTTTTAAATATGCTCATTACATTTTCATGGTTTTTCTTATCTAAATTTCCGGTCGGTTCGTCTGCAAGAATAACATCCGAATTTGCCGCAACCGCACGTGCTATCGCAACTCTTTGCTGTTCTCCACCCGATAGATTCTGCACAAGATATCGACGTTTTTCTTTGGGTATATCCACTTCTTCCAATAGTTCATCAGCTTTTAATTTGTAATCTCCTTTATATCCGCTTATGTTCAATATTACCATAATATTATCAACAGCCGTATAATTATATAACAAATTATAACTTTGAAATATAATACTTACTTTTTTTGCTCTGTATTCATCGGAATTGAACAATTTTATATCTGTTCCATTATAATATATTTTCCCTTTTGTAGGTTTGTCAAGAGCCGCTATTATTGAAATAAGAGTTGTTTTACCCGACCCCGAACCACCAGTTATAGCGTATAAACGGCTTTTTTCAAATTCATATGATATTCCGTTTAAAATATACGGAGCATTCCTTTTATATTTGTAATATACATCATCAAGTTTTAAAATCATTATAACCTCTTACTTACTTAATTAATATTGACGGTTGAATATTTTTAGCGGTTCAAATCTTAATATATTAACACTGGTTAAAACAAGCGAAAAGATTACTGTAACTGTCATTCCGCCGAATACAATTAATATGTTTTGTAAAAGCAATTCGATATTTGTGCCTTTTGTTAAATTTTTATATACATCGGGTGAAACCATGCTGCTCATACTTTCAAATACATTTTTTGTATAAAATGGCCCTATAAACTGTGCGATTATTAATACGGCAAATGTAATGCTCCAAATAAACGCAAGATTTTCAATAAGATAATTAAATAAAATACGTCTTTTTGTCATTCCGATAGAACGCATTACAGCTATTTCGTATTTGCGGCTGTTGATTATGATTGTTGTCGCAATGACCGCAACGCATATTATCAAAAATGTTATTATAACGGTAAACGACTTGGATGATCTATCCAGATTTAAAGTTAACCTAATAAGAGGCCGGTAATCGGCAAATAACGGAAAGAGGCTAATAGAAATACCATTGCTTTCCAAATCAAATAACTGGTTTTCTATATTTAAAAACATTTCCGGTTTATCAAGATACAAAAGTGGTATATATCCCATTCTTGCGCCATTTTTAATCGAAAAACCGGAATAATGCAATTCATCGTTTGACTGTAAAGTTTTATTTATTTCATTTGGAAGAATATTATTAAATTTATACGAAAATGAATTTGCATTTTTTACAAGGGCAATTTTTTCAAAATATTCCGCTCCTTCCAGTGTTGTATAAACAACCTTTCTGTTCGTTTCGGGAAAGTCTTCTTCTATTTGCTTTTGGATTCCGACCACTGTAAATTCTTTAAAAATTCCGTTTGCGTTTTTTATAATTACTGTATCTCCCAATTCCGTTTTATTCCATGATTCGGAAGCTTCGTCCGCAGCTTTTATGTTTTTTGATATAACACATTCGCTGCCGTTCTCGAACATCCTTCCGCTATCAAGATCGAAATCATCCGGAACTAAATGCAGCAGAGACATATTATAACCTAAAACAAAAACCCATCCTTCCACTAACCGTCCGCCCGAGGTTGTTATAAGTTCCGGTGTATCCTCTTCTATAAAATCGGTGTTGAAATTATATCTTAAAAAACGTATATCGGAAATTTCTTTAATATTTTTTACTTTCAAATATTCATTTTTAGTCATCCGGTCTGCGAATGCAAACATTTCTGATGAAAATGATGCCATTACAGAAACACCGGCATATTCTCTGAGTATATTATCGGTAATTTTATTCATTCGGACAATAATGTTAACGCATACAGAAGCTGTCAGTATCAATACAAACCAAAGAATTCCGAACATAATATATTTATTTTTATAACGGTATATGTTTTTTACCGCGTTTTTTATTATATACATTAAAAATTTCCTCCATGTTTTACAGGAAAATGCAATGGGAACCTTTTGATAAGTTCCTATTACATTTTGTTTGTATACTGTAATCACTCTCGTCAGAGCTTATACATAAAATTATAATATATTTAATTAAAAATATATCTCTACAATTATATAATATCACATTAATATACAAATTTTCAAGTATTTTTAGATAATTATTTTATTTTTGTAGAATTCAACAAATTTACATTTTTGTTTTTGTGGATTTTTTACCATTTATATGTAATATTATAAAAAAATCCGGATTAAATTATAGGAACACAAAAACGCCTTGAAAATCAGCCGGTTAAGCCGATGTATCAAGGCGAATTCTGGAGCGGATAACGGGAATCGGACCCGCATAATCAGCTTGGGAAGCTGATGTTTTACCACTAAACCATATCCGCATATATAATATCTTTTATTATAGTACCATATTTTTCACACATAGTCAAGAACAGAATGTTTAAAAAACGTTAAAAATAATTTAAGAAATTTAATATATACTGATTATAATTTGTTTTAAATAAAATAAAAAAAACAGTTTGTTTCCGGAGTGTATATGCCTCGTAAAAAAAATCGCAATATTTCAAATATAATAATAAAAAAATTGTCCGGCAGAAGCGGTTCTGTATTGTTTGTATCAATATTTTCAATCTGCGCTGTCGCTGTTACCTGTTCTTTATACGCTGTATATACAATTAATAATTTAACCGCGGAAGCATTTGCTTTTACTCCGAAAGTCGCTTATTTAGAAAATACTGAATCTGATTTTCCGAAAGAAACACAACTGCAGTACATATATGAAACAGAGCAAACTAATAATGATGAAAATGAAACCGAAAATACTGATGACAATTCAATAATTCCTCTAAATTCTATTCCGGTTATATGTATCGATCCGGGTCACGGTTATGACGATCCCGGAACAGATTCCGATTTTCTCGGAGATAAATCAGAAAAAGATATCACACTTGACATTTCGCTCCGGGTAGGTAAATTGCTTTCCGGGTATGGGTATACAGTAGTTTATACAAGAGAAGATGATATAATTCCGGAAGACGGAAAAAAATCCGAAAATGATTTATATTTAATGTCACCCTATAAACGTGAGGATATATTAAAATCTTTCGATTATGTAAACGCTTTCGTATCAATCCATTGCAACTCCTATCCGCAGGATCCTGACATTGAAGGCTGTATCATATATTATTATAAAGATAACAGCAAAAATATAGATTTGTTTGCTTCCGATGTAGCTTTTTCTATTGAAGATTCATTGAATCTCAAATCAGGGGAAGATGTTCTTCCTTCAACTGTTTCTCTCGGATATAACGATGCTTATTATGTTACAAAATGTTCGTTTATACCTTCTCTTCTCGTTGAATGCGGATTTATCACAAACGAAAATGATGCAAAAAATCTGCTCGATCCGGACTGGTGTCAAAAAATGGCTGAAGGTATAGCTGACGGTATAAAAAAATTCGTTAAATAAAAATGTTATTAATTAATAAAAAAGGTTAAAGGAAAACAAAATGAAAAGATTTATTTCGTTATTTATCGTTTTTATATTGACTTTTAATATAATATCATGTACAAATACTAAGGTGGACAATGGTGATGAATCTTCTGAGGAAGAAATAACCCTGGCTGATATCAATTTTTCTGAATACAGTGTTATAAGAAGCGATTTGTCACAAAACAAAACAACGCTGGCTGCCGTTAAACTAAGAAAATATTTATCTGAAGCAATAGGCACAGAATTAAAAATCGGAACAGATTTTGTTAAGAAAACCGAAGATATTCCGCTTGATGCAAAAGAAATACTGGTAGGCGAAACAAACCGCGCGGAATCGCAGAACGCATTTGAAAAGCTTGAAGATTTTGACTTTATGATAAAACTCGAAAGCGAAAAAATATTAATAATCGGAGGCAGTGATTCTTCCACTTCCGCGGCAGTAGATTATTTTATAGTAAATTATATAAACGGAAATAAAGTAAATATACCGGAGGATTTAGAATATATGTTTAAATACACACCTATTGACAATTCAAATTTAATCCCCGCTTATGTTTCTGATGATAAAGTTACACTCGAAGCGTGCGAAACCGGGGGAGATGAAATGACTCCCGACTGGGCAAAAACTTTGATTATGATGGAAATACACCTGGCAACAGCCACGCCGGAGGGAACTTTCGCTTCCGCCGTGAAAGTTCTTGACCACTGCGCGCAAATGGGTGTCAACGGAATTTGGCTTACACCGATTTACGAACAGGGACCCGGCGGAAACGGTTACGGAAACATCGGACCTCACAGCGTTGAACCCGCTCTTACCGGAACAGGAGATTACGAAGAGGGCTGGAAAGTTGTAAAGGATTTTGTTGATGAAGCGCACAAAAGAGGAATAAGAGTAATCCTCGATATTATTACTTGGGGTACAGTAACGGCAGCTCCATTGTTTTCCGAGCATCCCGAATGGTATAAAGGCGAAGCTTGGGGAAATCAAGCATTTAACTGGAAAGTAGAAGAATTCAGAGAATGGTTTATATCAACTTGTGTCGATAATATTTTAAAAACCGGAGCTGACGGATACCGCTGCGACTGCGAACCGAATTACACCGGATACAGTATTTTTAACCAAATACGCGAACGCTGTCTTGAAGCAGGCAGAAAAATATTGGTTATAGCAGAAGACGGCTGCAAACGCGAAGATTGCTTTGATTTTGAGCAGGACGGTGTTTTAAACTACATAGGCTGGACAAGAGGCGAACAATACCAAACGCCCAAACGTTTTTATATTGATGAATTTAACATCGTTGATTCCGTGAAAAATGGTTTAGCTATCGGTGAAAATTCACTTCAGCAGAGAAAAAGAGGCGGGCAGTACCGTTTCTATACATATTGCGTTTCAAACCACGACTTCCAGTATTCTATTGTAAACCGCAACCGCTTGACAATCGGTTATCAGGCGATCATGGCTCCCTTTATACCGCTTTGGTATTTCGGAGAGGAATTTAATTTACAAGCCGAACGTCAGGTATTTTATTTTGTTCCGGTTGATTGGTCTCTGCTCGATGATTATGATAACTTAATGTTTTTAGAGGATATCAAAAAATACATACAAATACGCAGAACATATCCTGAAATATTTGAATATTATCCTTTTGACCACCGCGAATCAAATATCTGCGCCGTAAATACGGAAAACGGAAATTTACAGGCTTACGCCCGTTATTCGGGAAATAAGATGATAATTGTAGTACCTAACAATTCAAAAAATATTTTATCCGTAAAAATCGATATTCCTTTTGAAGAAGCAGGATTTGAAAAAACATCTTCATACAAGCTAACCAACTTAATGAACGGTTCTGAAATAAAAGGCGAAAATAATTCATTCAGCGCAAATATCGAAGCCGAACACATGGGTATATACTTAATAGAAATAATTTAACATTTATAAAACATAACATAAAAAGGATAAAACATTTTGAAAAAATTTATTATAATTATGGCTTGCGCCATATTACTGCCTGTGGTTGCGGCTTGTGCGGACAATAAAAAAGCGGATGAAAATCCATCCGATACGACGGCTGCCGATGTAAATTCCGAAAGCACGGAAACAACGTATAATGTATATAAAGATATGCCTGATGATAAATATGACGGATACGAATTTGTAATTTTAACCCGCGACGCTGCTCATCATACAAAAGAAGTTTATTCCGAGGGTATTAACGGTGAAGTAGTTAATGACGCGGTTTTTAAAAGAAATTCCGATG
>JAVBPA010000047.1:0-17743 GCA_031549925.1 Eubacteriales bacterium
GTGGTAGGCCTTTCCGGCGCCCCCTTCGTTTCAATCCATCTAAATACCACGTCGGGAACACACAGGGGTACCGGAACGACATTGCGAATCAACGGAACGACATTGCGAATCAACGGAACGACACTGCGAATCACCGGAACGACACAGGGGTCGTTCCCTACGAAAATGCACAAAAGACAAATTCCCATATTCAAAGGTTTTTTGCCAGGCTTTTCGCAGAAAAGCCGCTTTTATTCCAAAAAAGCCGCGTACCTTCGTACCCCCGCATCCCCGGGCAATATAAGTTTTTTGATATTATAGCATACAAAAGGGGATAATACAACTGGGTGGAGGGGGTATTGTTATATTAAAAAAATTATAACAATCATATGATAAAATAAAAATAATATAGATTTTTTTTGATATATTTATTGCAAAAAAATCACAAATATGTTATCATTCTATAAAATAACAGGAGGTAAATCCATGGATATAAACAACAATAGCAAAATAAGCGGTTATCTGCCGGACGAGAGGCCGCCGGTAATCAAGCTGATTTTTTTCGCGCTTCAGCAAATACTGGTTATGTTTCCGGCAACAGTACTGGTTGCGATTTTAACAGGCTTTGATATAGCGACCACGATATTCGCGAGCGGATTTGCAACCATATGTTTCATTTTCATAACGCGGGGAAAGATACCGCTGTATTACGGCTCAAGCTTTTCATATATAGCCGCGATAACATCACTTATAGCATCGGATAAGCTGGCGGGACTGACAGACACCGACAAAATAAGAACGGCGCAATTCGGGATAGTAATGTCAGGTTTAATATCAATTATAGTGGGAATACTGATTGCCAAATTCGGGAAAAACATAATAGATAAAGTTTTACCGGCGACAGTAACGGGTCCGATTGCGCTGACAATAGGCGTATCGCTTTCGGTAACGGCGTTAAACAACGCATCGGGAACACTTGACGCGGGAAGCGCCGCGGGAACTGCGGCAAACATTTCATGGATAATAGCTCTTGTTACATTGTTTGCGACGATACTTTTTTCAGTATACCTAAAGGGGACGCTCGGACAGCTTCCGATATTTTTCGGTATGATAGCGGGATACGTAATAGCATTGATTGTTACGCTTACCACCGATATAAAGATAATAGATTTCAGTGCAATATCAAACGCGCAGATAATAGCTCTGCCGCATTTTACGCTGCCAAAGCCGAGTGTTGCCGCGATAATAGCCATCATGCCGATAGCTATTGCGACAATACCGGAATCAACCGCGCATTTGTTCCAGCTTGACATTTATGTAAATGACCTAGCTAAAAAGAAGAACAGCGAAAAGAGATATAACATTGCGGACAAGCTGGGATTAAACCTCATCGGGGACGGTATCGGCGACATAGTATCCGGTATGATAGGCGGTCCTGCGGGAACAAATTACGGTGAAAACTTGTCTACTATGGCAATAACACGTAACTTTTCAGTACCGGTACTGGGAGCGGCGGCTGTAATTACGATGATAATATCGTTTTCAGGCAAGCTTTCGGCGGCAGTCAACAGTATTCCCGCCTGCGTTATCGGAGGAATCGGAATATATCTTTTCGGTATAATCGGCGCGCAGGGCGTAGCTATTATGATTGAGAAGAAAGTTGATATGTTCGACGCACGCAATCTTGCCATAATAGCTGCGATACTGATAATCGGTATCGGCGGAAGCTTTATCAACGGCGGTATGATTCCGATATTCGGCGCGGAAATTCCGGCGATAGCGACAGCCTCAATTGTAGGTATTATATTAAATTTGGTGCTTTCCATCGGGCGGAAATAAACAGACCTCTTGCGAAAGTATATCTTGCAGGGTTTGCGACGGGTATACCGCTAAGTTTGCGTACCGAAGCTGTTACGCCCTGCTAACACGGCAAAAAAATATAACAGACTCCCAAAAACTCGTTTGACACGAAAAAGGAGTCTGTTTTTTATTGCAAAATACAAATTTAAATTAAATTTATTTTTTTAAAAAGCCCAAAATTAAGAATAGCATTCTAAAGAATAAAATTCTAAAGAACAAAATTCTTATGCGTAATAAAGATTATAAAAGCATTAAATTTTCGGATATAGCTGGATAAACAACACGATGTCATTTTTGTCTCTGTATATATGGAAAAAAGCGTTTTTATAATAACTGAGATATTTTTTTATAAATTCTGCTAATTTTTTTTCAGAATATATACGGTGATAACCTGCGGTTATTATAACAAGCTTGCTTTTGTCCGGTTTTTCTTTAATTGATAATGAAATGTGTTTGTTTTTGGAATCCTGAGCCTGATGTATTGCCAAATCCAATATTTCCGAAACTATATAACAGAGTACGGCTGTTTCTATATTCATGTAAGAAATATCACAAAAAATACTCAGGGAAAATTTTATTTCCTTGCTGTTCATTTCGTTTGTTTTAACAAAAATGAGTTCGGCAAAGTCCATATTCCGGGAAAGCTTTTCATTCAGTTCAATTTCCTCACCCGCGAATTTAGTTTTATTATATACGGTCTTGTGGTAATCCTTTAATTTGTCGTATTCCCTGATGGTAAGATATCCTCCGTAGGTTTGGAGTATATTGTTAAAATCATGTCTTAAACCGGCAAATTCATCCGCGGATTCCGTTAGTGATTTTATAAAAATATCCTTGTTTTCAAGCTGATTTTTCATAGTATTGCTAAAACGTATAAGCAAATTTGTTATAAGAACCAGCAGCAAAATAAAAACGACGTGCAGTGAGCCTGCGATAAAGGATTTTGATAATATAGGGTACAAAACCGTAAACAGATATAAACACAGGCTGTATATAAATCCTTTTATTAAATTTGCCGCAATATTTTTTTTATTGACACTTTCCGTATATTTCAAAACTATGATATGGAAATTTTTACAAACAATTTTTGCTGTTATATAAAAAACCGATTGAATAATTACTGAAGCGAAAATAAACAATATTTCCTTAAAATAATTATATCTTTCAATCGGATTCTGATAAAAAAATGCGTAACGGACAAACAAATTAAAAGAGCTTAAAAATATGAGATACATATAAACAAGATTCATAAAATATATCGCTCTTATTTTTGAAAATCCAAGCATTTTATGACTGACTAGATAATATATAATTGTAATTAACGGGTTGGGGATGGAGCTTACCGCATAAAAAACATCCGAAAAATTTTTTCTTCCGTTTATAAAATACAAACTATAAATCAATAAAAGACTGGCACAAGAATAAAAAAAAATTATTTTTAATATTTGATTTTTCCGTTTCGGAGGAGTTTCCAGTATACTGATTATTAAATTTGCCGAAATGAAAATTATAAAAATGTAATATATAACACCCACAAAAAAAAGGACAAGCTGCATCATGGGTGTATAAAAGATTTCATTATTCATCCGATTTTTTCCAATCTGGGAATTGAAAGAGACAGGATTTCAATGTATACCGTGAAATTATTATCGCCGCAGACAAAATTTATCGAGCAATTTCCATAATTCCTCAGTATTTTTAATACATTGTTAATACCTATTCCGGAGTGCCCCTTTTTCATTGACAAACCGTTTGAAGTTATCATGTTAAAATCGGCTTTCCCGCACATGTCATTTGTGATTATTATTATAATATCCCCGTTGTTTTTGCTTTCAATTGAAAAATTAACATGTTTCCCCGCAGATGGTATCGCCGCTTCAATAGCGTTATCCAGCAAATTTCCGATTACTCTGCATAAATCCAGGATATCAATATATAAGTTTTCCAAATCACATATAACCGGCATGCAAAGCTGAACTCCCACATTGTCGGAATAATCAATTTTTTGTATAAGCAAAGCTACAAGCGCGGGATTTTGTTTTAGCTTACGAGTCAAATTTAATTTTTCACTGATATAATTTATTTTTCCGGACATGGATTCATAGTATTGCTGTAAATCAAAAAAATCACCGTTCTCAAGATACTGGTCATATTTTTTTAGTATTTCATTATATTCGAATCGTATATTACCGTAATTTGCGACCGAATCTTTAAGGCTCTGTATATAAGTTATTTTTGTTTCGCGGATACTTCTCATAGCCCTGAATTGAATAAATAAATAATCAATGCACATTATCAAAACAATTATAACGCAGCAGACAAAAGCGCTTGCGCTAGAATATTTCGGAATACTAATAAAAGCGGAAATCAACAAATAACTTGCACCTAAAACAGATAAACTTGAAAATAGTTCTGATCTTGCGTTTTTTACGGTAATTATATCAGGCAGCATTGTTAGATTTTTATATTTACTGAACAGAACAGATAAAATTTTAATTAATATAAAATGTAATACTAAACATACAATCAAACCTATAAAGTCAGAAAAATAGTTATAGGGGTTATATTTTATAAAAAAGGTTCTTCTGATCATCAAGTTTAGGCAAACACCAAACATGGTATATAACAATGAAAATCTTATAATGACATTCTGTTTGGATTTTGCGATTTTTAAAAATTTAATTCCCAAAATATGTGTAATTATTATTACAGCCGGATTAGGAAGAACTATATACATTAATATATTATCCGGTATTGATTGAAAATTATAAAAGGCGTAGGTTGTAAATACAAAAACGGAATATAAAATTGTATTAATGATTATACAAACATAAAGATAAATTTTTTTTAACTGCTCCCCGAATATTTTAAGCGTAAACATAGTAACAAGATATGTAAATAAGTATGTGGAAACCATCGAAGTGATATCAAGGATAATTTCCATGTTTCTTGAATACATAAATTCCCAGCCCAAAAGACACCGCTCCTAACAAATTTGATTATAATGTTTTTCTATATAATTGCTTATAACAGATAAAAATTCCCCGTTAGACACTTTTTTTTTTGGCAATTCGGAAACAATCCGTTATATAATTCACTGTTTATATTATGGATCTGGATTATTGCGGTGCGTATATTTTTTTCAACAGACGACCCTGAAACCCCAAGCATAGCTGCGATTTCAGGGTAAAGTATCTTTGTGAGAGAAAGTGCTTCTTCTTTTTTATTTATATAATTTATAACTGCCTGTACAGTACATTTTGTGGAAAATAAATGCGGTGACAACCCTAAGGTTTTCATCGTTTCTTTTACTTTGTTAATCAACAGGATTTGGCTATTGGCATTCATACGATTTTCGGAGGTGTTTTTTGTTTTTTCTTCCTGTCTTTGCGCTTCGGTTATTTTTTTTATGTTATTTATAATAGTATCGATTGATATCGGTTTCATACTGTAAAAATCTATGTCCAAATCGTTCAATATTTTTATAATAGTATCAGTTCCGATACCGGACAGGATATAAATATAAGGTCTGTAACCTTTCATGTTTTGATGTATGTGGTTGACTATATATACCCCGTCGTATTCGGGCATTATTATGTCGAGGAGCAGTATATCCGGTTTTAGCTTTTCAATCATTTCAATGGCTGTTTTACCATCCGGGGACTTACCTATCACAAAATAATCCTCTTCCCGGTTCAAACCATCCTCGAGTATATTGAGCCACGTTGAATTGTCATCCGCTATTAAGACAGATTTCATTATAAGTCTTTTAGACCTCCGTATTAATATTTAAAAACCTGATACCATTTTATCCTGAACTAAATCATATAAATTACAAGGAAATACGTAGTTTTTCGCATAATTATCGATTAATGCTATGGTTTCGTTTTCGCTGTTTGAAATCAGCACGCTTTGAACCTGGGGAATATCTTCATCACTTTGAAGTTCAATTCTGATTCCGTATACATTTTCGTTTTTATTGTCTTTCTCGTTGTAGATATAATATTCAAGCGAATATGAAAAACCTTTTTCTGTCAATATGTAAGCTCTTGCTACCGGTGATTCCTGTTTCATTTTATCATCTCTCCGTTTTTTTATTAAATTTGGAATTTCTTTGATAATAATTATACACAAGAATATTAGGCTGCGCAAGCTATATATTTCGACTATTTACCCCTTATTTGATAATATTATCGATTTAAAGTACAAAATACCATATATAGTTACATTTGTAAAACAACATGTTTTTCATAAAAATTTTTGTATGATATGCACAATTAAATTTTCTAAAATGTCTCTATTATTAAAATTTCTGAAATGTATATCCCAAAAATTTACACTGCAAAAAATGATGCTGCGTTCATCAGTCTGTCACGCGTATGCTGCGTTCATCAATTTATCTTCTGCGGATTTAATTAAATAATTTGAGAAAAAATAAACTAAAAATCAGTTATAATGTTCGCTTCTTGCTATAACGGTTTCCTGCAAATCGGGGGAAAGGTATACGAAATACTCGCTGAAGCCTCCGATGCGGACGATTAAATTTTTGTACAGTTCCGGATTTTTCTGAGCCGCGCGAAGCTGCTCCGTATCGGCTACAGTTATCTGCATTTGCATACCTCCGCGTGCGAAAAAGCTTTTAAGCAGTGTTTTTACCGCACCCTTTCCCTCGGGGGAAGAAATAATCGGTTTGTTTATCCTGATATTGAACACAGGAGTTCCGAGAGCGGAAGAGAGAGGCTGCCGCAGAACAGAATTTATCAAAGCCGTAGGTCCGTTTACATCATTTGAGCGGTATGCGCCTACAGAATCGTTAAGCGCCTGACCCGAACGGCGTCCGTCAGAGGTAGCCGAAACTCTTCTTCCCTCTCCGCCGTATGTGTTGAACAAAATAACCGACGGAATAAATTTTCCGCCCTCACCGCGCACCGTTGAATGTTCGCCTAGATATTCCCATGTAAATTTCACCGTTTCAATTCCTATATTATTTTCATCTTCCAAATCATTTCCGAATTTCACTGCCGTTTCGAGAATACGCTTAACATCCTCATAGCCGCGGAAATCAGACCGCAGAGCCTCCGCAAGCTGTTTCGGAGTTATCAGCTTCTTCTCAAACACACATTCGCCGATAGCGTTTACGCTGTCGATTACCGTGGTAGTTCCGCTAAAGCTCACGCATGACCAGTTATACAAAGCCCCGCCCGCTTCAAAGGATCTGCGTTTTTCGATACATCCGCGCGTAAACATAGTCCGCATTATCTGAGGGTCACGTCCTAGCGCGTTTGCTTTCATTCCCGCGCACCAGCCCTCGCATCTTTTGTCGATATGGTATTTTATCTGTAGAAAGAAAGCGGATACAAATTCATCCATTGAGGAAAAGTCTACAAAACTTCCTGTTTTCAGACCCTCCTGTTTACCCGTGAGTATATCAATTCCGTCAAATACCGCTAAATTCATAAGCCATGCGAGATTTATATCGCCGATTAAGCTGTCAACGCAGGAAATCCCGGAAAGCATTGTTTCCGTACAGCCGCCGAACCCGAGCATACAGGCGTCATCTTTTTTAATATGCGGAAAAACTTCAAGCAGCTTGCCGATATACAAATCGTCATTGTAAAAAGCGGGCTTTCCCGTACCGGAAGCGACCGAATCAAGTGATAATTCATATATATCATCAGGCATGTTTTCCGTAACTCGCAGGCAGACATTCGGCCTCCTCTGATGGCAAAGCTTATCGCAGGCTATAATAGCGCGGGTCAGAGCGTTATAACATTCCCCTCCCTCAGGCGTATAACCTCCTATTTGCATATTCCAGCCGTTAAAAATTTCAAAATAATTCAGCAGGTCGCAGATAAGCACATTCGCAAATTCAAAATCGAGCTTACCCGATTCAAGATCGGATTCATAGAGCTTACCGAGCGCGTAATCTATTCTTCCTATGCTGTCGCAGCCGTCGAGCATCCACATAAAATTAACGGCGAGCAAACCGGATATAAACGATTTTGCCGGATATAAAAAGCAGCTGTCAAATTCCTTTGAAATAATTCCGAGCTGTTTTTTCCTATCCCCCTCCGCTTCATTTTCCTCAGCCGTTTTTATAGCGTCCGATATTTTTGCGTGATACGTTTTTATACCGCAGGCGTAATCGGCGAGAGACAGAAGCAGGTTATAACCCTCCGTATCATTTTCCGCGACGGCAGCCTCCAGCCCTTTTTCGATTTCATCGGTCAAAAAACAAAATCCTTTTTCTATTATCGTATAAATATCGGGGTTTGAATGGATATAACCGGATCTTCCTCTGAGATATTTCGGAAGTTCAGCCGACATTTCATCGATTTGAGCGGCGTATTGCGGATATTTTTCTTTTTTAGCCTTTGCTATGTCATGGCGGTATTCAAGACCTCCGCTGTGAAAGATATTGACGCAGGAGGAGAAGGCATGATGTATTCCTCCGCCCTGCGCGTTGTCGCCGTAGCTTGCCTTACACATATAAAACGGTTCGCAGGGCGCGAGAAATCTGCCCGGCAAAATCCGGACAGGCATGTTCTCGTATATTCTTCTGTAAGCTAAACCGTACATCCGGGGAAAAGGAAGTGACATACCCTCGTATAAACCGCAGGCACCCCATTCCTCAATTTCATTTAAAATATTTATATCCATATTAACTCAAACTCCATACACAAAATACGGGGGCGCGGGGCGCGGGGCGCGGGGCGCGAAGGTACGCGGCTTTTTGCGAAAAGCCTGGCAAAAAGCTTGTAAAAAAAAGTTAATTTCACAAAAGTATTGCGGTTAGTCAACTTGTTGACTTTGCTTTTCTCAAAAGCGACCGCGTCCCCGTCACTGTCCCCGTCCCCGATCAGTCTCCGCGCCGAAATAATTTGCAAACATAGTTTCCCAGCTTATATCAAACCGTTTCTTTATTTCTGCATTGCGGTTTACAATAAATTCACTGTCCGCGTAATCTGACGCGCTGTTCCAGTAAACATCGCCGTCGTACCAGGAATAATCGCCGAAAATTACGTATCCTCCGCACTCAGAAAAAGCATCGTCTCCGAAGTAGTATTTTAATCCCTCCCTAAGTCCGAACATATTTGCTATTGTAGGCAATATATCGGTGCTTGAAGTTACTTTTGTAACTTTTTCGGGAGCTGTATCGGATGAATATATAAAAAAAGGAGTGCTTTGAATCAAATTTAAGTCGAAAACGTTTTTCTGCTCCATAATCAAATTGTTATTGAGAACATAGTAATCATAATGGTCGGAATAAAATATCAAAACCGTGTCATCAAGCCTGCCGTCTGATTTGAGTCTGTCAAACAATCCCCCGATAAAAACATCTGTTTCATACGCTCCGGATAGTGCGAGAGCTATCATTTCATCAGTGCCAGCGGGAAGCATTGCCTGTGTTTTTTCTTTCCGAGCAGCTGCCACATCCGAATTGGCATAAGGTCCGTGCGCCGAATATGTAATAATAAACGACAAAAACTTCTCACTGTCCGAAACCATTTTATCATAAGCGGAAAGCATTTCGGAATCATAGTTTAAGTATTTCATCCCCATATCATAGCCGTCATGGTATTCGCCGTATCCCCAGTTTTTATGGATATCTTCCCTGTTATAAACTTCTCCTATACTCCGGTGGAAGCTTTTTGCAGTGTATCCTTTCCCTCGAAGAAGATTGGCAAAGGAATACGGATAAGCGTTGCGTATAAATATATTAGTGGAATATCCCGAAAAGGGCGAAACTATTCCGGTGTTAACTATATTTTCGGTGTTAAAGGTTCCGGCGTCGATATACATCGGAGCCCAGTGGTTTATAAAATCAATGCTTGACTGCTTTATTTTATATAATTCAGGCATAAAATCTTCGGTTATCATCCAGGTATCTATCGCTTCAAGCTGTATCATTATAATATTTTTGCCTTCGAATATACCTGTTTTATCGTTTTCTCCCCCGATTATACGAGAATTGTAATATGTATCAAGTTCTTCTATTTTATCAGCGTTTGTCAGGGTGTCAAAAAAATTATAAAGTCCGGACGACATACAAAAATCCCGGAACGAATACTGATACAATCCCGTAAGCATCAGACATCGGCGGGTATCGGTAAAATTTTCATATAGCGCGCTGTTGCGTTCGTAGTTGTTGTAGCTTATTGTCGATTTTTCACCAAGCCATAAGATTTTTGTGGAAAAGACGAGTAAAATCCCGAAAACAAACATAGAAAGCGAAGTTATCACGCGTATTTTTCCATATGTTTCACGTGGAACAATTACAGCAGCGAATATCATTGCGCAAATGCCGAACAAAACCGAAGCTATGACAATTTTCCGTATTATCAGATATTCCGTATCAAAAAACGACGCTCCGTCTCCGATAAAATTTATTGCTGAAAACGAAAAAAATTTATTGAATACGCGTGCCATAATACAGTGTGTCAAGGCAAAAGCGGAATAGGAGAGCATGATGAAGATCAGGTATATTCGTTTTGCGACACCGGGAAGAATCCATGCAACGGCGGTTAAGATAAAACACCATGCGAAGGTGAACAGCATAGGTATTTTATCAAAAAGAAATGTAATCCCATAGTCACTGTAAGCGTAACGCAGAATTATATCAAGCTGGAATAAGCTTATAAAACAGATTATCAGATATCCGTATTTTTTTAGAAAATAAAATATTTTTTTTAATTTAGAATCCTTTTCTTTTGGTAAATCCAAATAACACCTCGACCATTTCCATGTTTTGGTTGATTTTTCAATCATGTTTTGGTTACTTTTTTAAAACGACACAGGAGTTTTAATTCACCCGTAGGGAACGACCCCCGTGTCGTTCCGTGTCCATTTCCATGTTTGGTTACTTTTTCAATCATGTTTTGTTTACTTTTTCAAAAAGTAACACGCATCCCAGTACCCCGTGTCCAATTCCGTGTTTTGGTTGCTTTTTCAAAAAGTAACTTCGTCTTTATACTCCAAAATAACCCGATCTCCTTCAAATTTCAAGGGAAGCCAAAGATATTCGGCATTACACAAATTATATTCAGAAATCTCACCTAACCGGATTCCTCCGTCGTCGGGCAGATTATTACGGTCAGGAGAAAAACCTCTGATAAAATTGTTATGCACCAAAGGACTCAAGCCGAGGTCATAATCAACGAGCCATCTGTCGGCTATCGCAATATACAAATCCTGTTTATGCGGATGACGGAAAACCGAGCTGATTTGCGAACCGAAAGTTGTGCGCGTCACATCGCCGATACTCGGATCTCCCAAAACTTCCCACTCACCGTGAAAAAGCCTTGATACAGCGCTTTCCGTAGCATTCGGGAAAAATCCGGTCGTCCCGGATGTCAGGAGATATTTTAATCCGTGACGGGTAAAAAACGCGGGTGCTTCACGCGTAAAAGGCGGGTACAGATACGGAAAATGGCTTGTGTAATACCCTGTAACTCCTGTATAATCGTCAGTTAAATCGGCGCAGATAAGCTCCGTGTGAACTCTTTCAAAATAAATATAGGCTTTGCCGTCGCTGGGATTTACGTATAAATCAAAATCTCCGCTGTTCATTGAACACGGATGAAACGTTTTTATAAGCTCATAAGGACCGGTTATTTTCGGCGAAACCGCAACTCCGTAGTATTGGCATCCCGAATCCGCAATATTTTCGCTGCTTCCCATAAGCTTGATCCACATGACATACAATTTTGTTTTTTCGTTGTATATAATATGCGGGCGTTCCGCTATACGGGTTTGATGAAGCGGATTTTTCGGATCATCTGACGGATACAATACAATACCTTCATCTGTCCAGTTATATAAATCGTCGGATGAATACATTTTTACGCCGTTGTGACGGATTGCGCAGTAAGAACTGGTTGTAAATTCTTTGTTTTCGCCGTACCACCAAAACTTTCCGCCGTCAAAGAGAACCGAACCGCCGTGCGTTTGAATACGGTTTCCGTTTGTGTCGAGAAACGGCTTGCCGTTTTTTATTGAGGTGTTTGCCATATTATTTGAAATCCTTTCTTATTGGACGCGGGGAACAGGAAGTGCACGGTCGCTTTTGAGAAAAGCAAAGTCAAAAAGTTTACTAACCGCAAAACTTTTGTGAAAGGTTTTTTGCCAGGCTTTCGCAGAAAAGCCGCTTTTATTGTAAAAAAGCGACCGTTCCCCTCCCCCCACGCGCCCTCTTATATCGAACCTACAATATGATCGATAACAGAGGTTAAAGCTTTAACCCGGGCGTATTTTTTATCATTGCCCTCTATTATAACCCAAGGGGCAAACGATGTATTGGTATAGCGGAGCATATCGTCAACCGCCGTTTCGTACAGTTCCCATTTATTGCGGTTACGCCAGTCCTCATCGGTTATTTTCCACTGCTTTTGAGGTGTATTCTGTCTTTCTGTAAAACGCCGCAGCTGTTCGTTTGCGTCAATATGAATCCATAGCTTGATGATAATAGCTCCCCAGTTTCTAAGGGTCAGTTCAAAGCGGTTCATTTCATCAAAAGCACGCTTCCACTGCTCCTCCGTGCAAAAGCCCTCGATTCGTTCGACCATCACCCTGCCGTACCATGAGCGGTCATAAATCGCAATATGTCCGTCCTTGGGAAGAGAGTTCCAAAACCTCCACATATAATGGCGGTAAAGTTCGGGCGGAGTCGGCGCGCCGACGGGTATAACTTCATATCCGCGCGGGTCGAGACCGTCAGTGAGCCTCTTTATATTACCGCCCTTTCCGGCGGCATCCCAGCCTTCATAGACGATTATCAGCGGTATCTTCTTCTGATAAAGAAGATTATGGAGTTCAAAAAGCCTGCGCTGTGCGCTGTCGAGCTTTTGGGAATAAACTTCGTCTTCAAGCTTTACGCAAAGGTTTACCTGATTCAGTTTCTTTTGCGGCATGACAGGTATTTTCGGATTAATACGTACCTCACCCGCAGTTTTTATTTTTTCACGCAGGAGCGCAGCTTTGAACGTTTCTTCGGTTATCCTGCAAATCTCGAAAACCGCGCGTTTTTTAGAACAAGCATCAACTTCGTGCCACGGAGCATAATTTTTACCGGTTTTTTGTATCATCGTTTCAAAAGCGTTTTTGTATTCGCTGTACATCCGGTGATGACGCCAGTCATTTTCGGTAACTCTCCAGCGTGTAGAGGGATTAAGCTCGAGTTTTTCAAAGCGTTTTTTTTGTTCCTTTTTGGAAATTTTCAAAAAGAATTTCAGTATAACATAGCCGTCGTCGGCAAGCTGCTCCTCAAAATCCAGTATATCGTCAAACCTGTGTTCGGTTTCAAGGTTCGATATACCGTCCTCTACAAAGGAGATTGAAACATCGCGGTACCAGCTCCGGTCAAATATCGATATCTGTCCGTACTGAGGTATTTTTGTCCAGTATCTTTTCATCGGAGGATAACGCTTTTCGTCGGATGTATACGCGCCTGTAGTGTAAACCTTGAAGCCTCTCGGGTCAAGCTCCGATATCAGCTTGCTGATTATGTAACCTTTCCCCGAAGCTCCCCAGCCCTCAAAAAGAATAATTACCGGAATATTCGCAGCTTTTATTTTCTGCTGAAGCTCCCCCAGCTCCTCCTGCGCTTTTTTTATAAGGGATTTTAAATCTGTATCCTCATCACCCCCGCCGTTTTCCGGTATATTTTCCTCATCTTTTTCTAAATCGGTAATATCATCGTCTTTTTTCATAAAATTATCCCCGCCAATCTTTTTTTAGGTAAAATAGATTTGCTGTTTTATGTCCGGTAAATTCCGTCAATAATTTCACGGGCTTTATCCAAATATAAAACCTCATCGCCCTTCATGTCAAAGGGCTGCATTACAAAACCGTTCTTTTCATAAATTCGGACTGCCCGGTGCGATTCTGTCTGTGTATGGAGCCATATTTCGCATTTACCGTAAACCGAGCACAAGGTTCGGACGGAAGCGGCTATCAAAGCTTTGCCTAACCCCAGCCCCTGATACTCCGGTTTTACGGCAACCCAATAAATTACGGGAAACAAAACGCCGTTATGCACTTCTTTCCAGGCGGTTGCGGTTCCGGCGAGCTTCCCCTCCGGTGTGCGCGCAAAATGGCAGCGGCTGTACAGCATTTCACGGTAAGGGAAATAGAATTTCCGAAACCATTCCAAAGCGTCCGTTTCGTTTTCAAATTCAAGCACCGATTTTTCTATTTCCGCCCATGAATACTCATCCCCGTCACGGTAATTGACTATCGAAAACCCGCTTTTCAATAAAGGCGGTTCCGGAGGGTCAAGGGGAGGGCGTTTCATATAAATATCAATATGGTTTACGCTTTTATCCAGCATAATATGATTTTATTGAAGATGCAGGTTGATAGCTAATATTAATTTTCAATGCGTGGGGATTCGTCTATCATATATTTGTTGACAAGCTGATATATATCGTGGTCGCACTCACACCAAACTTCTTTCCATTCCATGGTGTAAACCGCTCCGAGCATTGATTTCGCGCTGACAATAAAAAATCTGTCGGCGTCGGTTAAGAATATATTCGCGCTGTAAGAGGTCGCCTCGCGTACAAAATTTGTTACCTTTGTCATTGTATCAAGATTTATTTTAACTCTCATCTTTATATTTCTCCTTAATATCTGATTTTCTGTTTTTATAAGTTCTTTATATTGTTTTATATTGCCTTTATTCTCTTTTATTATACTAAAAATATTTTTAAATTCAATACTTTATGAAAGCTGAAATTTTAAAATTTTACGTTGTATATGTAGAAATATTTTTTTCCGTATGATATAATATGAAAAATTTTTATATCCGCAAACGGAGATTATATATTTTATGATAAAGCTATATGAAAACGGCGTTTTTATATCACAGGGAGAAATCGAAAAAAATCCTTCCGTCACACCGGAGGAAGCTAAAAAGAATACGATTTCATACAAAATTCTTGAATCCCATAACACAACAAAAGAAAAAGGGAAAATAAAGCTGCGCTTTGACGCGCTGGTTTCGCACGATATAACCTATGTCGGAATTATTCAAACAGCAAGAGCAAGCGGTCTTTCCGAATTTCCGATGCCGTATGTTCTGACCAACTGCCACAACAGCTTGTGTGCCATAGGAGGCACTATTAACGAAGACGACCACGCTTTCGGACTTTCAGCCGCGAAAAAATACGGGGGGATATATGTTCCCGCAAATTTGGCGGTAATCCATCAGTATATGCGTGAGGTTATGTCGGGCTGCGGCAAAATGATACTGGGTTCTGACAGCCATACCCGTTACGGAGCGCTCGGCACAATGTCGGTGGGTGAAGGAGGTCCGGAGCTTGTCAAGCAGCTTCTAGGACGTACCTATGACGAAAATTCACCCGAAATAATAGCGGTGCGCCTGAGAAACAAACCCGGTAAACATATCGGACCGCATGACGTCGCGCTCAGCATAATCGGAGCTGTTTTTAAAAATAATTTCGTTCAGAATAAAGTAATGGAATTTATCGGAGACGGTATCTCCTCCCTCACCGCCGAATTCAGGTGCGCTCTCGACGTTATGACCGCCGAAACCGCTTGTCTTAGCACAATCTGGCAGACGGATGATATTATCCGCGATTATTATATAAAGCACGGCAGAAGCGAGGATTACAAGGAACTCTCACCTTCCGGAGTCGCTTATTACGACGGAATGGTCGATGTTGACCTCTCCGAAATCGAACCTATGATAGCCCTGCCTTTCCATCCGTCAAATGTATACACTATCCGCACTCTCAAAGAAAATGCAAAGGATATTTTGACTCCGCTCGGACTTGGTGACAAAATCACCGGCGGGGGAATTTTGGCTGATCAGGGAATTATTGCGGGGTGTGCGGGCGGATTGTATGAAAATCTGCGCGCCGCAGCGGATATTATGAACGGACGATCCGTCGGAAACGGCAGCTTTTCGCTTTCCGCTTACCCTGCTTCCCAGCCTGTTTATACAGCTCTGATAAAAAGCGGTTCGATAGAGGAACTTGTAAAAAGCGGCGCTCTTATAAAAAGCGCGTACTGCGGCCCGTGCTTCGGCGTTGAGGATGTTCCGCAGAACGGAGGCTTTTCAATCCGCCATACAACACGCAACTTCCCAAACCGCGAAGGCTCAAAGCCCTCTTCCGGACAAAACGCTTATGTAGCTTTAATGGATACGCGTTCTATCGCAGCCACCGCTCAAAACGGAGGAATCCTCACCGGAAGCGATGAAATCGATGTTAATTACACTGATACAGAATATATATATGACGACAGCGCGTACAGAAAACGCGTATACAACGGCTGGAAAAACCCTGCTTCTGAAACAGAACTGAAATTCGGGCCGAACATAACCGACTGGCCGCAGATTCCCGCGCTGGAGGACAATATCCTTTTAAGCGTAGCCTCGGTTATAATGGATCCCGTAACCACTACAGACGAACTAATCCCCTCCGGCGAAAGCTCCTCCTACCGTTCAAATCCTCAAAAAATGGCGGAGCTTACTCTTTCCCGCAAAGATCCTTCGTATCTCAAAAACGCGAAATCGGCTGATGTTCCCTACTCTGACTTACCTGATGAAATCCGCTTTGAGGCAGAAAAATACACGGAAAGCAAAAAAACTTCTGTGGGCAGCCTGATATATGCAATAAAGCCCGGCGACGGAAGCGCGAGGGAATACGCTGCGGCGTGCCAGAGAGTTTTGGGAGGTGCGGCAAACATAGCGTCGGAATATGCAACAAAGCGTTACCGTTCCAATTTGATAAACTGGGGAATGTTACCCTTTATCATGAAAGAAAAACCCGCTTTTGAAACAGGTGATTACATTTTCATACCGGGCATAAAAAAAGCGGTCGCCGAAAGCGATGAGATAATAAACGCGTATATTATAAAACAAAACGGAGATAGCGGCGGGCAAATTGAGCTGCGTCTCGGGTTTTTAACCGGTGAAGAGCGGGATATTATACTGTCAGGCTGTCTTATAAATTATTACAGTGTAAAATAGATTGTATATATCAAGAAAAAAATTAAATTTCAATTTCAGCGAAAACCGGCAGATGGTCGGAAGAAATAAAGCGCGGCACAAAAGCCGAACATAATTTAATATCGCGGGAGAACAATATGTAATCTATCCTCTCGGTGGGATTATCCGAGCGGAAGGTATAGCCTTGTTCTCCCTCTAAATTTTCCCCCGCGTCGCAGAATACCGAAAACAGAGGCTTTAGCAGCTCTTCATCGGGTTTTGTGTTCAAATCCCCCATAAAGACAACTCTTTCAAAATTAAAGGATCCGGAAATTTTTAACGTCTGCGAAACCGCCGATTCCCTTTCAGGTACGGATAAGCCGTAATGCGAGGTTATCACATGCAAAACTGTACCTGCGCAGTCGATATCTGCGCAGATGTGGGTTCTGTCCTCAAATCTGCTGTCACGCTTATCCCCGCAGATATCCGGTATCGGAATATTTTCGCATTTGAGTATCGGAAAACGGCTAATAAGCGCGATACCGTATTCACCTCCGTCATGGTCGATAGTCCGGGCAAAAAATTTGTGGGGGAAGCCAAGCTCGCCGGCAATTATATCCGTTTGAGAAGTAAATCCGGAATGGTTTGTATTATTATGTACTTCATTAAGTCCGATAATATCGGGTGAAGTTTGACGGATGATATCAATTTTACCTCCGAGGTCATACTTTTTGTCAAGGGTTCTCCCCGAAAAGATGTTGTAAGTCAAAAGTTTTATTTTCATATAAAATTGTTTTTCTCCTGTATAAAAATAAATCCCGCGGTAAAGCGGGATGCGGGGGGTACGGGGGTACGCGGCTTTTCTGCGATAAAAGCGGCTTTTCTTCGAAAAGCCTGGCAAAAAAGCTTGTTTATTTCACAAAAGTTTTGCGGAGCTTTTTCAAAAGCGAC